>JAFZKQ010000003.1 GCA_017553575.1 Paludibacteraceae bacterium
ACCAGAAATAAACTGTCTTTCAGACACTACTATTTTACTGTCTGTTTTGTTAGCGGGCTATACGCCTGAGAAGGCGACTTCATCCGATGGAATAGTAGAGAGTCTCTTCCATCAGGATGAGGTGCTTAGCCTACAGGAGGGGGAAAGGATGGAACTTCGGTTCGTCGCCCACGACACGATAGACGGTACGCATCATAGTGATACTTGTTCGTATTGGTTGACGGTGGCCTCAGATAGTATAGAATATTATGTACCAAATATAAACTGTCTTTCAGACACTACTATTTTACTGTCTGTTTTGTTAGCGGGCTATACGCCTGAGAAGGCGACTTCATCCGATGGAAAGGTGGAAAGCCTGTTCCGTCAGGATGAGGTGCTTAGCCTACAGGAGGGGGATAGGATGGAACTTCGGTTCGTCGCCCACGACACGATTGACGGTACGCACCACAGTGATACTTGTTCGTATTGGTTGACAGTGGTTTCGGATAGTTTGAATCAAGATACAACGTTACACTATACGCCAGGAATTGTTTGTCATTCGGACACGACAATTCGCATATCTGTTTTGTTGGCGGGCTATACGCCTGAAAGGGCGACTTCATCCGATGGAATAGTCGAAAACTTGTTCCATCAGGATGAGGTGCTTAGCCTACATGAAGGTGATCGGATGGAACTTCGGTTCGTTGCCCACGACACGATCGACGGCACGCACCATAGTGATACCTGTTCGTATTGGCTGACGGTTGTCGCAGATGACGCTGAGAAAAATCCGTTGCCTTTCGATACTACGTTGTGTTATAAGCCGACGATAATGTGTGGCCACGATACAACCATTACTTTATCTTCCTTGTCAACTAATTTCATACCTGCAATGCCTTCCTCTTTGGATGGGGTTGTCTATCCTTTGTTCCGTTGGGAGGATTTGTATGCTTTACGGGCAGGCGAACGGATGGAGTTGAAATTTGTTGCCAAAGATACGTTCCTCAGTAATTTATATAATGATACGTGTTCCTATTGGCTCTCTGTGGTGGATGATTCTTGCCAAATTCAAGAGAATTTGCTTTTGTGCCAGAGTGATACGATCGTTTATCTATCTCATGACCAATGTGAGTTGATTTATAGTGCGGTGTATCCAATTTCGACTAATCCGAATTGGAAGGTGATCCTTAAAGAGGGTTTGGATGGGGCTATGATGCGTCATGAGGAATTTCAACAGTATACTTTCGTGGCAAAAGAGAATGGTAGGGCTGTCGCCTCTTGTTCGTATCGGGTCGAGGTGAGAGATACGATCACCTCTTATTTCGTCGAGTGTCCAGATGATTTGTCGTTTATGGCATCCTCGGATACTGCACAATTGAACATTATATTGGATTTGCCTAGGTTAGATAAGACTTGTAGAAAGGATACCATATTGATGACTCTCTCGGATGACGAAAAGGGAGAACTCTTTTCTGATACGATTTCAGTTAAGTCTAACCCCGATTGGTTGCCGATCTCTTTGACTCCGGGTGACTATTCTGTCTATTGGCAGTTGTTGCATAATGGAGATGTGGTGGACGATTGTGAGTCTTCTGTAAAAATAGGGGTGCGTACGATTTCTGGAATATTCGTGAAGGATGTCCGAATTCACAATTATTTGCTGAGTCCTAATGGTGATGGGAAGAATGAGTTCTTTGTTATTGAAGAGATTGGAAATTTTCCTCGTAATGAATTGGTCGTTTTTAATCAATGGGGAAGCATTGTATACCAGAAAAAGAATTACGACAATTCTTGGAGTGGCAGGAGTAACTCTAATCGTACGCTCCAAACGGGACTTTTGCCGATGGGAACCTATTTTTATGTCTTATTGTCGGAAGGCAAGAAGGTCTATTCGGGGTACATCGAATTGTTGTATTGATCCTTATATATCTGTTTGTTTCATCTTATTGCACGGTGATTCTTAGGGGTCACCGTGACTTAATGACATATTAAAATGATTTTATCTCGAAGTGTGTTTGCTTTTGTTTGCTGCTTTTTCTCCCTTTGGGGAACGTATGCTCAACAAAAAAGTCAATCGTGGATTTTTGCTTATGATCCGTTGCTCTATAATGGTGCGTATGCGGGGGTGAACGATGGTGTCGCTTGTATGATGCATCTTAATAAGCAATGGGTGAACTTGGAGGGTAGCCCACTTTCTATTATCTTGTCGGGCTCTACGTTATGGAGGAACGTGAATTTGGGCGTGGGGGCGTCGTTCTCTTATCAGAGTATTGGAATCAATGAGAGGAAAGAGGCGGCAACGGACTTGGCCTATCGCATAAGGATTTCTGACAGTGGAATTTTGTCTATGTCCGTAGGAGGCAATTATTTGTGGAATAGTTATAATGATTCGGACTTGGCTAATTCCGAGTCGGATGCTGTTTGGGAGAACCTGCCTGAGCAAAGGACCTCTTTGTCGGGACAAGTGGCATTTTGGTATGAATATCCTTCGTGGAGTGTGGCGTTAAGTGCGAAAGGATTAGGAAATACGGCGCATTCGAAAGATTACGGTTGTGTATTAGTCCCTCATGGCTACTTGTCGCTTTCAAAAAGTTTCTCATGGACAAAAGATTATATGTTGAAGTTGCAGTCGATTGTGATGGGGGCTGAGAATGCGCCGTTCTCTTTTTTGTTGGAGCCTAATTTGGATTATGACGGGCGTTGGAACTTGGGTTTGTTGTATGAAATAGACCATTATGTCGGCGCTTTGTTCAAGGTCTTCGCAACGGAACATTTTTATGTGAGTGCTTCCTATTCCTATGCAATCAATGCATTGGCAAAAACGGATGCCTCCTCTTCTTTTGAGTTGATGTTGGGATTCCGATTCTCCAAGGAGGTTGAAAAAAATGAATGGGATTAGACTCCTTTGCCGGAGAGGATGGTCTTGACGGTGTAGATTAAGATCTTCACGTCAATCAGCAGGGAAATGTTTTCAATATATAGGATGTCGTACTGCAATCGTTCGATCATTTTTTCTACATTGTCCGCATAGCCATATTTGACCATTCCCCACGAGGTGATACCGGGTTTTACTTTGTGTATCAACGCATAGTGCGGTGCTTTTTGTAGGATTTGTTTGATGTAGTATTTTTGTTCGGGGCGGGGTCCGACCAGCGACATCTCTCCCTTGATGACATTGAAGAGTTGAGGAAGTTCGTCCAAACGATATTTTCGCATAGTCTTTCCGATGGGGGTCACCCGATCATCGTTGGCATGGGTCAGTTCATGGTCTTGTTCGGATTCTTGGCGTTCGTACATCGTCCGGAATTTCAAGATGCGGAAGGGTTCTCCGTGTAGCCCGATTCGTTCTTGGGTAAATAGTATTTTCCCTGGAGATGAGAGCTTGACTTTGCATGCCAAGAAGAGGAGCAGCGGCGATGTTAGGATAATGCCGATGGAGGAGATCAGGATGTCGGAGAGTCGTTTGATATTTTGTTGCCACTCAGGCATCTTATTCTCTAGTATGTTTACGAAAGGGACTGCGTAAATGGCTGATTGACGGATTCCGCCGACCAAGAAATCGTAGAGATGGGGCGGAAAACTTATGCCGACGTTGAATTGGTACAGTTGGTTGATGATGCCGAAGAGGTCTCCTCTGTTTTCGCTGTCAATGGCGATGATGGTCTCTTCGATGCCTTTCTCTTTGATGATACGAGGCAACTCTTCCATATCTCCCAATATCATTTCAGGATCGATAATGTTGTCCGTGTGTTCGGTGGTGATGAAGCCGATGACGTGATTGCCTGTGGCTGGTTTACAGGTTCTTAGCAATTCCCATGTCTTCTTCGCCTTTTCTCCTGAGCCGATAATTAGGGTGTTGAAGCCCCATTTGTTATTATGGATGTTGTAGGCCGTAACGCTTGTTAGGATACAACGGAAGGTATATACGACCAAAAAGTAGATGGTGAAGAGCACGACAAAGGACAAGTAGTAGTACTTGTATGAGATGACGGGGTCGTCGATGAGCAGGATGAAAAAGAGGAGGAGCGACCCTCCGAATACGCTGATGAGAGTCTGGAAGAATTCTACAACCCTGGATTTCTGGAAAGGTGTGTTGTAGTAGCCCGATAGCCAGAAGATGAAGATCCAGAAGACGGGCACTCCGAATAGCAGTTTCCAAAAATTGTATATGGGAGAGAAGAGTTGTATGTTTTGGATGAAGGTGGACTCTATCTCGATTCGTCTGAAAAGAAAGAAGAGGAACCAGGCAAGGAGTGATGCCACGATGTCGAGGCAGATGTATTTCCTTGCTTGTCTCTCTTTTTTGTTCTTTTGATGAATGCTTTTCATTATTGAGTTGTCTCTGTAAGAGAATAGCGTCCTTCTGGTGAAACTACTCCTATCCCTCTATAGGATAACGGATAGTTTGTGGTTTGATTGTTTATTCCCGTATAATTTTTATCGAGCCGTCGGAGTTTACTTTTATGATGGACGATGGTTTTGCCTTTGTCTTGTCGTTTTGCCTATATTGGACAACATAGTCGACAGACTTGATGATTTCTTCGCTGATTTCGGAGAAATTGCTTGGCGAAGGTTCTCCGCTGATGTTGGCCGATGTGGAGACGATGGGCAACCTGAATTGGGCGCAGAGCTCTTTGGAAAAGGTCTCGTTGGTGATGCGGATGCCGACACTGCCGTCTTGGGCGATTAAGTTTTTCGCCATGTTCTTTCCTCCAGGATAGATGATGGTGAGCGGTTTGTCGCTAACTTCCACCAAGTCCCAGACAATGTTAGGGACATCTCCGACCAATCTCTCTACTTTTCCGGCTGAGTCTGTCAAGACCAACATGGATTTTGAGTCTTCCCTCTTTTTTATCTCAAATATTTTTTTGACAGCCTCTTCGTTGGTTGCGTCGCACCCCAAGCCCCAGATTGTGTCTGTAGGGTAGAGGATGATGCCCCCATTCTTCATCGTTTTGATGGCATTCTTTATGTCTTCTTTTATATTCTCTTCCATCGTATTCTTGTTATTCTGTTATAGATGTTCTTTTAGGAATCTTCCCGTGTGGGAATTTTCGCATTTGACCAACTCTTCAGGTGTTCCAGCGAAGACTAAGTTTCCGCCGGCCTCGCCACCTTCTGGGCCGATGTCGATGATGTGGTCGGCGCATTTGATGACTTCGAGGTTGTGCTCGATGATGATGACCGTGTGCCCAGATGCGATGAGCGCATTGAAGGCTTTCATTAGCGTCTTAATGTCGTGGAAATGCAGACCTGTCGTCGGTTCGTCGAATATGAAGATCATGGGCTCCGGCTTCTCCATGGCGAGGATGGCTGCCAATTTCACGCGTTGGCTCTCTCCGCCGGATAGCGTATCGGATGATTGTCCCAATTTCACGTACCCTAGTCCTACATCTTTCAAAGGCTGTAGGCGTTTCACAATCTTTTTCTCTGTGCTTCCTGTTCCTTCCGAGAAGAATTCGACAGCTTGGTTGACGGTCATTTCCAACACGTCGTAGATGTTGGCTCCTCGATAGGTGACTTCCAGGATCTCCTCCTTGAAACGGTGTCCATGGCAGGATTCGCAAGTCAGAACGATGTCGGCCATGAATTGCATCTCTACGGTGATGGTTCCTTCTCCTTGGCACTCTTCGCAACGTCCTTTGTCTACGTTGAAGGAGAAGTGTGCGGCCGTGTAACCCATCTGTTTTGACAGCGGTTGTTCGGCGAACAACTTCCTGATTTCGTCGTAGGCTTTGAGGTAGGTGACAGGGTTGGAACGGGAGGATTTGCCTATTGGATTTTGATCGACAAACTCAATGTCTGTAACCAAATGGAAACTTCCGTTGATGTCAGCGTAGAGTCCTGTCTTCTCTGCGATGCCGCCCATTCTCTTCTTCATGGCCGAATAGAACACATCGCGTACCAAAGAGGACTTTCCGGAACCACTGACTCCCGTCACCACGGTGATGACGTTGAGCGGAAATTTGACGGTGATGCCTTTTAGGTTGTTTTGGCGCACGTCGGTCACTTCTATGTAGTTGCTCCACTTCCTTCTGTAGGCGGGTGTCTCGATTTTGTCCTTGCCTAACAGATAGTTGAATGTGTGGCTCTCTTGCGGAAGGTCTCCTCGTTTTAGGACCTCTTCGTTGATGGGACCTTGGTAAATCAGGTTTCCGCCCAATCTTCCTGCGTCCGGACCTATGTCGATTAGATAGTCTGCAGCCCTCATGATCTCCTCGTCGTGTTCCACCACCACTACAGTGTTGCCCAAGTCTCTCAACTTCTGCAGCACCTCGATGAGCAGGTGTGAATCCCGTGGATGCAATCCGATGCTGGGTTCGTCGAGGATGTAGAGAGAACCGACCAAACTACTTCCCAATGAGGTGGCAAGGTTGATGCGTTGGCTCTCACCTCCTGAGAGGGATGAGGACATTCGGTTGAGTGTCAGATATCCGAGTCCGACATCTAATAGGAATTGGATGCGGCTTGTGATTTCCGTTATGAGTCGTTTTGCTATTTTCTGTTCGTGTTCATCGAATTGGATCTCTTGAAAGAAGAGTTTCAACTCGCTGATGGGGAGGACCACAAGTTCTGTGATGGTTTTACCCCCTATACGGACATTTTCGGCCTCTTTCTTTAGCCGAGTGCCGTTGCAGATAGGGCAGGTGGTCTTTCCACGAAAGCGGGAAAGCATTACCCTGTATTGAATCTTGTATTGATTCTCTTGGACGAATTTGAAAAAGTCGTTTATGCCGCTGAAGTAACGGGTTCCGTTCCAAAGCATATCATGCTCCTCTTTCGTGAACTGATAGTAGGGCTTGTGAATTGGAAAGTTCACCCGGTTGGCGTTGACAATGATGGCTTGGAGCCATTCGGACATCTTGTCTCCGTGCCAGCAAGCCACCGCTCCTTCGTAGATGGAGAGGGATTTGTTGGGGATGACGAGGTCTTCGTCAATGCCGATGATTTTTCCGTATCCTTCGCATTCAGGGCAAGCTCCGTAAGGACTGTTGAAACTGAACATCAACTCGTTAGGCTCGTCGAACAGGATGCCGTCAGCCTCGAATCGATTGGAGAAACGTTGGGTCGTCGTCTCCTCTTTCCCGTAAATTTTTATGATGCAAGCTCCGTTGCCTTCTATGAATGCCGTCTCTACTGAGTCGGACAGTCGTTTATGGGTGTCCGGGTCGGATTCTATGGAGAAACGGTCTACCACTAAAAGGATCTCTTTCTTAGGAAGTTCCTCGTCGCTTTTCTCTAAGAGGTCTTCGATGCGGGTGAACTGTCCGTCAACCTCGACTCTTGCGAATCCCTGCATCTTTTGGACCTCCAGCTGTTGCCGTAGGGATCTGCCTTCAGGAGGAACTAGTTGGGTGAGTATGGCTCCTTTGCTCTTCTCGGGATGCGTGTAGATGTAATCTACCACATCGCTCACGTTGTATTTCTTGACTAACTTCCCAGATATGGGGGAATAGGTCTTTCCTATGCGTGCGAAGAGAAGTTTGAGGTATTCGTATATCTCTGTTGACGTGCCCACCGTAGAGCGGGGATTCCTCGTGTTGACCTTTTGTTCGATGGCGATGGCTGGCGGAATGCCTTTGATGTAGTCGGCTTCCGGTTTGCTCATCCTGCCTAAGAATTGGCGGGCATAGGCTGACAAACTCTCAACGTATCGGCGTTGGCCTTCTGCGTAGAGTGTGTCGAAAGCTAGGGAGGACTTTCCCGAACCGGATAGTCCCGTGATGACCACCAACTTGTTTCTCGGAATGGTGATGTCGATGTCCTTCAGATTGTGGACATGCGCTCTTTTTATGATGATATTTCCTTGATCTGCCATATACTTGCAAAGATACTACTCTTTGATTTAATCGCAAAAAGAAGTCTTAGACGTTTGGAATGAACTTGTAGTGGTCCGTATCGTTCCAAAGGAGGATGCTCCACCTCCCGTCTCGTTTCTCTACGATGCTGAGGGCCGTGGATTGCGGCGATTGGTTGTAGTTGGTTATCTCGTCGATTCCTTGGTATTGGAAGTAGGATCGTAGGGTTTTTAGCACGATGCCATGGGTGACGACAAGCACGTTCTTCCCGTTCTCCTCCTCTGCAATTCGTCCGACGGCTTTGCTGGCTCTCTCCCGCAGCTGGTAATAGGTCTCCCCGTCGTCCCTTTGATAGTTCTCCGGGCGCTTCCAAAAGTTTTCTGTCTGCTCGGGAAATTCTAATGACACGTCGGACAAAAGTCTGCCTTGCCAAGGACCCAAGTAGAGTTCCATCAATCCGTCGTCGGTCTTGATCTCGATTTCTCTGTCTCCTCGGATTAGTTTGGCGGTATCCATGGCGCGCCCTAGCGGACTGGAATAGATGACGTCGATTCTCTCGTCGGATAGCCTTTTGCCCAAGGCTTTGGCTTGCTCTCGGCCTAGCTCGGTCAGGTCGGAGTCGAGTTGCCCTTGCATCCGTTTTTCAACGTTCCACAAGGTTTGTCCGTGTCTTGTCAGAAATAGTTTTACCATGGCTTACCTATTGGATTGTTCGCTGATGAATTGGATGGCCAGCCATGTCATGGAGGCAGTGGAAGTGAGCAGGGCTTCCGGGTCTACGACGAAAGTAGGGGAATGCATTCCTCCACATTGGAATCGTTTGCTGCCTATGCCCACACGGAAGAAGAGGGCTGGATATTTCAAGGAGAAATAGCCGAAATCTTCGCCTGTCATTCTCTTTTCGAATGTGGTGACATTCTCTTCGCCGAGCAACTCTTTTGCATAGGCTTCGGCGCGGGTGTTTAGCTCTTCGTTATTTACGACGCTTGGGTAGCCGTAGTTGATCTCCACTTGGCAAGTGCATCCGTATTCTGCTACGGCCTTGTCTGCGATCTCCACGGTGAGGTCCAAGGCTTTCTTCCTCCACTCTTCGTCGAGCGTTCGGAGTGTACCGTCTAGCTTTACGCTCTCCGGAATGACGTTCATGATACCGTTGGCGATGAATCTACCGAAGGCGAGGATGGTCTCTCCTTTCACGGGCGCCAGTTCGTTGGGTATGGCTTGTAGTTTCATCAATAGGTTGGCGGCGGCGAGGACGGCGTTCTCGCTCTTTATCAAGGCGGCATGGCCTCCACGTCCTTTTACCGTGATGTGTATTTCGTCTGTGGCGGCTGTGATGAGACCGGGGCGGAACCCGATTTTCCCCATCTCGATGGTGGGTATGACGTGTAGTCCAAGGATGACGTCAGGGGTGAATCCGTCGAATATGTTTTCTTGGAGCATGGTGTTGGCTCCGCCAGGATAGCGCTCTTCTCCGGGCTGGAAGACAAAAAGGAAGGTGCCTTCCAACTCGTCCTTCAAGGAGGCGAGGATTCTTGCCACGCCCAGAAGGGTGGAGGTGTGTGCATCGTGTCCGCAAGCGTGCATCACGCCTTTGACTTTCGATTTGTAAGGGATGTCAACCTCTTCCTCGACAGGGAGGGCATCCATGTCGGCACGGATGGCCACGATTCTTCTTTTCGGATTTTTACATCGGAGCACGCCCAGCAAACCAGTGCGGGCATAGCCTTCCCGGAAGGGAATGTCCAACTCCATCAACTCTTTCCGAATGAATTTTGCGGTTTCCACTTCGTGAAATGCCAATTCCGGATATTGATGTAAGTGTTTGAATATCTCTTGTGTATGTTTGATGTCCCTTCGGGTTAGTTCCCAAATGCGGTCTTTTGTGATCATAAGATTCCTGTTTTTTTCAACGTGTAAATTTACGCATAAGGAATCTGATAGAGAAATTTTGTGGAGGAAAAGAGAGGCCGGATGACGTTGATAGCTTTGGGGGCCTTTTCGATAGATGGGTGGGTGCTTGTTAATCGCAGTTTTCTGCTAAGACTCCTCTTTGCTAGGGCTCTATTCTTAATGCTAGATGCTTATCTGGAAGATCCTCATGTGTTTGGGCAGGCAGTTTCTGTTGTTGAGGCTCTGAGAAAACGGGGGTGAGTGGTGACGTTACGTTATGTAGCGTACTGAATGTACAGATACGAAAATACGCCCCTTGAACAAGTGTCCAAGGGGCTATATATTTTCGTTTTTTTACCGAAAGTAATTAGACAGCAGCTGGTTTTTCGATAGCTACCATACCACGGTAGTAGCCGCATTCGCCACATACGCTGTGATACAAATGCAAAGCTCCACAGTTTGAACATACTGCTAATGTTGGAGCAACTGCCTTGTAGTGAGTTCTTCTCTTTGCTCCTCTTGTCTTACCTTGTCTTCGCTTAGGATGTGCCATTTTATTTTATATTTAATTAGTTATTATTATCGTTGTTCAATAATATTTTAAGTCCTTCCCAACGGGGGTCTATTGTTTCCTCTGTTCTGTCCTCTTCTCTTTCGTCAAGGGCATCGTCTTCCAAAACAATATCTTCGTCTTCCGCTTCCTCGTTGGCGTCGTGGGCGAGATGTCTCCTCAATTTTGAGACCATCGTCTTGCTGCATTTCCCGATAGGGTGTACATGCCTGATCGGAATGTTCAGCGCAATGAATTCGTAGAGGAACCACGCTATGTTGATGTCGCCTTCCGCCTCGGGAACTACGATGAGCGAATCGCCCTCTTCTGCGTAGTCGGGACCGAATTTGACCATCAGTTGGTCTTGCGTGTCTATCTCCTGATCCATCTCCTCCAAGCATCGGTCGCAGATGATTTGTATCGTGCCCTTGATGTCGAATTTCAACTCAAAGGCTTGCGAAGTCTTCTTCACTTCGACTTTTGCATGGACGTTGCCTTTGGGTACTTCAGGCCCTTCGATGTCTCTGAAATAGTCGTTGTCCAAGTCATACTCATAGAGGTGAGTTCCTTCGGACAGGTCTTTCAATGGAATCGTATATGCACTGAATTTTCCCACTTTCGTATAGACGTTAAAACTCCGCAAAATTACAAAAATTAGCGATACAAAGGCAAATCGGCTCTTGTTTTTTTTGAATTATTTTGATTTTGTATGCTAAGTATCTTATATTTAGTTTATTGCGCTTGGTTTGAGGAGGATTCGGAAGGTCGTTCCTTTGTTTATTTCCGATTTTTTGACGAATATTTTGCCATTGTGATACTCCTCTACGATGCGTTTTACGAGGGAGAGCCCTAATCCCCAACCTCTTTTCTTGGTGGTGTAGCCGGGTTTGAATACGGTTTTGAATTTGGATTTGGCGATGCCTTTTCCTGTGTCTTGTACGTCAATGCAGAGGTTCTCTTCCTTCTTGAATGCGTGGATGTTGATTTCGCCCGCACCGTCCATGGCGTCGATGGCGTTTTTGCAGAGGTTCTCGATGACCCATTCGAACAGTGGCTTGCAGAGTTCCATTTGGGTTGGGGCATCTGCGTCGTAGGTACAGCTGATGCTGATCTTGCTGGATGTCCTTTTTTGCATATAGGAGGCTGTTCCTTCGAGGATTTTCTGGAGGTTCTCCTCCTCTTTTTCAGGGATGGATCCTATCTTGGAGAATCGTTCGGCAATGGTTTTCAGTCGGTTGACATCCTTCTCGATTTCGGGCATCAGCTCGGGTTCGACGTTGTTGCATTTCAGGATCTCCAACCAAGCGAGCAGGGAGGAGATGGGGGTGCCGAGTTGGTGTGCCGTCTCTTTGGAAAGGCCTACCCAGACGCGGTCTTGTTCCGCCTTCTTCGCACTGGTGAAGACGAGGAAGAGGACGGCGCAGAAAGTCATGATGATGAGCCATTGAATATAGGGGAAGTAGGCCAGCCGTTTTAGGAGCGTCGAGTCGTCGTAATAGAGGTATTGTACGGTCTCTTCGTCCAATTTTATCAAGATGGGCTTGTGCTTCTCCTTCAGTTCCTCGATTTCCTTTTTTAGATAGGTGTCGGGGTCGGAATCGGGTGGGGTGATGTTTCGGTAGGTGAAGATGTTCCCCTCTTTGTCGGCGATGATGGCGGGGATGGTGGTGTTGCCCTCAATGACGTTCAATATGAATTCGAGGGAGGTTGTCTCTTCGTTGTTGGCGAGCTGTCGGGTGGCTTCCGCCCAGAGTTTGATTTTCTTCTGCTCCTCCTCGGACATGTCGTTTGCCAATTGGCTGGAGTTGTATACGGATAGCGAAACGATGGCTACGGCGAATATGGCGAGCAAGTATTTGATTCTGTCGAAATTGTCGTAGGATGTTCTCATGGCGTTATCTGTATTTGCTTTCGTCGGCGTCGCCGATGATGCTGATGTAGCTGTTGTATCTGGATTGGCTGATGAGGTGTTCCTCCACGGCGGCGAGCACAGCGCATCCAGGCTCGTGCGTGTGGGTGCAGTTGTTGAATTTGCATTCGGCCGAGGCTTTGAAGATCTCGGGGAAGAAGTGTCCCACTTCCTCTTTCTGGAAGTCGATGGTTCCGAAGCCTTTGATGCCTGGCGTGTCGATGATGTAGCTGTTTCCCTCCCATTCGTACATTTCGGAGAAGGTGGTCGTGTGCATACCCGTGTTGTGGCTTTCGGAGATTTCGCCGGTCTTTGCCTTGAAGTTTTCCGAAAGGGCGTTGATGATGGATGATTTTCCAACACCCGAGTTGCCGGAGAGAAGGGTGACTTTGCCCCTCAAGGCTTCTTTCACCTCCTCGATGCCCTCTTTTGTTAGGGCTGATAGGGTTAGGCACTTGTATCCGATGCTTTCGTAGAGGTTGCATAACGCATCCATGTACTCTTTCTCGTCTTCGTCGTAGCAGTCTGTCTTGTTGATGACGAGGGTGGCTGGAACTCGATAGGCCTCGCAGGTGGCGAGGAACCGGTCGATGAACGTGGTGGAGGTGACAGGATGGTTGATCGTGACGATCAGCAGGGCTTGGTCGAGGTTGGCGGCAATGATGTGCAGCTGTTTGGACAGGTTGGAGGGTTTCCTGACGATATAGTTCTTTCGATCTTCGATGGTGTTGATGAGCCCGATTCCTTCGTTGGTGAGTTCGAATCGGACGTAGTCGCCCACAGCCACAGGGTTGGTGCTTTTGATGCCTTTGATGCGGAAGTTTCCTTTGATTTTGCAATCGTAGACCTCTCCGCTTGTGGCTTTCACTTGATAGTAACTGCCTGTGTTTCTTATAACCTGTCCTTGCATAGCTTAAAAGTGGCCTTTTATAGAAGAGTTAGGAGCGTCGAAGGATTTTGAAAACTCAAATCCCGACGCTCCTTGTATTTTGATTCTTTCGGTGGACAATGTAGTCCTGGAATTAAACGGTCATGATCTCTTTTTCCTTGGCAGCAAGCATCTCGTCCACTTTCTTGATGTATTTGTCGTGCAACTTTTGGACGTCTGCCTCGGCGTCTTTCTCTTGGTCTTCTGCCAAACCGTTCTTTACCTCTTTCTTCAAACCGTCGATAGCGTCCCTTCTGGCGTTACGGATACTGATTTTAGCCTCTTCGCCTTCGCCCTTCACTTGTTTAGCCAAAGCCTTTCTTCTTTCCTCCGTTAGGGCAGGGATGGTCAAGCGGATCACCTCACCGTTGTTTTCTGGTGTGATGCCGACTTCCGAGTTCATGATGGCTCTTTCGATGTCTGAGATGATTTTCTTCTCCCAAGGTTGTACGATGATGGTACGAGCGTCGGGAGTAGTGATGGTGGCTACATTTGAGAGGGGAACGAGGCTACCGTAGTAGTCCAAACGGATAGGGTCGAGGATCCTAACGTTGGCTTTCCCGGCTCTGATGTGGGCCAATGAATCGTCGAGGTGAAGGAGGGCTCCCTCCATTTTATCTTCTGCTGCTTTGAAGTAGCTTGTAATTTCTGCCATAAGTCTATTTTTTATTTATTTACGCAAAAATAGGAAAGTTTTTTGTTATAGCAATCCTCTCTTTCTAAAAATCATTAGGGGAAGAAGGAGATAGGGCCTTTGTTTGGGTGTCTTGCGGATGGTGGAGATGTTGAGAACCACGTCAAAAAATCTTTGCTAGTTGATTCCCATTTTGTGTGTGACGTACCTCCCCTCATTAGGCTGGAAGCCTATCCTAATTAGTAACCGATTGCACCGATAGGTGCTGTCGGTGGATGGCTGAGACGGGGGAAAGGCTGGAAGCCTTCGTATCGGCTATATTTAGGAGTGGCTTCCAGCCACATGGTTGCATGTCAGGTCTACCGGGCACTATGTGCCCGGTTACTAATAGGGTTGGCTTCCAGCCAAAAGCATGCAGATTCCTGATTCAAAAAATCCCTTCTGCCTCATTTCCTTCGTTATGCACTGATTGGAGAGAAATTTTAACTATAGTAGGAAAAGTTAAATGAATTTTCCGTGTTCCCATGATTGAAAAAAATCATCGGAAAGATTTTTTTTGTCAGATATTTTATACCTTAGTTATGTCTGTCGAGAAAGTGCTTTTTTGATGGAAAAAAAGTCTGTGCAACATTTTGTTGATCAGGTTTTTAATGTGTATTTATTAATCTTTTGCGGAATTAAGAAAACAAAGAATTATGTCGACAAAAGAATCTGGATATGTATATATATTGACGAATCCTAGTTTCAGAGAGGATTGGGTTAAGATTGGGAAAAGTAGCCGCCCTGTTGATGTCAGAAGCAAAGAATTGGATAATACGGCTGTCCCATTGCCCTTTGAAATCTTTGCCACGATGAAGACGGTGAAGTATAATGAGGTAGAGAAATTAGTACATAAGACTATTGATCGTCTCACCGATTTGCGTATTCGGCAGAATCGTGAGTTTTTTAATGTCGCTCCGCAGGTGGCTCTTGATATTTTCCGAGATATTGCTAGTACCATAGAGGATGCGGAAGTGACGTTCTATGGTGAGAATAAACCTATCGAAGAGTGTGAGGATGAAACACCAGCAAAGCGTGAAGTAAAACGGTCTCGTTTCAAGTTCTCAATGTGCGGTATTGGAATTGGAGAACAAATCACTTTTGATCCTGCTGGCCTCATTGTGAAGGTTGCTTCTGATGACAGTATAGAGTATGAGGGACGCATTTATAAACTTTCTCCCTTTGTAGGTACCTTTATGCCAGAAGAAAAGCGTAACACTTCTGGGGCATATCAGGGTGCAAAGTTCTTTTCGTATCAGGGCAAAGTGTTGGATGATATTAGGAAGGAAAAAGAAAATATAATCGAGTAGATTTGATAACATGAATAAGAAAACGAAACAGCAACTTGCACATCTTTCCTCTGAACTTTTACAGATGATGAATCGTGTTTCTGAAATACAAGAAATAGTATCTTCTATTGCTGATGATGAACGTTGCAAGTTCGATAATGCACCTGAAAGTTTACAATGCAGTGACAAATATTCGGAAATGGAGTCTGCTGCTGACGAATTTGATTCCATATCGGATAATTTTGATGAGATTGTCTCAAACATTGATGAGATTGTCTGTGTCTTGGATGACTTTTCTGATGATAGTGAGGAGCTTGAATCGTTGGAAAAGGAAGCTATGCAATTAGAAAAGAAATTGCGGTTGCTGTAGGCAAATGAAGAAGCCAAGGAGATAGTTTTCTATGCTAAAGACTCCCAATTTTCATGGTCGTTATGCCATCTAATTAAACATGGAGTAATGTAAAACGACAGAGTAACTATAGTGTTGGTCACTCTAAGAATCTTTCATCATCGCAGATTTCATTTGGAATGAGGATTCTGTCAATTAAAAGATCTAGATGTTGTATTACTGATTAATACTGCGGAGGCGTGGAATACTACGTCTCCGTTTTTCATGGATACGAAGGCTTCCTGTCTTTATTTTCCCCATTCATCACAAGAAAAGAGCATTGTGACGAAATATAAGGCAATAGCAACCTTTCTCATGGCCCAAAACAAATTTTAGCTGTCTACTATTTTCGGATCAATTCGTAGGTCGTGACAGTTTTGCCTCCCATAACCCAGGAACCTTCTTTTTGATAGTAGTTGGTGAGGGTCTCTGTCAGATCTGTTTTTGTGCATTCCGTTTTAAGCATAGGATGCTTGTCGTTGTCGTAGGCTATGCTGGTGTAGTTTTCCCCATCATAGGTGTAGTCTATGCTTGTGTTGTATTGGGGATGTTGATTGTGTAGCTGGGTGGTATTTAGGATATGTTTGCGCTTTTTGTCGTATTTGTTGATGATGATGCTGGTTAATGTCCAAGAATCACTGAAATTTTGGGAAAGTGAGATGGTCTCTTCCTGATTTTGCTCATAGTAGTTTCGTACGGTCTCGTTGACTGGTTTGCCGTCGAGATAAGAGGTCATCTTCCAATGTTCGCCATCATAAGTGTAGGTGGTGATCCTGAGGATTTTGCCGTCTGGATCCAATAACGTGTTTTTCAAGATGGTGTCCTCCTTGTATTCTACAATGGTTTTGTTGATTAAAGCCCAAGAGCCGTTGACAAGATTGTATGCATTGATGGTCTTTTTTGAATCAGTAGAGTCGCACTCTGTTTTGGTGACGGCAAGGTCGCCCTCATAGGTTATGCTGGTGTAATTGCTTCCGTCGTAGGTGATTGTCGTACGGGAGACCTCTTTCCCCTCTTTGTCAAAAATGGTTCTGGAAAGGATTCGTTTTTTTAATTCGTCGGATTGCGACAATTTTTCGGTTTGATCTTTCGATGCGTTGCTTTTATTGATGGAATTGCAAGCACTGAGCAAGCTAATCAGAAAAAGTCCTAAAATTATATTTTTCTTCATGTTTCTTTTTTTTAGGTTAAATCTCGGTGGCATTTGCTTCCTCTGTCTCCTCTGTCATCTCTTGGCCGGCTTGTTTTGCGTAGGCGGATGGTGACATTTTGTATTTTTCGGAGAAGCAGATGCCGAAATATTTAGGGTCGGAGAATCCTACTTCGTAGGCCACGTCGGCGACGGAATATTTTCCGCTTCGTAGAAGGTTGGCCGCATATTGCAATCGGAAATTCTTGATGTATTCCGAAGGGGCGCATCCTGTCAGTGTCTTGAACTTTCTGAAGAGTTGGACACGGCTTAACGCAATCTTGTCGGCGATGAACTCGACCGAGAGGTTGGTCTCCGAGATGTTCTCTTGCAGGACCTCCTTGATCTTCCGGAGGAATTGGTCGTCGCGGCTTTCTGGCATCTGGGTGTCGTCGGCCGTGCTGATGATCTCCTTGTGGAGGTGGTCCATTATAAGTTCCCGGTTGCTGAGGATACTCTTGACTTTGGCCAAAAGGACTTTGCTCTCGAACGGTTTCGTGATGTAGTCGTCGGCGCGTAGGGAGAGGCTGTCCACTTGGCTTTCGATGGTGTCGTCGGAAGTGAGCAGGATGACGGGGATGTGCTTGGTAAGCGGGTTGCTTTTGACCTGCCTACAGAGTTCCTTTCCATCCATCTTCGGCATGGTGATGTCGGACACGATGATGTCGGGCAACGTCTTTTGAATCTTCTCCCAAGCGGCTTCTCCGTCGCTTGCCTTCTCCACGTTGTATTCGTTTTGGAAGAGTCCGCAGAGGAAGGTGAGGACTTCCTTGTTGTCGTCCACGAGGAAGATGGAGTGTTGCTTGTTCGATTTCGGCGTTTTATTCTTGTCGATGATTTTCTCCGTCGTTGCATAGGCCTCTTCGCCAGACATCTCTTCGCCGATAGGGAGTTTGATGGTGACGGTGGTGCCTTTCCCCTTCTCGCTGTGTATCTCAATAGAGCCTTTGTTTGAAAGGACGAAATCATGGCATATCTTAAGTCCGAGTCCCGAGCCTTTTTCGTTGCTTGTTCCGAAGGTGGAGGTGGTTATCTCTTTGTTGAAGAGATTGTCCACGGTCTCTTGGTCCATGCCGACTCCATTGTCTTTGATATGGAGGATGACGGAATCTGGGTCTTCTTCAATCTTGATGAGGATCTTCCCGTTCTCTTTGGTGAACTTGATGGCATTGTTGGTCAAGTTGCGGATGATGGCATTCACCATTCGTCCGTCGGCAAATGCGTAGTGGGTAGCGTTGTCCTCTATCGTGATTTGGATGTTCTTCTGTTCGGCCGTCTCCTTCAAGAGGGACACGGAGTCTTTCGCATTGGCGGCGATGGAGATGTTTTTCGGAGAATAGAAGATCTCCTTCGTTTGGATCCTTGCCCATTCGAGGATATTCTCCATCTGCTCCTGCAATTTCTTGGAGGCGTGCGTGGCCTCTGTAATGTAGGTATATTCTTGACTCTCTTTGTCTTTTGCTTGGTCGTGCAGGAGGGAGAGCATGCCGACGATGGCGGTCAACGGGTTTTTGAGGTCGTGGGCGATGATGGAGAGGATGCGGTTTTTGATGGAGAGCATCTCGTCCAGTTCGGCGTTCTTTTTCTCCACCTCTTCCTTTTTCTGTTTGAGCTCACCGGCCTGTTTCTTGAGTTCGGAGGTCCTTTGCGCTACGATGTTTTCCAGTTTGTTCTTTTGGAAAATCAGGTCTTGCGTCATAGCCTTGATTACGAAGATGACAAGTAGGATGGGGAGAATGACGCTGAGCCCTCTAAACCACCAAGTTTGCCACCAATGAGGCAGGATGATGATGTTGAGCGCATCTTCCCTCGTATAGGTTGTTCCGTCTTGTCCGGTCACTTTCAGTTGGAAGTTGTATTCGCCGGGCGCGAGTTGGGTGAAGGTGGCTTGTCGGTCTTTGCCTGCATCTTTCCACTCATGGCTGAATCCTTCCAATTTATAGCTGTAGCGTATGCAGTTCGGCTTTTCTAAGTCGATGGCTATATAGCTGATGCTGAAGTCGTTTTGGTCGGGCTCCAACGTGATGGTCTGGGTGTATTGGATGGATTTCTCCAAGGCGGAACCCTCTTCTCCCGGCTTTTGCCTTTTATCCCAAATGTAGAGGTCTTTCAAGATGATGTGAGGCGTGTTGCTTGAGATTTTCATCTTTTGGGGATTGAAAGAGAACATTCCGTAGTTGGAACCGATATAGATGTTGTTGTGCGAGTCTTTGTGGATGGACTTCGTGTTGAAGGCGATACCTTCCGAGCCGTCCTCCAGTTCGAACAATTTTCTCTTTTTTGTTTCTGGCGAGAATTGAATGACCCTGTTTCTGGCGATGAGCCACAGCATTCCGTTGTCATCCTCTTGGATGGATTTCAAGTCGGTAGGGATGTCGTAGAGTTTGCTGTAGTTTTCGAAGCTGTCGTCGGTGTAGTTGTAGAGCATGAGACCGTTGGTGGAGGTCAAGACCCAGATACGCTTTTGGCTGTCTTCGTAGCAGCAGGTGATTTGGTTTTGTGGCAGTTCTCCCTCCTTGTCGGAGTAAGGGAATTTTATCTGTTCCTCTCCCTTGAATTTACGGAGACCCTCACTCGAACTGATCCAGATCCAGCCATGGGAGTCCTTCATCATGTGGGTGATGTATTTGGAGTTGTCCGAAGAGAACGGGTCTTTGACCGAATTCTCATGGCTGATGATGTTTCTCTTGCCTGTCTCGATTTTTACGACGCCCGAACCGCTGGTGCCGATCCAGATATCCTCTCCGTCTACGAGGATGGAGCTGATGTCGTTGGATGGAATGTATCGGGCTGTGTCTGTTTCGTTTTTCCCGTAATGTTGCACCACGCTACCTTTTTGCCAGTCATAGAGGTAGAGTCCGTTTCCCCAAGTGGCGATCCAAAAGCAGTTGCTGTTTTCGTCGGGTTGGATGTCCAATATGACTTTCCCGCAAAGGTTGATGGTGTTGAAACTGTCCATTTGGGCGAGGTTGGTGGTGTTGAGGCCTCCACCATCGGTGCCGACAAACAGTTGGTTTTTGTTTTGCGAGATGCAGGAGATGGGGTTTCCGGAGATGGTCCTTCTCTTGCGGTTGTTGTGTTGGTAACGTGCAAAATTGTTGGTTGTCTTGTTGGCGTAGAGTAACCAGAATTGGTGAGTTCCGAGCCAAATGTTCTCGTAGGAGTCTTCCAATATGCTGTAAGTGGTGAAGTTACGCTTGTCGATATTGGTCGGCAAGACATAGTCGATGGGCTCAAAGTCGAGTTTCTCAGGATTGAAAATGGAGACGTTTCCGTTGGTGTTGCCTATCCAAATGTTGTGGGATTTGTCCTCGTAAAGCGTTTGGACGAAATTGTCTGCCATCGAGTAGGGATTTTGGGCATTGGCCACGACATGTTTCTTTACTTCTCCGTTCGGGTTGAGGATGAAGAGGCCTGCATCGGTGGTTCCGATGTAGATGTCGCCATTGGATGTGTGGCGCATCACCCTAACGTTAGGGCTTACGGTGTTGCCTTTGTCACGGTACTTCCGGATGGTTTGGTTCTTCTTGTCGAGAATGTGTATGCCGTTGCCCTCCGAACTGATCCAGATGTAATCCCCCATGTTGATGAGGTCGTTTCCGAGGATAGGGTAGCTGTGGGCCACGCCCTTCTCTCTGTCGTAGTGGAGCAGGTCGATGTAGGTCAGTATCCAAAAACTACCATCGGTATCTTCGATCATTTTGTAGACACCTTTCTTTATCCTTCCTTTGAACGGCACGCTGATGAAATTGTCCATTTCACGGTTGTAAATGGCTAATCCACGACCTGTGGCGATCCATAGCCGTTGCTTGGAATCCTCGTAGAGACTGAAGCAGACGTCGTGAGGGATGGAGTAGGGGTCTTCTTTGGAACGGGTATAGAGTTTGTAGTCGACGCCGTCGAAGCGGACGAGTCCGTTCCATGTGGAAATCCAAAGATACCCTTGCGAGTCCTCTAAAAGTTGGGTGACATCGCCGTAAGGGGTCTCGGTCGCCGTTTTATAGGAATTGAAAATCTTTGTCTCTCCTTTTATGGGAGAGATAAGGAAAAGGAATAAGAGTGATAGCCAAAAATATCGTAACATTAGTATTGCAATTTCGTCATCGTCCCTTCTGTGGGCTTCTTTTTTCTGATTCCCCTTGATGGAACTGCTTGTTTAGAAGACTCTTGAAACATTTATGGTGGGTCTATAAACGTAAACGGAGAATTTATAGAACCTCCTTGGGTAAAGAGAGGGAAACCAGGATGGTCTCGTTCCTCAATTTGTTCTTAGGGTGTGAAAAGGGATTTTTGTTGAACCTTTTCTTCACAATTGTAAAGGTAGAATTTTTTTTGCAAATCGGAAAATGATAAAGGCAAAAATGATGAAACGAAATTTCTCTGTTTCTGTTCCTTGGGGTGCGGAGAAATAAAAAAAATCGAAAAATGTGTCGTCTCCTATTGCAGAATAAAAAATAAGCACTACCTTTGCATCGCAAAACAAAAATGATGGCGGGATAGCTCAGTTGGTTAGAGCGTCGGATTCATAACCCGGAGGTCACGAGTTCAATTCTCGTTCCCGCTACCAAGTTTTTAGAGTGTGTTAGGAGTTGTCTGGCACACTTTTTTTGTTTGTCTAAAAGTGAAGAAATTATGATAAGACCTCCATATTTGAAAGTAGGGGATAAGGTGGCTATCGTGTCGCCTGCGGGTGCAGTCTCACCGGATTTGATTGACGGTGCGGCGGAGACTTTGCGTTCTTGGGGTTTCGTGCCTGTCTTGGGCAACAGCTCGAAGGGACGTAACGGTCGGTTCTCTGGTTCTGACGAAGAGCGTGCTGCCGATTTGCAGTGGGCTTTGGACGATCCCTCTATCCGCGCCATCCTTTGCGGAAGAGGAGGCTATGGAACGGTGCGAATTATAGACCGTTTGGATTTTTCCTCTTTTGAACGGAACCCTAAGTGGGTGATCGGGTTTAGTGACATAACGATCCTTCATGCAGCCTTGGCGAACCGCGGGTTCCAGTCGGTGCATGGTGTGATGGCGAGGGCGCTTGCCCATACTGCGGGAAATTGGGATGCCGTCTCTGCGTTGAGGCGCTGTCTGCAGGGCGATTTGCTTTCTTATCAGATGCCTTCTTCTCCGCTTAATCGTGATGGGGTGGCAAAAGGCACGTTGGTGGGAGGTAATCTCTCCATTTTGTATGGTCTTCGTGCGACACCGTATGATCTCTCTCCGAAGGGGAAAATCCTGTTTATTGAGGATATTTCGGAGCGTCCTTACCATATCGATCGTATGATGCACAACTTGAAACTAAGTGGTGTCTTGTCCCAGATATCGGGCTTGCTGGTCGGCGAGTTTACGGATATTGAGGAGGATGCTTCGTTTGGCATGACGGTGAATGAGATTGTGGCCGATGCCGTAAGCGAGTATGGTTATCCGGTGGCTTTCAATTTCCCTGTGGGGCACGGAACGACCAACCAGCCTGTTTTCCATGGGGCCGAGGTTCAATTGACGGTTGCTGATGGCGTGGCTCGTTTGGATTATTTGGGGGATTTCTGATTTTCGGGTAATCACATTGATTATGAAATGGTATTGAGAAGATAAATCGCAATTTATCAAAGGAAAACGCCCGGTTACGAGAGGTAATCGGGCGTTTTTAGTAATGGAAAGTCTATGCTTATTTTCCTTCCATGATTTTCATTTGTTGGCGTACAGACTCAGCGTGGATAGCCTCGAATACGACCTTCATGAACTCTCCGTCCATGGAAAGTTCCTCACCTTGTTGTGCGCGCTTGCAGAGGATCTCGTCGTAACGGTTCGTTTGGAGAACGGTCATGTCGTGCTCTTTCTTGTACGTTCCGATTTCGCGGCAGATGCGCATTCTCTTGGCCAAAGTTTCGAGCAAAGACATATCTATGTCGTCGATTTGGCGACGAAGCTCTGTCAAGTTCTCGGTCGTTTGGTTGGTCTCGCGGATAACGAGGTTGTTGAGGATGAGGTTCAAGACTTCAGGAGTTACTTGTTGAGAGGCGTCGCTCCATGCGTTGTCGGGGTCGTTGTGAGACTCGATGATCAAACCTTGGAATTGCAAATCCATTGCCTGTTGGCAAAGGGATGCGATGAGGTCTCTTCTTCCTGCGATGTGGCTTGGGTCGCAGATGATTGGCAACTCAGGAATACGTCTGTGCAATTCGATTGGAATATGCCATTGAGGAAGGTTCCTATAGAGTTTCTTGTCGTAGGTGCTGAAACCTCTGTGGATAGCTCCCAAACGCTTGATGCCTGCGTTGTTGATACGTTGCAAAGCACCGATCCACAATTCGAGGTCTGGGTTGACTGGGTTCTTGACGAGGACAGGAACGTCGGTGCCTTTCAATACGTCGGCAATCTCTTGCACGGCGAATGGGTCGGCTGTCGTACGGGCTCCAATCCACAAAACGTCGATACCGTATTTCAAGGCCTCTTCAACGTGTTTTGCCGTTGCCACCTCAGTTGCAGTCAACATGCCTGTCTCTTTCTTAACCTGTTGCATCCAAGGCAAAGCCTTCACGCCGTTACCTTCGAAGCCTCCTGGCTTTGTGCGTGGTTTCCAGATGCCGGCACGGAAAATCTTGATGCCGTTCTTCGCTAGTTGCTTAGCTGTCTCCATTACTTGGTCTTCCGTCTCTGCGCTGCATGGACCTGCGATGACTAGAGGTCTCTTGTCTTCCACTCCGGGAAGTACGAATTTTTCTAATTCCATAAAAAGATAAATTGTTTTATATATTTTTTATTTATTTGATTTTCATATTGTTTGACGGCCTTCTTCGTATTCGCCTAAGATTTGCAAATCTTTGGTTAGAGGCGTGATGGCGCTGAGGGCTTGCGTGTATTTCACGTAGTTCTCGAACTGGAGGTCGATGTAGAACATGTATTCCCATTCGCGTCCGATGATTGGCAAGGATTGGATCTTTGTCAAGTTGATTCCGTAGAAGGATAGGATGGAAAGCACTTTGGCTAGACTTCCTTCCTCATGAGGCAAGGCGAAGGCGAGGGAGGCTTTGTTCGGGAATTTTCCCTTGTTGAGTTCGTCGGCCAACCAAGGGTCGGCGGCAACGAGGAAACGAGTGAAGTTCCGTTTGTTGGTCTCTATGCCTTTGGCCAAAGTTTCGAGGCCGTAGATTTCGGCTGCCAATTCGCCGCAGATGGCAGCGTGTCCCATTTGTTTCTCTTCCGAAAGTCGTTTCGCGCTGGAGGCGGTGTCGTCGCTTTCGATCGCCTTGAGATGAGGGTGTTTGTTGAGAAAGTCTTGACATTGCATGAGGGCAATCGGGTGGGAGTAGACCTCCTTTATTTCGGAGATGTCTTGTCCCGGCATGGCTACGAGGTTGTGCTTGATGCGCAATTTTTGTTCGCCGATTATCTTCATGCCACTCTCTTTCAGGAGATTGTGGTTCGGTAGCAAGCTGCCGGCGATGGTGTTCTCGATGGCAATCATCGCAATGATGGAGTTGTCGTTTTTGGTCGTCTCGAAAACTTCTTTGAATGTTCGGCAAGCGACAATCTCGATCTCCTCTCCCCGGAAATATTCTCGTGCGGCGATGTCGTGGAACGAACCAGCGATGCCTTGTATTGCTACTTTCTTCATGAGCCTCTTCTTTGTTTGTTGTTTCTGTTTTTCTCTGTGGGCAATTGAGCCCAGCGGCCTAAAACAAAGAAGTCCCACATTTCTGCGGGACTTCTTTTATTTTATTTTTTTATCTTCTATTTAAAACATCAAAATCCCGCTCTTACCATCTCGTAGTAAAAGTAATAAAAGAAATATGAAAAGAAATACTTAACCATAATCTCTGATTTTGATGACGCAAAGGTAAGAATTACTTTTTGAAAACAAAGAAATAAATGGATTCTTTTTTCTTCTTTTTTTCTAAAAAAATGATGGAGTCTAATTTAAACGCCCCATTTCGTGCCTTTTTGTCAATGAAACTAGCCAATTGCTATTATTTTTTAACTTCGTGCACTTCTGTGAGAAAAGGATTTTCTACTTCTGAGCGCGTTTTGCACGTCTCTTTAAGAACATTTTCGTTGGTGATCTACGGTTGTGGACTGAAAGGCCTATCTGTCCATAGCCTAGGGTACCGCCCTGGGGGAAATGTCGTACGCCCCAATCCGCCCTGAAGGGGCAAAAGCATATTTGTTTAATGTGATGAAATGTAAATCGATACAATTCGTAGGCTATTGCATACTTTTGCCCCGTTGGGGCGTATGTCCGCCTTCCCGTGCTACTCAGGGCGTTGCCCTGAGCTATGTAGATATTGGACTTTCAGTCCGTATGAGCGTATTATTCTATATCCATAATCATCGTTTCCCCCTGTCAATGAAACCAGTCGAATGTTATTATTTTTTTACTTCTTACTCTTTTGTGAGAAGGGGATTTTTGCCTTCTGCAATATCACCAAAATAACTCTTTAGGAAACTTACTTCTATGGTGTCACCGATGAGTTTGCTTTGACGCTTATAGTTTTCATAATCGCTTTTAAACTCGATGGCATCCTTCTTGAACCAAACCATATGGACAACGGGCACGCATATTTTTTTTGTCAAATCTAAAGAGAAGAGGTCCATTTCTCCGATTGAATCTTTGTTGATGGGGTGCAGGGATTCCTTCCATGTCTTGTTTATGGGTTTTAGGGCGTAATAATAAGAGGTCCCATGATGGCTATGCGATTCTCTTGCCTCAACAATTTTACAATTTATTGCGGTCTCAGAATGAAAGTCTGAGTTCCCTATTTGAAACAAAAGCGAAGAACCGAATAGATAGAAAACGAACGAGTTCAGAAATCCCCATCCTAAGGCAAGAGAGAACCTCCTTGCTCCCATGGGTTCTCTGTTTTGAATGGCAGTCGCTTGGCGATCCCAGATTTGTTCGTAAATGAGGGCTATGGCTACCGCAAAATACAGATAAAGACAGAAAGACCAACGTGAGTATTGGAGGTAGTTGAAACCCCTATTCTGCAAGATGAATATATATGGAAAGATGGAGAGTATTGCTCCTCCGACTATTGCTAGTTCTGTCTTCTTTATTGTGTCTATTGTGTTGACTTTCTGATTCCGAAAGTCTATGATGCACTTTATAATCCACCCTTCAAAGACGAGGAAGAGTGAGAGAAACAAGAAAAAATAGAACGAGTAACTCATGTCGAATTTTGTTTGAAATTGATGTTTCCCAAATTTTCCGTGGAATCGGGAAGCATGGCAAAATTACAATTTCTTTTTGGGTAGGCAAGAGATACTGATAAAACGTCTTTCGCTTTTTATTGTCAATGAAATCTGTTGTGTATTCCATTCTTTATACCCCTACTCTTATCGATTAAAAGTGGGAATAAGTAGTCAAAGAGTAAAGGATTTTCCCCTTCTGCAATATCACCAAAATAACTCTTCAGGAATCCTATTTCTATGGTCTCACCGATGAGTGCATTCTGAGTGCAAAGGTTTTCCCTAAAGCTCTGAATCTCGATAGCATCCTTCTTGAAACAAAACATATGGACAACGGGCACACATATTTTTTTTGTCAAATCTAAAGTAAAAAGGTCCAGTTCGTCGATTGAATTTTTGTCGATGGGGAGCAAGGACTCTTCCCATTTTTTGTCTATGGGTTTTATGGTGTAATAGTAAGAGTAATGTCTAATACGATAACCTTCACTTTTTACTATTGCTTTTACTATTTTACAATCCACCATGGTCTCGGAGTTGTAATCGGAGTTTCCTATCTGAACCAAAAGAGAAGAGCAGAACAGAAAGGCGGCGAATGTGTACGAGATTCCCCATCCTAAGGAGAGAAGGCGCTTTTTCTTTTTCTTTTTGTCCTTCTTTCTGTTGGTAGCTGTATCGCGTTCAGTAGAAAAAAAGTTGATGTAAAAATACCATACGACTACCACGAAAATCAGAAAAATCCAGAATGACCAATTTGAATATAGAATGGTCTTGAACTCGCAATAGTAGCAGGTGTAGAAATAGAGAATAGGGGTGAGTACTGCCCCTATAGGTGTTACTAACGTTGTTTTATATATTGTGTTGAGTTTCTGATTCCAGAAGTCTATGATACACTTTATAATCCATCTTTCAAAGACGAGGAAGAGGATGAGAATCAAGAAGAAATAGAAAGAGTAACTCATGTCGTATTTTTGTTTGAAATGGATGTTCCCAAATTTTCCGTGGAATCGGGAAGCATGGCGAAAATACAATTCCTTTTTGGGGTAGGCAAGTGATGCCCGAAATATTGAGTTCTCATTTCCTCGACGAAAATTCGTGTTGAAGTTTGGATTTTAAGAAATGGTTGTATAAGTTTGTGTGATGTTTTAGAACTATATTGGACTCAATAATTTTTGATTTTCGTTTGTGTGAATTAATGGTTTTCTGGAGGAGTGTCACAAGTAGGATGGGTTCGGTAGATGTTTTTTTGCACAGTTTTGATGTTAATTAAAAGGTGTATTTATAAGTATTTTATTATGAGGGTATTTTCACTAAAGGGAAGATTTATTTTTAGGAAGGCGATAGCATCGCTATTGTCGTCCATGGGCTTCGCTTCTCTCTATGCAACAGAAATGAGGCCGGAAGCACTTTTGGATACGCTGCCTGTAAGGGATTCCATCTCACAGGAACGGATGATGGTGCTTTATGGGTGTCCAACCGCAGATTTTAAATTCAATGGTCAGGTGATTGATCAGAGTGGCAAACCGTTGGAAAATGTGGAAGTACGGATACTGCAATGTGGTTACGAGGAAGAGGCCGTGTCGGATGCTGACGGACTTTTCAAAATAGAGTATGAAAATATGCCATGGTGCGATATAGAAATATCGGCGAAGAACGATTATGCTTCTGCTATTGATTCCATAAAATTAGATCCTGATACCAATCGGGATGATTTTATCATTCCTGAGGAACGAAGAAATTCGGCATTCTTTTACGGTGTATACAGTAAAGATATAACCATCATTCTAAATGAGGATGGAGGATTGGGTAAGATCATATTTGGCAGTCCGGCAAGCGTTCAGGATAAGGGCGCTGATAAGGTTCTTTTGTTCTCCAATCCTGTGGAGAATTATTTGTGGTTCAACATGCAAGAGGTTGAAAATGCCAATGTTGCCATTTATGATTTCAGGGGTGAGAAAGTGATGGACGCTCTTGTCTCAAACGGAGGGAACCTTTACGTGGGCGATTTGAAGAGCGGAAATTATTTGTTGACAGTCATTTCTGGTGACAAAAAATACGTTGCTAAATTCATTAAGAAATAAGGCAAGGATTAGATTCCTTACTACTATCAGTCATTCTCTCCTTGGGGATGACTGATATTTTTGGTTTGATAATCAGTAAATAGGGAGCTCCTTTGAAAAGTTCCAATTAAAGAAATTCCCAAAAGAGAGGTCATGGACAATCCGAAAAAAATCCCATTAAAAAAGAGGCTTGCTTTAAATTTATATGATATTTATCGGCACGATGTGACGAAGGAGCATAAACTAACCTATCTTTTCTGGGAGTGCACGTTGCGTTGTACCTTGAACTGCTTGCATTGTGGAAGCGACTGCCGTCAAATCTCCGATGCCAAAGATATGCCGGTGGAGGATTTCATCAATGCCGTGAAGCAGATCGTCCCGATTGTCGACCCGCATCATACTATGGTCGTATTTACTGGCGGGGAGGCACTTGTCCGCAAGGACTTGGAGCAGGCTGGCTTGGAATTGTATAAGCTTGGATTTCCTTGGGGAATCGTCAGTAATGGCCATTTGTTGACCAAGGAGCGGATGGAGTCTCTGCTTCGGGCGGGCATGCGTGCTTGCACAATCAGCTTGGATGGCCTCAAGGATTCTCACAACTGGTTGAGGCAAAACGCTTTGTCGTACGACCGTGCCATCAATGCCATCAAGATGCTGCCTCAAACGGATCTTGAATATGATGTGCTGACTTGTGTCAACAACCGAAACTTCGAAGAACTTCCTCAAGTCAAGCAGATGCTGATCGATTTTGGCGTAAAAAATTGGCGGATAGCCACCATTTTCCCTATCGGTAGGGCTGCGGAAAATCCCGAATTGCAATTGCCTAATGATAAATTCAAGGCTGTTTTCGATTTTATCGAGGCGACTCGAAAAGAGGACAGAATACATGTGAACTACGGATGCGAAGGCTTCTTGGGCGATTACGAAAGTCGCGTCAGGGACAACTTCTTTTTCTGTCGGGCTGGAATCAATATCGGTTCTATTCTCGTCGATGGTAGCATATCGGCATGTCCTGATTTAAGAAACCGCTTTATTCAAGGGAACATCTATAAAGACAATTTTGCGGATGTATGGCAAAACAGGTACCAGATCATGCGGGATCGATCTTGGACAAAAACTGGAATCTGCAAAGACTGCGAATTCTTCAAGCATTGTGAAGGAAATGGCTTGCATCTTCGAGACGAAGAGACGAACGAACTTGCTTTTTGCCATTTGAAAAGGATGACGGGGGAATGACGCACCCTCGATTCTCTTGTTGTTGGTCGGTTAGGAGTTACCTGTCTTATTGATCTCTTTCTTATAGTGAAACCGGTCAATCTTTTCGATTCCCATCTGGCGGATGAACTCCTCGCTTTTCTGGTTCTCTTCTTCTGTGTTGAAATCGGGTATGAGGGGAATCCTCACTAAGATGGATTCTGGGTTGGTGTTTTCAACGAGCCATTTAAGGTTTTCGAAAACCCGATGGTTCTCTTTCCCCGTGTATCGTTTGTAAATTTCTGGATTCATCTCCTTGATGTCGACGATGTAGTTGTCCACTGCTTCGTTTGCTCTTTGTAGATGCTCTAGCGGAACATTTAGGCATGTTTCGAGCGTGATGTTCCATTGAGGTCCGCAGAGTTCGCGGAATTCACGTAGGAAATTGGGATGTAGCAGAGGTTCTCCGCCGCCGAAAGTGATGCCTCCGTTGGTGGCGAGGAAGTAGATCTGGTCGATCTTCACTTTCTCGTAAAGTTCGGCTGGAGTGTAGGTCTGGAATTGTTCCCCCTCTTTCAACGATTGGGGGTTGAGGCAATATTGGCAACGGAGGGGACAACCCCAAAATCCGACGAGCGTCGTGACGCCCTCACCATCCGTGGCGATTCTGTGGCGGGCAATGCCGATTATTTTAGCGGAACATTCCTTTTCCATAATCTATTGATAACCTCTTTTTCCTGTGTTTTTTGCTTATTTTGAGCGCAAAGAGTCTTTTTTCTCCGTGCCTTCAGAAGGGTCGAGATTTTCGGTCGCCTCCCTTGGCTCATTCTCCTCATTCTCTTCGGGAATATAAGACACGTCACCCTCTAGTTGGTAATATTCTTCTGGGGGAGTGTCCTGTCCTGGTGCTGGCACAATCCCCATAGTATGGTTGTTGCCGAAGGGGTTGCAACTGGCCATCGTGAAGGCCAACCCGGTCAGCGTGATGGCTTTCCCCAGTTGGGAACGTTTGTTCAGCTCCGATTCGAGGAAGCGGACTTCGGCCTCGCATTTGGGACACGTGCCCTGACAGTCGCCTTTGTGACGGCACTCTTCCGTGATGAGTTTGATGTCGTTTTCTTGGGCAATCCGTTGCCTAATCTCCTTCAGTATTTTGCAAGTCTTTTTTCCGTTCATGCCTTAATTTTTAAAAGATTGGAGCTATTGCGAAGCCGTTGGTTTAAATTCAAATATCCCCAGTCCCTTGCTTCTGCATGGAACTGGGGATATATGCTTTATTCCTCCTTGTACCAACTAGCGTACATGACGTAGTTGTTGGAGATTCGGTTGATCATATCCTTGGTCTGCTCAGGGGAGACATCCTTGATCTTTTTTGCAGGAACGCCTGCGTAGAGGCTTCCCGGTTCTACGATCGTGCCGCTGGTCACGAGGGCGTTGGCAGCGATGATGGAGTTCTCTCCGATGACCGCGCCGTCTAGGATGGTGGATCCCATGCCGATCAAGACGTTGGAGCAGATTTTAGCCCCGTGGATGGTGGCGTTGTGTCCTACGGAAACATTGTCTCCAATCTCGATCGTCGATTTCTCGTAGAGCGTATGGAGGACACTTCCGTCCTGGATGTTGACTTTGTTGCCGATGCGTATGGAGTTGACATCGCCACGAAGGACGGTGTTGAACCAGATGCTGCAATCGTCTCCCATCTCCACGTCGCCAATGATGGTGGCGTTGTCGGCAAGGAATACGTTCTTGCCGATTTTAGGGGTGAACCCTCTAACAGATTTTATGAGTGCCATTATTTCTTCTTTTTGTTGGAAGCCTCTTTGCCTCTCTTGTTAATCTCCTCGTCCAAAATCATGTCGAGTGTTTTCATATCGATCTTCTTTGCCAAGAATTTACGCTCTTTGTCGAGCAGATAGACGCCAGGCGTGGAAGAGGCATCGTAATATTTCCAGAACCAAGATTCACGGTCTGGGTCCCAAACGTTGATCCAATCGTTGAGTTTGTGCTTGTTGACGAAATCCAACCACTCTTTCTTGTTTGTTTGGGTATAGAACGCAAATACTTCAAATCCTTTATCCTTGTATTTCGCATAGACTGAGTCGTGCAAGACCGGAGTCGTCTTTTTACAGTGGCCACAAGATGGCTCGAAGAAGTAGACGAGAACGTAAGGTTGCTTCAAGTCGCGAAGTTGAATAATCGAGTTGTTGGAGTCACGTGCCACCAAGTTGTGGGCGTGCATACCGATTTTGTTGTATCTGATCTTGTCAGCCTCTTTCCGCAAGTCGTTGACCCAAGCCGTGTCGGCCCAAGTTGCTTCGCCAGAGAGGTAATATTTGTCGGCGATGGCCAACCACACAGCATCCATACCCATGATTTTGCTTTGGAGACCGAAGTTGATCATCTTGCTACACATGGTTTGGTAAGTCTCCTCGTTGCCTTTGCTTCGCTCGATCAAGTCGATGGCTGCAGCAGCGATGGAGTCCGGGTGTTGGATGACGAATTTACTGATGTAAGTGTCCACCTTTCCAGGGAAATATTGCGTGCGAAGGAAACGTGGATCTTGCAAGTCAATGTTGTCGAAGTAGTGTCTCTTCGCATATTGGTAGCGGGTCATTGGTCGAATGGAATCTGCCACTTCCTTAAACTCTGGAGTCTCTACGGGGATTGTTCCTTTCAAGAATGCAGCGAAGAAAGTTCCCTTGTTCTCCTCCATCATTCTCTTTTGGAATGCGCTGACCTCATCGTTCAAAGCCTCTGCTTTTTTGATGTAGGAGAGGGAGTCGATCTTTTTCTCCTTGTATTGGGAGGCGAGCTCGCGTTGTTGTTTGTGGCGCCTGGACATCTCGTTCAACAACTCTTGGTATTTGATACTTTCGGTACTACCTTTGATGCTGGCATTCGACAAGTTGGCGGTGTCCACTTTGATTTGGATGTTTTGGTCTTCACCGACAAGGATATCGAAGAATTTTTCAGAATTGAAATAGACGATGTAGATACCCTGTTTCAGAGGTTCTTTTTTAGAGAAGGCTCCGATTCCTTTCTCGTTGAGGACGGTCGTGTCTTTTGAATAAGTTTTCCCGTTGAAATAGAAAGCTAGATAAACGGTGTCTTTTTTAAGATCAGGAACAGTCACCTGAATGTTGTAGCCTTTGCCGTTGCTGGAAGTGCCCTTAGCAGCAAATGCGGAAAGAGAAAAAATGAGAGCAATGCTAATTAAAAATAACCTTTTCATATTTTTTGTTGTTTTTAAGGTGGGTCCTATCGAATAGAACCCCTTATTCTTTATGTTTCCTAAATAAATGAATTAAGAGGATAGAAGTGGAGTTTATGAGTTTGCAATCTGCTTTTTTGAACTCAACTGAGCCCTTCTCTCCTAAAATTCAGGCTAAATTATGAAAAACATTTGGAATAGCGGAATGATTGGAAAACATTTAAATAGTTTTCACTTTTTCCGATAGCCAAATTCGGGTCTCCTCGTCCAAAAGTGGGGCTATTTTATCGTATACCTTTTGGTGGTATTGGTTGATCCAATTGCGCTCCTTTTCGGTCAGGAGGGAGGTCTCTATTAGTTTCGTGTCGTAAGGGAAAAGCGTGACGGTTTCCATCTGGAGGAATTTCCCGAACTCATCGTCGTTGGCATACTCTTGAACCATGACCATGTTCTCAATCCGTATTCCGTATTGTCCCTTTTTGTAAAGGCCCGGCTCGTCGGAGATGAGCATTCCGGCTTGTAGTTCCGTGCCGTTGTCACGCGTCCGGATGTTTTGGGGACCTTCATGTACGCAGAGGAAATGTCCGATGCCGTGTCCGGTTCCATGCCCGTAGTCTTCGCAGGAATCCCAAAGGAATTGTCTCGCCAAAACGTCCAATTGTGCGCCTCGTGTGCCTTGCGGGAAGTGGGCATTAGCCAAGGCGATGTGACCTTTCAACACGTTGGTATAATCCTTCTTCTGTTGAGGCGTAGGGTCTCCCAATATGACGGTTCTTGTGATGTCTGTTGTTCCGTCAAAGTAGTTGCCTCCAGAATCGACCAAGAGAAGTCCCTCTTTGCCGATCTCCGCATTGCTCTCCTCGGTTGCGCTGTAGTGTACGATAGCTCCGTGTTGTCCGTACCCAGCGATGGTGCCGAAGCTCTCGCAGAAGAAATCCTTCTGTTGACTACGGTATTCGTGCAATTTTTGCGCAAAGCTGAGTTCTGTCACCCGATGACCCTCTTCCACCATACGCTCCAACCATCGAAACGCGTAGGACAGCGCAACGCCGTCTTTTACGACTGCATTTCGGATTCCCTTCTGCTCCGTTTCGTTTTTGATGCTTTTCATGAGAGCGATGGGGGATGGGGCTGAAACGATGGACTCTGTATGGCAGATGGCTGAAGTAAGGGCGTAGTTGACCTTCTCTTTGTCCATCATGATCCTCTGTTTCTCGGGCCATGATTTCAATACCTTATATATGGTGTCGTACGGGCGCAGTTCGATGCCGTTTTCGAGGAACTTAGCCCGAGCCTTTGACGTGATGCGGGAACAGTCGGTGAAAAGTGTTGCCGAGTCGTTGGTTAGGATGGCATAGGCAATGGCGACGGGGTTGTATTCCACGTCGGACGCCCGGAGGTTGAAGCACCAAGCCACCTCGTCGAGTGCAGTTATGAGTAGGGCATCAGCCTTTGCTTTTTGGATTTGAGTCCTGATACGGCTCCATTTCTCGGGAAGCGTCTCGCCAGAATAGTCCTCGTCGAGGTAGAAAAGCTCCGTATCGGGTAGGGCAGGGCGTTCTCTCCATAATGGACCGATGAAGTCGATGTCCGTCTTGAGCGTTAGGTGGTGTTCTCTGAAACGTTTACACATCCGCTCAACCTCGTTGGCAGAGAAAAGACTGCCGTCAATGCCCACACACTCGCCCTCTTTCGCCCTGCTGCATATCCAATCATAGATGGAAGGCGTATTTCCCGTGTTCTCCTTATATAGAAGAATGCCCGAGCCGGACAACTGCTCTTCTGCTTGTAGAAAATAGCGGGAGTCGGTCCAAAGGCCCGCTTCGGATAGTGAGAAGACCACCGTTCCGGCAGACCCTGTAAAGCCGCTGATCCATTCCCTGCTTTTCCAGTGGGAGGCGACGTATTCGCTCAGGTGAGGGTCGGCGGTGGGAACGATAAGATAATGTACGTTGCTCTCTTGGAGGAGATTACGCAAACGTTCTATTCTTTTTGCAATGTTATTTTCCATCCTTGAATTTTTCTGTTTGAAAACAAAGATACGGAATCCTTGTCTTTGTTGGACTTCAAGGCGGATAATATGCGTTGTTGGAAGGCAATTGTGTGATTTTTTTGTAAAATCTTGGCGGAAAAGATGGTTTTTAGAAAAAGAATATCTACTTTTGCGACGCAAAATAATATGCAAATATTTATAAACAAAAATATATTATGATTATTGTTCAAATTAAAGAAGGCGAAAACATCGAGAAGGCCTTGAAGAAGTTCAAGAGAAAGTTTGAAAAAACTGGCGTTATCAAGGAATTGAGAAACAGACAACAATTTGAAAAACCGTCAGTTACTAAGCGTCAACAAAAGATTCACGCAATCTACGTGCAACAATTGCAACGCGCAGAAGAATAAAAAAAACTTGAAAGTTTTTGCAAGGTAAAGAAATTTTGCTTACTTTGGTATCAAATACTTTATAGGCGAAGTTTCTATGTTGATATCGAAGTTTCTTCAATATATAAAGTATGAGAAGGGTTACTCTTCTCATACTTTTATATCTTATAAGACCGATTTAAATCAGTTTAGGGATTTTGTTGAAAGCCGGTCGATGGAGTTCGATCCGGCGAAGGTGGATTCGACTTTGGTGAGGGAATGGGAAGTTTCTCTGATGGAGGCAGGCGAGAAAGCCACGTCGGTGGGACGGAAGATGACAGCACTCAAGTCGTTTTTCAAGTATTTGAAGCAGCATGGCTTTGTAACGCACAACCCGATGCGTGGGGTGGTTTCCCCGAAGAAGGAGAAGGTTCTACCGATGTTCTTAAGAGAGTCGGAGATGAACGAGCTCCTTTCGGAAGAAGGAATCCACGAGGTGTTTGGTGATGATTTTGAGGGAGTGCGTGATAGACTGATCATCGAGATGTTTTATACGCTCGGCATCCGTTTGTCGGAGTTGATAGGTATAAAGGATGGCGATGTGGATGCTGCGGGGATGACAATACTGATAACGGGAAAGAGGAACAAGCAAAGGCTAATACCATTTGGAAAAAGATTAGGGGAGTCTATTGCCTCCTATGGAAAACTCAGGGATCAGACGATTCCCGGCCACTGCGACCGCTTGTTTGTGCGCGGGAGCGGGGAGCCTTTATATCCGATGTTGGTTTACCGGGTTGTCACAAAATACATCACCTTAGTAAGTTCGTTGACCAAAAGAAGTCCGCATGTGTTGCGACATACTTTCGCCACAGCCATGCTGAACAATGGAGCGGAGTTGAGTGCCGTGAAGGAGCTGTTGGGGCATGCAAGTCTGGCGGCGACGGAGGTCTATACACATACGACATTTGAGCAATTACAAAAGATTTATAAACAAGCCCATCCAAGGGCGTAAAAGTGGAGGATAAGATTATGAACGTAACGATTAAAGCGATTCACTTTGATGCAAAAGTGGAGTTGGAGGAATTTATTCAGAAGAAAGTGGCAAAGTTGGAGCAGTATTCAGATGAAATCACAACCGTTGACGTGTCGTTGAAGATTGTTAAGCCAGAGGCGGCTGACAACAAGGAAGTGCTGTTGAAAGTGCTTGTCCCTAACAACGAGTTGGTGGTAACCAAGGTTGCCGGAAAGTTCGAAGAGGCGTTTGACAACGCATTGGATGCGATGATACGCTTATTGGTTAAGAACAAAGAAAAATCAAGAAATTAATAAAAATCCTTTGCAAAAGCTTTGCAGGATAGAAATAAATGTCTACATTTGCAAACCATTTCGGAGGGCATCTCTGAAATGGTTCGCATGTAGGCGAATGCCTCTTTAGCTCAGTTGGCCAGAGCACGTGATTTGTAATCTCGGGGTCGTTGGTTCGAATCCGACAAGAGGCTCGAAGCTGTTCTTTGAAATGATAAACGGTCGTGATTTTGGGTGTGTCGCCTAGCGGCAATGGCAAGAGACTGTAAATCTCTCGACTTCGGTCTTCGGTGGTTCGAGTCCACCCGCGCCCACGAACAATTAATGCGGAAGTAGCTCAGTTGATAGAGCATTAGCCTTCCAAGCTGAGGGTCGCGGGTTTGAGCCCCGTCTTCCGCTCTTGTTTATGCCTATGTAGCTCAGTGGTAGAGCACTTCCTTGGTAAGGAAGAGGTCACGGGTTCAACTCCCGTCATCGGCTCGATTCGATTAGAATAATACATTAATCAATTAAAATAATTTTAGTTATGGCTAAAGAACAATTCGACCGTTCCAAACCGCACGTAAATATCGGTACAATTGGTCACGTTGACCATGGTAAGACTACGTTGACTGCAGCAATCACTACTGTATTGTCAAAGAAGGGTCTTTCTGAGTTGCGTTCATTCGATTCAATCGACAATGCTCCAGAGGAGAAAGAGCGTGGTATCACAATCAACACTTCACACGTTGAGTACCAAACAGCAAATCGTCACTATGCTCACGTTGACTGTCCAGGACACGCCGACTATGTAAAGAACATGGTAACTGGTGCTGCTCAGATGGATGGTGCTATCATCGTAGTTGCTGCTACTGATGGTCCTATGCCTCAAACTCGTGAGCACATCCTTTTGGCTCGTCAGGTAAACGTACCTCGTTTGGTTGTATTCATGAACAAGTGCGATATGGTTGATGACGCTGAGATGTTGGATTTGGTTGAGATGGAGATGCGTGAGTTGCTTTCATTCTATGACATTGATGGTGACAACACTCCTATCATCCGTGGATCTGCACTTGGTGCATTGAACGGCGAACCACAATGGGAAGATAAAGTTATGGAGTTGATGGACGCTGTTGACAATTGGATCCAATTGCCACAACGTGACGTTGATAAGCCATTCTTGATGCCAGTTGAGGACGTCTTCTCAATCACTGGTCGTGGTACTGTTGCTACGGGTCGTGTTGAGACAGGTATCATCAAGGTAGGTGAGGAAGTTGAAATCATCGGTTTGGGTGCTGAGAAGTTGAAGTCAACCGTAACTGGTGTTGAGATGTTCCGTAAGTTGTTGGATCAAGGTGAGGCTGGTGATAACGTAGGTTTGTTGCTCCGTGGTATCGACAAGAACCAAATCAAGCGTGGTATGGTATTGTGTAAGCCAGGTTCAGTAACTCCTCACTCTAACTTCAAGGCTTCTGTCTATATCTTGAAGAAGGAAGAGGGTGGTCGTCACACTCCATTCCACAACAAGTACCGTCCTCAATTCTACATCCGTACTTTGGATGTTACTGGTGAGATCACTTTGCCAGAAGGAACTGAGATGGTAATGCCAGGTGATAACTTGGAGATCACTGTTCAATTGATCACTCCAGTAGCTTGTAACGAAGGTCTTCGTTTCGCTATCCGTGAGGGTGGTAGAACAGTTGGTTCTGGTCAAATCACTAAGATTCTTGACTAATCATCAATTATCAGATAATTTTAGCTCCTCGCTTTTGGCGGGGAGCTATTTTACGGGAGTAGCTCAGTTGGTAGAGCACTGGTCTCCAAAACCAGGTGTCGGGAGTTCGAGCCTCTCCTTCCGTGCTAATTCGTTTGAAAAATGAAAAATATAGTTGTAAAAGCCAAGGATTATTTGGTTTCATCATTCGATGAGCTTATAAATAATGTAACATGGCCGAACCGTAGTGAGCTTACTAGTAGTGCGGTAGTTGTTCTTATCGCTTCCCTTCTGCTTGCATTGGTAGTATTCTTTATGGATTACACTCTTGAGCACTTTGTTAAGTTCGTTTACAAGTTGTTATACTAAAAAGGAGGGATGATGTCTGATTCTGGAAAGAAATGGTATGTTCTTCGTGCCATTAGTGGAAAGGAGAGTAAGGTTCAGGAATATCTTGAGGCAGAAATCAAGAATACTGACCTTGGTCGTTATGTTTTTCAGGTATTAATTCCTACTGAAAAGGTATATTCAATCAGAAACGGAAAGAAAATTTCAAAGGAACGTAGCTATTTGCCTGGCTATGTCTTAGTTGAGGCCGACTTGGTCGGAGAGGTTTCCCATCGACTTTCTAATACCCCTAATGTGATTGGTTTCTTGGGCGATGGCTCTAAGAAGAATGAGCCTGTACCTTTGCGTCAGGCTGAGGTCAATCGTATATTGGGTAAGGTGGATGAGTTGGAGACTTCAGAGGAGGAGATCAACATCCCTTACTTCGTAGGAGAGAATGTCAAGGTCACCTTCGGTCCGTTCAGTGGTTTCAGCGGTACGATTGAAGAGGTGAATAGTGAGCGCAAGAAGTTGATAGTAATGGTCAAGATATTCGGAAGGAAGACTCCTCTCGAATTGGGCTTTATGCAAGTTGAAAAGGAATAGTTGGAGTTGGTCTTCGGCTATTTCCTGTGTTTATAATTTAATTAATATCAAACAAAATGGCAAAAGAAGTTGCTGGATTTATCAAATTGCAGATAAAGGGAGGCGCTGCCAATCCATCACCTCCGGTAGGTCCTGCGTTGGGTTCCAAGGGTATCAATATCATGGAGTTCTGTAAGCAGTTCAACGCGAGGACTCAAGATAAGGGTGGTAAGGTATTGCCTGTCGTTATCACGTATTATACTGATAAGTCTTTTGATTTTGTAGTAAAAACTCCTCCAGTTGCAGTTCAATTGTTGGAAGCGACAAAGCAAAAATCAGGTTCAGCTGAGCCTAACCGTAAGAAGGTGGCTGAGATTACCTGGGATCAAGTTAAGGCGATTGCTCAAGACAAGATGCCAGATTTGAACTGTTTTACTTTGGATTCGGCAATGACGATGGTAGCTGGTACTGCAAGAAGTATGGGTATTGCTGTTAAGGGAGAGTTTCCTGGTAATAAATGATTAACACTTCAATTGAAATGAGTAAACTTACAAAAAATCAAAAGTTAGCTGCAGAGAAGATTGAAGCAGGGAAATCTTACTCTCTTAAGGAGGCTTCGGCTTTGGTAAAAGAGATTTCGACTACCAAGTTCGACGCTTCTGTGGATATTGATGTTCGTTTGGGCGTTGATCCAAGAAAAGCAAACCAAATGGTGAGAGGCGTTGTCTCTCTTCCTAATGGAACTGGTAAGGAAGTTCGTGTCCTCGTATTGTGTACTTCTGATTTGGAGGCTGAGGCTAAGGCAGCGGGTGCTGACTACGTAGGTCTTGACGAGTATATCGATAAGATCAAGGGTGGTTGGACAGACGTTGACGTGATCATCACGATGCCTTCTATCATGGGTAAGATCGGTGCTTTGGGTCGTGTATTGGGTCCTCGTGGCTTGATGCCAAATCCTAAGAGTGGTACGGTTACCAATGAGATTGGCAAGGCTGTCAAGGAAGTAAAGCAAGGTAAGATTGATTTCAAGGTTGACAAGTTCGGTATCGTCCATACTTCTATCGGTAAGGTGTCATTCACTCCTGACCAGATTTATGGAAACGCGAAGGAATTCATAAACACTTTGATCAAGTTGAAACCATCTTCTTCTAAGGGTGTATATGTAAAGAGTATTTATCTTTCTAGCACAATGAGTAAGGGTATCAAGATCGACCCTAAATCAGTTGATGAAATTTAATAATTTGGAATTATGAAGAAGGAAGATAAAAGCGCTATCATAGAGCAATTGACCGGATTGCTTAACGAGTATAATCACTTCTATGTTGCTGACGCATCTGGTTTGAATGCTGAGGAGACTAGCAATTTGAGAAGGGCTTGTTTCGGACAAGATATTAAATTGGTCGTTGCTAAGAATACATTGCTTAAGAAGGCTTTGGAGTCAAAGGGTGATTTCTCACCTATATTCAACGCATTGGAAGGTCCAACAGCTATCTTGTTGTCTAATGTAGGTAATGCTCCTGCAAAGCTCATCAAGGATTTCAGTGGCAAGAACAAGGCTGGTAAGCCAGTTTTGAAGGCTGCTTATGTTGAGGAGAGCTTTTACGGTGCAGACCAATTGGATGCTTTGGTGGCTATCAAGAGCAAGAACGAACTCATTGCGGATGTTATTGCTTTGTTGCAATCTCCTGCAAAGAATGTACTCTCAGCTCTTCAATCAAGTGGATCTACAATCCATGGTGTTTTGAAGACACTTTCAGAAAGATAAAATTACAAACAAAACAAGATTACAAACATTTAAAAATTAAATACAATGGCAGATTTGAAAGCTTTTGCAGAACAACTAGTTAACTTGACAGTAAAAGAGGTTAATGAACTTGCTAATATTTTGAAGGAAGAGTATGGTATTGAGCCAGCTGCTGCAGCTGTTGCAGTTGCTGCTGGTCCTGCTGCTGGCGGTGCTGCAGCTGAGGAGAAGTCTTCTTTCGACGTAGTTTTGAAGTCAGCTGGTGCTAACAAGCTCGCTATCGTTAAGTTGGTTAAGGAGTTGACTGGTCTTGGCTTGAAGGAAGCTAAGGATTTGGTTGACGGTGCTCCTAGCGCAATCAAGGAAGGTGTTGCTAAGGCAGACGCTGAAGGTCTTAAGAAGCAACTTGAAGAGGCAGGCGCTGAGGTTGAACTTAAATAACATACCTCCTGAATTTCAGGAACTTTGGTTTAGAGCCTTATTGTAAGGCTCTAAACCTTTTTATGTCTGTATTCATTTTCAAGTTCAATTAATTTCTTCTATAATGTCGTTACAAACTGAAAAACAAAGAGTTAGTTTTGCGTCTGTAAAGAATCAAAGGGAATATCCTGATTTTCTTGAAGTGCAATTGAAGTCGTTTAGAGACTTTTTCCAACTCGATACGCCCCCTGAGAATAGAAAGAATGAGGGTATGTTCAAGGTGTTCGCGGAGAATTTCCCTATAGCCGACACCCGCAATAATTTCGTACTCGAGTTCTTGGATTACTATATTGATCCGTCTAGATATTCCATCGATGAGTGTATCGAAAGAGGCTTGACCTATTGTGTGCCTTTGAAGGCAAAACTTAAATTGTATTGTACGGATCCTGAGCATGAGGATTTCGAGACAAAAATTCAGGATGTATATTTGGGCCCTATCCCATATATGACTGATAAGGGAACTTTCGTGATAAATGGTGCGGAGCGCGTCGTCGTTTCTCAGTTGCATAGGTCACCTGGTGTCTTCTTCGGACAGAGTGTCCATGCGAATGGAACGAAATTGTACTCTGCTCGTATTATTCCTTTCAAGGGCTCTTGGATTGAATTTGCTACAGATATCAATAATGTGATGTACGCATATATTGACCGTAAGAAAAAACTTCCTGTAACTACACTTTTGCGTGCGATCGGATACGAGAGCGATAGGGATATCTTGGATATCTTTAATTTGGCTGAGGAGGTGAAGGTTTCTAAGGCCGCTTTGAAGAAGGTGGTCGGCCGTAAGCTTGCCGCTCGTATCTTGAAAACATGGGTTGAGGATTTCGTCGACGAGGATACGGGTGAGGTTGTTTCTATCGAAAGAAATGAAATCATCATCGACCGTGAGACTGTGATTGAGAACTCTCACATCGACCAAATTCTTGAGGCTGGCGTTCAGACTATATTATTGCATAGGGAAGATGTCACTCTTTCTGATTATGCTATCATATATAACACTTTGCAGAAGGACCCAAGTAACTCGGAGAAAGAGGCGGTTTACTACATCTATCGCCAACTTCGTAATGCTGAGCCTGCTGACGAGGCCGCTGCAAGGGAAATCATTTCAGGTTTGTTCTTCTCTGAGAAGAGATACGATTTGGGTGATGTAGGTCGCTACCGTATCAACAAGAAGTTGAACCTTACTACCGACATGGATGTGAAGGTTTTGACGAAGGAGGACATTATTGAAATCATTAAATATTTGATCGAGTTGATCAACTCTAAGGCCGATGTCGATGATATCGACCACTTGAGCAACCGTCGTGTTCGTACGGTGGGTGAGCAACTCTACAACCAATTTGGTGTCGGACTCGCTCGTATGGCTCGTACTATTAGGGAGCGTATGAACGTCCGTGACAACGAGGTCTTCTCTCCAATCGAATTGATTAACGCAAAGGCGATCTCTTCTGTTATCAATTCTTTCTTCGGAACGAATGCCTTGTCTCAATTCATGGATCAGACGAACCCTCTTGCTGAGATCACTCACAAGCGTCGTTTGTCTGCATTGGGTCCTGGTGGTTTGTCTCGTGAGCGTGCCGGATTTGAGGTGCGTGACGTACACTATACTCACTATGGCCGTCTTTGCCCTATTGAGACTCCGGAAGGTCCGAACATCGGTTTGATCTCTTCTCTTTGTGTTCACGCTAAGATTAATGACCTCGGATTTATCGAGACTCCTTATCGTAAGATTGTTGACGGTAAGGCCGATATGTCTGAAGAGGGTATTATCTATATGACGGCTGAAGAGGAGGAAGGAAAGGTTATCGCTCAGGGTAATGCCCTTTTGGATAACGATGGTAACTTCTTGTCTGACAAGGTTAAGGCAAGAAAGCAGGGTGACTTCCCTGTCGTTACTCCTCAAGAGTTGGATTTGATGGATATCGCTCCTAACCAGATCGCTTCCATCGCCGCTTCTTTGATTCCTTTCTTGGAACATGATGATGCTAACCGTGCTTTGATGGGATCAAACATGATGCGTCAGGCTGTTCCTTTGTTGAGAAACGAATCTCCTATCGTCGGTACGGGTATCGAGCGTCAGTTGGCTCGTGACTCCAGAACTCAGATCACTGCTGAGGGTGACGGTGAAGTCGTATTCGTGGATGCTACGGTAATCAAGATCCGTTACGACAGAACAGAAGATGAGGAGTTCGTAAGCTTTGATTCTGCTATAAAAGAATATAAGATTCCGAAGTTTAGAAAGACTAACCAAAGTACGACAATCGACCTTCGTCCTATTATTACGAGGGGTGAGCGCGTAACGAAGGGTCAAATCTTGACGGAGGGTTACTCTACTGACCAAGGTGAATTGGCTATCGGCCGTAACTTGCAGGTTGCCTTCATGCCTTGGAAGGGTTATAACTACGAGGATGCCATCGTGTTGAACGAAAAGGCGGTTAAGTATGACTTGTTCACTTCTGTTCATGTCGACGAATACCAATTGGAGGTTCGTGAGACGAAGAGAGGTTTGGAGGAGTTGACTGCCGATATACCTAACGTCAGCGAGGATGCTACTCGTAATTTGGATGAGAACGGTGTTATCCGTATCGGTGCTTTGGTTGAGCCAGGTGATATCCTCATCGGTAAGATCACGCCTAAGGGTGAGTCTGATCCTTCTCCAGAAGAGAAGTTGTTGAGGGCTATCTTCGGTGATAAGGCTGGTGATGTGAAGGATGCTTCTTTGAAGGCAACTCCTTCTTTGAGGGGTGTCGTTATTGACAAGAAGATCTTCTCCAAAGCTATGAAGGACAGAAAGTCCAGAATGTCTGACAAGGCTATCCTCCCTAAGATCGACGAGGAGTTCGAAAAAGAGGTAGCTGAGTTGAAGAACGTCTTGGTTGAGAAGTTGTTGGTTCTTACGAACGGTAAGACTTCCCAAGGTGTGAAAGACTTCTTGGGTGTGGATGTGATTGCAAAGGGCAGCAAGTTCACTGCTAAGAACTTGAGCGAACTCGATTATGCTACAATCCAACTCAGCAAGTGGACTTCTGACGCTCATAAGAATGATATGATTCATGATTTGATCATGAATTATATGAGAAAGTACAAGGAGCTTGATGCTGTTACAAAGAGAAAGAAATTTAACATTACGATAGGTGACGAGCTTCCTGCGGGTATCGTTCAAATGGTGAAGGTTTACATCGCTAAGAAACGTAAGATCCGCGTGGGAGATAAGATGGCAGGTCGTCACGGAAACAAGGGTATCGTATCAAAGATCGTTCGTCAAGAGGATATGCCGTTCTTGGAAGACGGAACGCCAGTCGATATCGTATTGAATCCGTTGGGTGTGCCTTCCCGTATGAACTTGGGTCAGATTTTCGAGACGGTTCTTGGTTGGGCCGGCTTGAAGTTGGGCGTTAAGTTCGCTACTCCAATCTTCGATGGTGCTACATTGGATGATTTGAACGAGTGGACGGACAAGGCAGGTGTGCCAAGATATGGTAAGACGTATCTGTACGATGGTGGTACGGGTGAGCGTTTCGACCAACCTGCTACTGTCGGTGTGATCTACATGCTTAAGTTGGGTCACATGGTTGACGATAAGATGCACGCTCGTTCTATCGGTCCTTACTCACTTATTACGCAACAGCCTCTTGGAGGTAAGGCACAGTTCGGTGGTCAACGTTTCGGAGAGATGGAGGTTTGGGCATTGGAGGCATTCGGTGCATCCCACATCCTTCAAGAGATTTTGACTATCAAGTCTGATGATGTGATGGGTAGGGCACGCGCTTACGAGTCTATCGTTAAGGGCGATCCTATGCCACCTGCAGGTATCCCAGAGTCGTTGAACGTGTTGTTGCACGAGTTGAGAGGTTTGTGCTTGAGCGTTACGCTTGACTAAAAATAGAGCATTCCCATCTTCGGGTGGGAGTGCTTCCAATGTTATAATTTGTTTATAACTCTTTTTAAAACAGAGATATGGCTTTTAGAAAAGAAAGTAAAATAAAGAACAATTTCACGAAGATTACAATCGGTTTGGCATCTCCAGAAGAGATTTTGGAGCAGTCCAGTGGCGAGGTCTTGAAACCTGAGACCATCAACTATAGGACCTATAAACCAGAGCGTGACGGTTTGTTCTGTGAGCGAATCTTTGGACCAGTAAAGGACTACGAGTGCCATTACGGTAAGTATAAGAGAATCCGTTATAAGGGTATCGTCTGCGACCGTTGTGGTGTCGAGGTGACTGAGAAGAAGGTGCGCCGTGAGCGTATGGGTCACATCCAATTGGTTGTGCCTGTTGCCCATATTTGGTATTTCCGTTCACTTCCTAACAAGATTGGTTACTTGTTGGGTATGCCGACCAAGAAGTTGGATGCGGTTATCTACTATGAGAGATACGTGGTCGTTCAACCAGGTATCAAGGCTGAGGACGGAATCCAGGAGCAAGATCTTTTGACAGAAGAGGAATATCTCGATATTTTGGATACTCTTCCAAGAGAGAACCAAATGCTTGAAGATACGGATCCAAACAAGTTCATCGCAAAGATGGGTGCTGAGGCAATCTATGACTTGCTTCAACGCGTTGATTTGGACTCTCTTTCATATGAGCTTCGTAATAGGGCTAACCAAGAGTCTTCCCAACAAAGGAAGAGTGAGGCCTTGAAGCGCCTTCAGGTGGTGGAGGCATTCCGTTCTTCCAACGGAAAGAACAAGCCAGAATGGATGATCGTTAAGATTGTCCCTGTCATCCCACCTGAACTTCGTCCGTTGGTTCCGTTGGATGGTGGTCGTTTCGCCACTTCCGACTTGAACGATTTGTATCGTCGTGTGATTATCCGTAATAACCGTTTGAAGAGGTTGATTGAGATAAAGGCACCTGAGGTTATCTTGAGAAACGAGAAGCGTATGCTTCAAGAGGCAGTCGACTCATTGTTCGACAATTCAAGAAAGTCAAGTGCAGTTAAGACGGATGCTAACCGTCCGTTGAAGTCTCTCTCAGACAGCTTGAAAGGTAAGCAAGGACGTTTCCGTCAGAACTTGTTGGGTAAGCGTGTCGACTATTCCGCTCGTTCCGTAATCGTCGTTGGTCCTGAGTTGAAGATGCACGAGTGTGGTCTTCCTAAGGATATGGCGGCAGAATTGTATAAGCCGTTCGTCATCAGAAAGCTCATTGAGCGTGGTATCGTGAAGACGGTTAAGTCGGCTAAGAAGATCGTTGACCGTAAGGATCCTGTGGTTTGGGATATCTTGGAGCATGTGATGAAGGGTCACCCAGTGTTGTTGAACCGTGCCCCTACGTTGCACCGTTTGGGTATCCAGGCATTCCAACCTAAGATGATCGAGGGTAAGGCTATTCAATTGCACCCGTTGGCTTGTACGGCGTTCAATGCCGACTTCGACGGTGACCAGATGGCCGTTCACCTCCCTCTCGGAAACGAGGCTGTTTTGGAGGCTCAAATGTTGATGTTGGCATCTCACAATATCTTGAACCCTGCTAACGGTTCTCCTATTACGGTGCCTTCTCAGGATATGGTGCTTGGTCTCTACTATATTACGAAACCTCGCTCTGGAGCTATGGGCTCTGGCTTGATTTTCTATAGCGTGGAAGAGGCTGAGATCGCTTATAACGAAGGAAAGGTTGACCTTCACGCTCCTATCAAGGTTTACGTTAAGGACGTAAACGAGAAGGGCGAGATCGTTGACGTTATGGTTGAGACAACGGTTGGTCGTTTGAAGTTCAACCAGTTCGTTCCACAAGAGGCTGGTTATGTCAATACATTGATTACGAAGAAGTCTCTCCGTGATATTATCGGTAAGGTAATCAAGGCTTGTGGAGTGGCTCGTACGGCTCAATTCCTCGATGACATCAAGAACCTCGGATACTATATGGCGTTCAAGGGTTGTTTGTCATTTAACTTGGAGAATGTGATCATCCCTAAGGAGAAAGACGAGTTGGTACAAGAGGGTTATAAGGAAGTTGAGGAGATCATGAATAACTATAACATGGGATTCATCACCTACAACGAGCGTTATAACCAAATCATTGATACTTGGACACACGTCAACGCTAAGTTGTCTAACATCTTGATGAAGACGATTTCGGAGGACGACCAAGGATTCAACTCTGTGTTCATGATGCTTGACTCTGGTGCCCGTGGTTCTAAGGAGCAGATTCGACAGCTTTCCGGTATGCGTGGTTTGATGGCTAAGCCTCAGAAGTCAGGTGCCGAGGGCGGTCAGATTATCGAGAACCCGATCCTTTCTAACTTTAAAGAGGGATTGTCCGTGTTGGAGTACTTTATTTCAACGCACGGTGCTCGTAAAGGTCTTGCCGATACAGCCTTGAAGACAGCCGACGCAGGTTACTTGACTCGTCGTTTGGTTGACGTATCTCACGATGTGATCATCAACGAGGAGGATTGCGGTACGTTGCGTGGTTTGATCTGTACTGAATTGAAGAATAACGAGGAGGTTGTTGCTTCCTTGTATGAAAGAATATTGGGTCGTGTTTCTGTTCACGATATTCAACATCCGTTGACGGGCGAGATTATCGTTCGTGCTGGTGAGGAGATCCGTGAGGATGCTGCCCAAATCATCCAAGACTCCCCAATCGAAAGAGTCGAAATCCGTTCTGTGCTCACTTGTGAGTCTAAGAAGGGTGTTTGTGCGAAGTGTTACGGACGTAACTTGGCTACTAGCCGCTTGGTACAGAAGGGTGAGTCTGTCGGTGTTATCGCCGCTCAGTCTATCGGTGAGCCTGGTACTCAGTTGACATTGCGTACATTCCACGTGGGAGGTATCGCAGGTAACATCGCTGCTGAGTCTGGTATTACTTCTAAGTATGACGCAATTGTTGAAATCGACGAGTTGCGTACGGTAGATTCGGAGAATGAGGACGGTTCACCTGTACAAATTGTCGTAGGACGTTTGGCTGAGTTGAAGTTGGTTGACCCTAATACGAAGATTGTGTTGATGAACGCCAATATCCCTTATGGTGCGAAGTTGTTCATTAAGAATGGCTCTACAGTAACGAAGGGTGAGCGCATTTGTGAGTGGGACCCATTCAACGCCGTAATCATCACGGAGGCTTCCGGTCGCGTCGAGTTGGAGAGCGTCATCGAGAACGTTACCTACAAGACAGAGTCGGATGAGACAACTGGTTTGAAGGAGAAGATCATGATCGAGTCTAAGGACAAGAGCAAGATCCCTGCTGCACATATTGTTAACGAGAAGGGTGAAGTCATCAAGACATACAACTTGCCTGTGGGTGCCCACTTGGTAGTTGATGAGGGCGACAAGGTTAAGAGCGGTCAGTTGATCGTGAAGATTCCGAGAGCGGTTGGTAAGGCCGGAGATATCACGGGAGGTCTTCCTCGTGTCACTGAGTTGTTCGAGGCTCGTAACCCATCTAACCCTGCTGTCGTAGCCGAAATCGATGGTGAGATTAACTTTGGTAAGGTAAAACGTGGTAATCGTGAAATCTCAATCACGTCTAAGACGGGTGAGGTGAAGAGATACTTGGTGCCATTGTCAAAGCAGATCTTGGTTCAAGAGAACGACTACGTACGTGCTGGTACTCCGTTGTCTGACGGTGCAATCACGCCTTCCGACATCTTGGCCATCAAGGGACCTACAGCTGTTCAAGAGTATATCGTGAACGAGGTTCAAGATGTGTACCGTCTACAGGGTGTGAAGATCAACGATAAGCACTTTGAGGTGATTGTACGTCAAATGATGCGTAAGGTTGAGATCGTCGATCCAGGTGATACTCGTTTCTTGGAGAAGGAATTGGTTGACAAGTTGGAATTCATGGAGGAGAACGACCGTATCTTCGGTAAGAAGGTCGTTATCGATTCTGGCGATTCTGAGACGATGAAGCCAGGCCAAATCGTTACGGCTCGTCGCTTGAGAGATGAGAACAGTACGTTGAAGCGTCGTGACTTGAAGTTGGTGGTAACAAGGGATGCCATCCCTGCTACGTCAAGCCAAGTCCTTCAAGGTATCACACGTGCTGCATTGCAGACAACAAGCTTCATGTCGGCTGCATCCTTCCAGGAGACTACGAAGGTATTGAACGATGCTGCTATCCGTGGTAAGGTTGACTACTTGGAGGGTATGAAGGAGAACGTGATTTGCGGTCACTTGATTCCTGCTGGTACGGGTCAACGTGAGTTCGATCGCTTGATCGTAGGTTCTAAGGATGACTTCGATCGCATCGAGGCAAACAGAATGCGTGACGAGGAGCCTGTAGTTCGCCATGAGGTGACAGTAGAAGATGATATTTAATCGTTCCTCGAAATGCTTTTTGGTTAGGCATTTTATCTAGGATACTAATAAAAGAGGGTATGTCTTTGGAGGCATACCCTCTTCCATTTTTCCTTCATTAGGGAAATTTATAATTTTATGATAGTGGCCCTTTTATTTTGTTTTTTATTTATTTGTTGGAATCACTAATTATATATATCTTAGTCGCTTGAAATTTGGCCGGGTGGCCTTAGCTCGATTTTAGTGAGTTTTTTGATTCGCTGGAGATAGGTAATAACCGAAGGAAGGTTGTGGAATTTGGCTCTCTGTGGTAGAACGGATTTGCTATCTTGTTGATTTATAGTGTTGATTTGTCGATAGTTCAGCAAAGTTGGGAAGGAGTTGACCTTGATCTTTCTTTAAATTTCTTATAGATGGAAAATGATTTGAATAAACCAAAGCCGGTTGGAGTGGGCGTAGAGTTGACAGAGGAAGTGGCAGAAGGTGTCTATTCCAATTTGGCCATCATTTCGCATTCTTCTTCTGAGTTTGTGATTGATTTTGCGAGGGTTATGCCCAATGTGCCTAAGGCGAAGGTGAAGTCTCGCATCGTTTTGACTCCAGAGCATGCGAAGCATCTTCTTTTGGCGTTGCAAGACAATTTGGCGAAATATGAGCAGCGCTATGGACCCATATCAAAGTCGGAGTCCGAAACGTTCAACCCTACGATGCCGATTAATTTTGGCAACTCAGGCGAGGCGTGATGATTTAGTTTTTAATTAGTAAATTAATAATGTTCAGAATATGATGAAGAAAATTATTTTGTCTCTTTTGTTCGGTTCTTATGCTCTTTCTGCAATTCCTTCTGAGTTTATGAAGGTGTCAGGTGAGTTGGTTTTGACTGACGATATGCGTAGGTGCCATCAGATTAGAAAAGGATACAGTAGGAAGGACAAATCCCAGTGGGAGCCATTCTGTGGCAAGTTCAAGAACTTCTACTACGAGGCTGGTTACGAGTATACCATGCACGTAGAAAAATACGATCCTCAGGCAGATACGATTTACGTGATTAAGACTATCGGTCGTGATAACTCGGATTCTTACAGAAAACAACAAGAGTTGAAGAAGCGTAGGGCAGAGGCCGCTGCAGCAGCTGCTGCTGAAAAGGACGAGTAGAAAAGAACGAAGGTAGATGCGTAATGCATCTACCTTTTTTTATGCTTTTTGAGGAGATAGCATCTCCTCTTGTATTTTATATGTCAACCGAAGAGAAAGCTTTGTTTGTCTGAAAATCATCTTCTAGGATTGCCAATTTACATTTGAAAGGTAGATGTAAAATTCTTTGGCTTCGACATAGACTCTGTCAAAGGAGCTATAGTTGATGGATGATATCTATTGTGTATGGCAACCTTCGGGTCTTGCCTTTGCTATTCTTCTTTTTCTTTTTCTTCTTTTTTGTATCGTTTAAAGATTGCTTTTATAGAGGCAATGTTTGTGCTGGTTGAATCTCGTTTCAATCCAGCTATGAAGCCTTTCATGGCGATCCTTTTATTTTCTTCTGTGGAGTCTATGCCTGCTGCTTGTAAGGCCATTTTGCAGAATAGACCATATTGTGCTCCTAATATATAGTTGATGCTGTCTGTCTCGTCTTGTAGCGTGATTTTTGACGCATATTCTCCTCGGGGGGCTTGGTGAGCTTGTCCGCAGGAAGAGAGAATGGATAAGGCGAATGCGAAAGCCGCTATGATTTTTATGTTCATTCTTTTATGCTTTTTAGTTCAAAATCGTAAATGAGTGCCGAATAAGGCTTGATTCTTGAATTTTCACCGAAACTCAAGGTGTTGAAAAGGTAGGGTGGAACCACTACTTGGAAAACAGAGCCTTCGGGCATGAGGAGAATCGGCTTTTGTAAACATTCGTTGAACTCTTCTACTCCAATCCATCTAGCTTCCGAATGAGGGGTTTGGTCGAACTTTTTGCCCTCAAAATCTCGTCCCACATAGTTGATCAGTACTTTTGCTTGTGGAGATGGCGTCGGCCCAGATCCTTTTTTTAAGATTTTGTAGCGTACACCATTATCCATGGTGACGGTGCTGTCGTTCTTCGCATATTCTCGGATAAGGCTATCACCGTAAGCAATATATACTCTGTGCTTCCTTTTGTTTAGTATCTCGTGATAGCCGTTGAGTCGTCTCTCTCGTTCTCCTCCGTCGATGAGGATGGCAGAGTCTGCAGTTAGCGCATCTAAGAACCCTTTGACGAGGCATTGGCTCTTGAAAGTCATCGTATCGGGGAACGAAGCCACATGGCTTAGTAGGAATGAGGCTGCTTGATAACCACATAGGTATCCGATAGAGTCGGATGTCGTGTTCAGAAATGTTTCTTCTTTGGGCTTGCTTGTTTCGCTTGGTTGAGAGCAGGCGCAGAGAAGAAACGGGAGCAGGGATATTTGTATTAGTTTTTTGTTCATGGATTTATTCGTTTTTCCAATTTCCAATGTTTTTGAAAAAGGAGGGGTGCCAAAACGAGAGATTCGGATATCCTCGGGATGTTAAAGGGAAAGAATTCCGAAAAAATGAGTGAAATCTTCATTTTGCCCCTTCTTCAATCGTCCGAAAAGAATTTTGCGAATTTCTGATTTTGGCACTCCCTTGTTTATTCAGTGTCCAATCGAAGTTTTGAAATTATTGGTTTTTGGCGTGTAAGTAAATGTACTTACCTCCAGCACCATCATTTAAGTCGCCAGAAACAAGTCTATAACCTGAGACGCTTTTTTTCTCGCTGATAGCGATGGCTTTAATCGCCCCTCTAAGTTTGTTGTTGTGTGAACCGAAGAGATAGATGTATCTACCACCAGCTCCTTCGTTGAGGTCAACTTGTTCTCCTGTGCCCAAATAGTAATTCGACCAACCTAGATATAGGTTTTCAACAATTGTGTTTTGCCCTTTGCAACCGTTTGTTCCTTCTTCATGCCATTCGAAGCTGTATCCTGTTAAATAGCGGTATTGGGAAGCTACCTGTGCTGCATAGTGGCCCTTTTTCCTTTCGGTCATTGAGGCTAACTCTCTGAGCATGGAGTTCGATCTTATCCTTGCGTTGTATTCCTCTGCTGATCCAAGTTGTTCTGGACAATAGTAGAAATAAATAAATTTACCACCTGCGCCAGCGTTGAGGTCGAAGTTGAGTTTGTAGTAATCATAAAGTTCGCTTCTTCCGTGAGGAATAGAACGGTACCAGCTTGGAGCCTCAGCTGCACTATTGAATGCCCGAGCTTGAACTCCGATTATATACCGTAGGTTTTCTGTTCCTGTTGAGAGCGCACGTAGTGCGGCTGAGTTGTTCTCATCATCGGAGAATACGATTTCATTGGAACCTTCTTCTTCTGAATGAGGTTTTGCACGATAGATGTCTTTTGAAATAGAATCACCTTTCGCTACTTCAAAGAAAGGAACGAGGTAGTCATCTTCGTCTCCGTTTGTTTGATAATTGTTGTTCTCGGAATCTAATTCTTTGTCACATGAGGAAAATGCTAAGGCAGCGGACATAAGCATCCCGCCCCAAAATAAAGTTTTTTTGACTTTCATTTGAATTTTTTTTAGTTGTTTTAATTAATTTAATTGGACATGAATTTCATTTTTTTTGTTTTAATTAAAAAGAATAGGCGAAGTCGTATTATAAAATAGAGATGATTTTCAAAATCTCATTTCTAAATAATGACAAAAATCGGAATAATACGTATAAGACTATCTTTCTTTCTGCAAAGATATGCTTTTTTAGTTTACATTGTTTCTTTTTTCTTAAAAAAATAGTCTTAAGATTGATGGTCAAGTTTTTGGGAAATTAGATCTATTTATTTGAGTTATTCCACCAACTCTTTCCCCCTCAGAAAAACACATTCTCCTTTATTATTCTTATTTTATTTTGATTACTTTTGTTCTATCGAAAGTCTTTTGCGAAAAATCCATTACGTGACTCTCGGCAGATGGAATAGGAAAAGCTATCCCTTATCGTGTTGATTTATACTAATATTAATATAGTTAATTTGCTTCTTTGAAGATGAAAAAGAAAAACTATATGTCGGCAGTTTTCCTGCTGTTATCTCTTATCTTGGGCATAACTTCCTCCGCATCTTCCAAGGATACGAGGGCGCGGTTGAACGTTCTGGCTCACCCTTTCGATTTTTACGTCGCTAAGAATGGAAATTGTTATGTCGTTAATGGTGTAGGCAATGTCTTCAAGACGAATCTTTCCTCTTCTGTGTGGACTGACATTATGCTGAAAGATGAAGATAATCTTTTTGGGCCTGGATTGAAAACTGTATATGAATTGCAGGACAGTGTCCTTTTGCTGGGCGGTTCCTTTTTTCAGTCGGGTTCTATTTCCCGTTCTGTGGATGGGGGCAAGTCGTTTGATAATGATATGACGCAGACCTCTTATATTGATGCTATGTATTCCGATGGGGCAAATCGGGTCTGGGCCGTTGATATTGAACAGGATTTGTACTATTCGGCAGATGCAGGTAAAACATGGACGAAAAAGCCCATCTATACAAATAAAGATCTAGAAAATCGCACGAGTTCCATTTATTTTGAAGCAGACGGGAAGGTGGGGTATATTACCACACATCGTAATTCGATTTTGAAAACCACGGATGGGGGTGATTCTTTCACTCGGATACCAACTCCCGGCGACCAGTTGCCCAATAAGAGCAAAAGGTATGGGGCTTCTAGGGTTAAGTGTTTTGTGCCCGTTGGTAAGCACTATTTTGTGGAACAGTATGGGCATATCTATATGTCGGGGAAGGATTCTATTTGTTGGCAAAAGGTGGACTCTTTGAAATGGATCGGTCGTTCGTCGGAACTAGGTCTTTTTGCGATTACATCTAGCGCTAACGTCGCATTTTTTGATTCAGACTTGAATTTAAAGTGGATGCAGAAAATACCTGAGCCTTTGGTGAATGAGGCGATGCTCCCAATTTCAGGTTCGACCTTATCTGAGGAGAATCTCAAATGTGTATGTGATGGGCAAATCTATTTTCTTCTTACCGATAGTTACGATATCTGTTCGATTGGAGAAAAAGGGGTGAAGATGTATAGGCTCTATTCGGACAAAACGATTGAGTATAGTGAAGAAAATCTGAGACATTCGAGAATCGATACGTTGAAAGGGAAGATATTGAAGACGGATGGCAGGGATGTCGTCTGTCGTACTTTCTCTGGATCTTGGTATCGTTTGGCTACTCTGCCACGTAAAATGATAAATGTATGGACGGATAAGGAAAATTACTATGTCTCTGATCGGTATTTTAATAAGTATAGAGTCGATTGTGAGCAAGGAACGGTGGAACCTTACGAGAGCAGCTTGGCTGGGCTGGAAAATCTGACAGTAAAGGAAGTCGTTTTGGAGACGTTTATAGGAGGGTGCTACGGAACACAATCTCAAGGACTTGTGCGTTACGAGTTGAATGAAAAGGGCGATTTTGAGAGGAAGATAGTCGATTCTTATAAAACCGATTGGTGCAATAGGGTTCCTGAAAAGTTGGAAAAGGCAGGTGTGGATAGCTTATGGGCGGCCGTGAAGAAAGGGTTGGACGGAAAGCCTGAGACGATTCCGTTTTCAGTGACGGAGGAAGACAAAAAAAATTATAGGGGGCTTGTTGACAAGAAATTGAAAGAAAAACGGGAGAAGGAGAACGGAGTTCGTGACTTTTTCTATTCGTTTGCCGATTCAATCAACACATTGGACGCTGGCGCTATCGCCAATATCCTCTCTATGGGCAATCCTTATGTGATAGATGCTACCGGTAGGCGTGAAACGACCTTTGTCTTTAAGTTGTCGAATGGAGAGTCTTTGGTTGTAAAAAACATAAAGAATTTCCCAAATTATCTTTGTTCCCCTTGGTTGGCATTCTATAAGGGGGAGAATTTTGTCGTGCGGTCGCTTCGTGTGGGACTTTGGCTTGATGTTGTCACGAAGGAATGCTTCCTTCCATCCAAGACGAAGGAACAGACAATGTGGCAGATAGCCTACTATTATTGGGGAAAGCAGTAGCGTGGTTTGCAATGGTCGTTGATTTTATTTCCCGTAGGATTCCCTAGTTTCTTTTTCTCTAGAGGTTTCCTCTATTCTGAATAAAACCAGCTTGTTTTATATTACTTGGATTAGAATGTTATAAAATCGTTTTTTTTCTCTACTTTTGTGCGCCGATGGTTTGTCGGTTTGGGACGCCTATGTTTACAAAGATTGCTTATGACGTTTCTGATGATTAATAATAAAAAATAGTATGAAGAAAATTGTTTATTTTTCGTTGAGTGCGCTTGCACTTTTTGTTTTTACCTTTAGTTCTTGCGAAAAGAGTGACGATAGTTCTTGCGAAAAGAGTGAAGATGATGCTGAGGCACCGGAAAAACGGTTGGTTAAGGTAATCAAAAAAAGTGGTGATGACTATTTTTGTGAACAAACAATCAATTACGACCCCCAAGGTCAAATGATATCAGTTTCAACCCAAGGAAAGGAGGGCGACTATGACTTCAACAGCAAGAGAGTTTATGAGCATTCGTATGAAGAAATTAAGGTGACGACACTTGGTGGTAATGGGATTAGTGAATATCGTATTGATAGTGGTTATGACATTTGGGAAATAATAAAGGAACAGAATAAAGAGAGTTATGAATATGATTTTGATTATAGACATAGTGGAGAACTAGAAGATATTGAGATACATCGAAGAATTAGTAATAATCTTTTTGCGACGGAGGACGTTTATTCTTATACGTGGGAGGGAGAAAATATAGCGCAAGTGGCTAATAATAAGGGTTATGCCCTTTTAGAATATACAAATACGGATGACACACCTACTCCTAAAATTTCAAAATTATCTAATTATATTTTTGAAAGTTGGCTGTTTGCCCTAGATGAAAATGTGGTTCCATTTAAGATGTCTTTGTCAAGAGATTTGCCAGTCTATGTGAAAAACAGTTTGTGGGGTGATGTTGAGGAATATTTCTATTCATGGACTCTTGATGCAGATGGCTATCCAACGGAAGTAACGAAAAAAACGGTTGGCGAGGAGCCTAGGACAGAAATAACCACTTTCATTTGGGAATAGTTTTTGGGGAACCCTGCACTTTATTGTCTCGGCAAATATAGCTTCAACGGGAATGCTTCTACTGCCAATTCGACACAATCGACATCTGTCGATTTGACTACATGAATCGGTTATTCTTCGCAAGAGTGTTCGATTGTAAATGTGCCTTCCCCATACTCTGAAATTTTTAAATCGAGCAAGGTGTCTCCTAAACCAGTCTTTTGATAGAGCTCTTCGCTCACGAGGATCTCATTCTTCTCCTGGGGCTGAAGTTTTGAGTCTATACGGATTATGTGCAGAAGATTTTCTCCTCCCTTGCCATAGACCACCCATTGCTCCTCCTCGGATTTTTCGGGCGTTGCCATCCATACACCCACAATGATGGCCAAGATTATTTCTAAGTAAAACAAAGTCTTATTCATATAGTTCCGCCTATGTTGAGTATTAGATATAGAATGAGTAATCCCGAAACGACAAGGAGAATGTTGATGGTGGTTGGACAAATCGAACAATCCAATATCGTTGTTTTTAAGCATACGTTAAACTCTTCTTGGTTCAAGACCTCCACCTCTGCCTTTTTCTTGAGGCTCTTTAGCTTTTGGGCTATCATCATATTCCCGACTTTTATGGTGAGAAGCATGGGGGTTGCGACAAGCACTAGGCAATAGACAAATTTGGGGAGGATGGCTGATGGAATACCATTCCATTTGCCAAATACGACTGCACCTAATCCCGATAGTGTAAGGGTCCAAACCATGGCGGCTACTACAGATGAGCTGGCTTTTTGGAATAGGGGTGTGGCGATGCTGATTCTGTCTCGGGACTCTTCTGCCTCTTGCCTTGACACTCCCTCCTTTGTCAACTGGTCGATGTATTGGTCCCTTTCCCAATCCTCCTTCTCACCGATGTCGCGGCCGCTCCAATACTCTATGGCTTCCTTGATGTCATCGTTGTTGTAGGCATAGTTGTTCAGTCTGTGCGCATTATGGACAATCTCGTTATCCCTCTTAAAGAAAACATGGAGATACCACGGGGTTTCTTTCCTCCTTCTGGATCTTCGTAGGCTTATGTGCGGTTCCCTATTGCGGATTTGGTCGTTCTCTGCTACTCCGGTATAGGCGGCACTGATTTGTTCCCATGGATAGATGATTCCGTCCCTTTCCACGTTTATTCCCTCTTTGCCGATAGTGATAGTCTCCTCGTCGGGAAAGAAACAGAAGTAGAGGCTCCAGAGGCCGGCAAGGATGCCTATTACACAAAAGATGACTCCTTCCTTTTTAATAGGAACGGTCTCATAATACATTCCTGCCAATTTGTTAAAGCAAAAAGCCAATGCGATGAAACCAAATAGGTTCATGAGAATCCGAGCGGTGGTAGTTGAAAATTGCTCTTTGATGATTAAATCTTCTCCTTTTTTCCACATGGTCGTAATGTTTATATGTAAAAATGGTTTTATTCGCTAAGATACGGAATATATTTTGGAAATGCATTTCTTTGGTCATGGGTTTTCTCTCATGGCTGTTCTGTGCCGTTCCTCTGGGGCTCTGTCGTCGTTTTGTGCATCGGGCATGAAATATTTATTACGCAGAGAGGGTGCATCAAAAATTGATTTTTGATGCACCCTCTACGATGGTATTTTTCCTTAGATTATTCTTGTGGAATGAACTTGCTCATCTCTTTGCTTGCCGTGATGGATAGTTTGTGCATGGCACGGGTGCAGGCGATGAAGAGCATGCTGCGGTCCATCTCGTTGTTGTAGTTTTCTGGTGTGACGGCAGGAACGATGACCTCGTCAAACTCCAATCCTTTCGCCAAGTGGGCGGTCGTGATGATGATACCGCTGGAGAAGGCTGCACTCTCCTCCGTAATCATGCAGATGTGGGTGGAGAAGTGTTCGATGGCTTCGTAGAGTTTCTGTGCCTGCTTCTGCGTCTTGCAGATGATGCCCATCGTGCAGTTCTCGGAATGGAGGAATTTCTCGATGAGTTCGCCGATTTTTGCGTGTTCCTCCTTCTCGTTCTTTAAGCAGTAGAGCGATGGTTTCTCCCCGTGTCTCTCAATTGCCTCCAGCTCTTTGTTGGTGGAGATGCGTTGGGCAAAATCTGTGATTTCGTAGGTGGATCGGTAACTCTTGCAGAGTTTCATGACCTCGCCGCCCAAGACTTGTTGAATCTCCTGGTAGTTGGTGGAACTGTATGGGTTGACCGATTGTTGGGCATCGCCCAAGATGGTCTTTTTGCAGTTGAAGAGTTTGTTCAGCACTCGGTATTGGATAGGGGTGTAGTCCTGCATCTCGTCCACCAGCAGGTGCTTGATCGGCAACGGGTCTTTGTCGCCTTCGAGCATGAGTTTGATGTAGAGTAGGGGAGCCACGTCGGCATACTCCAGTTTGCGTCCCTTCTTGGGTTGGAAATAGTCGGGTTTGCCGACCCATTCGTAGAACTGCTTGTAGAGGTCGAGGTCGTTGTTCCCCTTGAACATCTTCTTGATGTTGGCTTTCAAGTCGTTCTTCTCCTTGGTGCCGAGGTCCATGCCGCATTTCAAACGTAGTTCGTTGATGATGTCGCGGGCGATGGGGTCGAATCGGCTTCGCATCGGGATGCGGTGGTAGCTCTTGAACTTTTCTTCCAAGAACTCTTTAGGGACGGGGATCCGACCGACTTTGATGTCCTCTGCCTCGAAGAGGGAGTTCTCCACATGGAGAATGAACTTGTCCAACAGGCCGAGCAGTTCGTAGGAGGCCTTGAAACGGATGCGGTCGATATAGGCTTGGTCTTCGGGGTGTTCGAGCAATTCGGTCACCTGTTCGAAGAAGTTTTGGAATTTATATTTCCCGTTCAGTTTCTTGCTCATGAGTTCCTCAAATCCGCACTCTTCAATCTGTTCCTCGCCCAGTTCGGGAAGGACGTTGGAGATGTAGTCGGCGAAGACCTTGTTGGGGGAGATGATGAGTATCTCCTTGGAGGAGATTTCACCCTTGTGCCGATAGAGGATGTAGGCCACGCGGTGCAGGGCGATGGAGGTCTTTCCGGAACCAGCCACACCTTGTATGATAAGCGTCTGTGCGTCGTCGTTACGGATGATGCGGTTCTGCTCACGTTGGATGGTGGCGACGATGTTCTTCATTCGGTCGTCGGAGTTGCTGCTCAGCTCCTTTTGGAGGATGTCGTCGCCGATGTTGACCGAACTCTCGATCATGAACTCCATGATGGAGCGGCGTATGCGGTATTGACGTTTCAGGGAGATGTTCCCGGTCACTGTGCCGGTTGGCGCTTCGTAGGAGGCTTCTCCCAATTCGTAGTCGTAGAACATGGTGGAGATAGGTGCACGCCAGTCGTGGATCACGTTCTGGTTCTTCTCCGCATCGTAGAACGAGTATAGACCTATATAGATAGGTAATGTCTCCTCTCCGTTCGCCTCCTTGAAGTCGATTCGTCCGAAGTAGGGGATTTCGATCTGCCTGCGGAGTCTCTTTTTGCGTTCCATTATGGCTTCGCTCGATAGGACGGCCTGCGTCACATTGTGGCGGACGGCACTCTTTTCCGCGCGGTCCAATTCCGATTGGTTCTCCCAAAGGTAGGCCTTGTATTCTTTCAGGTCTTTTACGTTTGCGTTGATGACTTTGTCCAGTCCCTCAATGGTTTTTTCCAAGATGGCGATTACTTGTTTCATGTAATTGCGTTCATCTTGTTCTGTTGGGTTGATGACATTCGTTTTCATGACTTGAAATGAAAATTTATTCTTGAATGCAAAATTACAAGCAAAATATTCGACTGCCAACCTCTTCTTGCTTTATTTCGACTCTCTTCCGTTGGATTATGGCACGATATGAAAAAAAGAAGGAGGAACTCTGCTAAGAACTCCTCCGTCTGGTTTTTCCTTTGTCGGTTAAATTTCAGGTAGGGCAAATTTGTCTGAAAATGGTTCTTTCTTTTTTTCTTTAAGATAGTACGTTTAAAACATCGGCAAGTTATGTATTTCTCTACGATCATTTTGTAACA
>JAFZKQ010000047.1 GCA_017553575.1 Paludibacteraceae bacterium
CGTGAAATGTCAGAGCCGAGAAGACGAATACAGGTGGCTATGGCGGCGGGGATCCACCTCTTCCCATTCCGAACAGAGAAGTTAAGCCCGCCTGCGCCGATGGTACTGGGAGACCGGGAGAGTAGGTGGCCGCCATCTTATTGGAGCCGTCCAATCAATTTGATTGGACGGCTCTCTTTTTTTGTCGGGACACATGGGTTCGCACCCATCTGTGGTATGCCGTTCCTTCGGAACTGGGGGACAAATCCTGTCGCATGCCACATTTTAGGTACGGGTTTACACCCATGCCTGTTTTGTTGATTCGAAACCTCTTGTTCCACAATAAAAAAACATCCTGCTTTGTTTTTCCCCATAGTTTTTTAATTTTGTATGTTGTTTAATTAAAATGAAACGATATGGGATTATTGAACTTGCTTTTTGGTGCTTTTGGCAATGCCATTATTAGTAAGGAGTCCTCTGCAGGTAAGGATGAAAAGAATCCACAGAGTAAGGTTTATTCTATGGTCAACGTCCAATGCCCTGTTTGTGGCAGGGTGACAAGGCATAAATATATCTCGGAAACAACGCTTAGGTGCTATGACTGCGGCAACGAAAGAGAGGAATGATTGGACAGAACTCTCCTTTATGATATTCGCTTTTTTGTTGATTATATGCGTGATGGAATCGACTAATCATTTTTATGTTTTGTAATTTATGTTTTGTAAATTGTTGAGATATATCAACTTGTGAAGTTTTCGTAAACCAAGTCTCTTTTACCTCTTTGGACTCGATTTCCACAATCTCATCACAAAATCAAAAAATTATCTCTTGTGTTATGAAGCGGATTTTCTTCATGTTATTTCTGTTCATTTTCCCTTCGACCTTGATTTCTAAGCCAGTGGAGATATATGTGCAATATGTCAATGAGCAGGGAATTGAGGATTTTGCTCATCTTTTGTCGGAGAAGGATTGGAAGGGCGCTATTCGAATTGTTGCGAAAGACGACTTTTTTCATGGAGATGAGTTGACTGTTGAAGAGTATGCGATTCGTCTTTGGGATGAGGGTTCGATTATGAGAAACTATGAGCCTTATCTTGTGCAGAAGGGCGATAGCGTCACCGACTTGCTTCTGAATGTAGTCAAAGAGTTGGTGGAGGATAAAAGAATGTCTAGGCAAAAAGGGACTTCTCTGACTAAGTCAGTGTTTCTCTTGGTGAAGGTGAAGGGTAGGACGCAACCGATACCTTTCTCTGTGTCTATTTCCGATGAAACAATTAAACCCTGTCGATTCAATAGTGAGTGTTTGGTTAGATTGGCTGATGGTAGGCTTTTTCAAAATAGATTTGGGAAAAGTATCCATAGAGATAGCTTGCTTCGATTTGAGGAGCTTTGCTATTTTGTTAATGATGCTGTGAAAAAGGAGAAGATAGGGTTGGCGGTGAAAGCTTTTTCTATCACTTATTTTGATGATAACGGTAACTCCCGACTACTTCGATCTGAATCTTCCTCTTTTTCCGATAAAATGTTGGATTTTTTTAGGAAAGTCCCCAATGGAAAAACATTTTACATTACTAACATTACCTTGAAAGATACCTCATCCGTCGCTTTGCCTACGAATCCTTGTATCATGGAATTGAAGGTGAAGTAAGAGGCGGTTGGTAAGGAAGGAGATGATTCTATAATTTGTAATTATGCGAAGATTTGGATTTCTATTGTTGCTATTTGCTACTTAAGAATTAATTAATTTTATGTTTATGAAAAGACTTGTGTTTCTATGCTTCTTGCTTGTGTTGCCTCTCTCGGCTTCTTCCCAATTGCTCTTTCTGGAATACATGAATGAGGAGGGGAAAGTGGATTATTGCCTCGGCAATGTGAAAAAGAGGGATTTGGATAATTCGGTTCGATTCGTCGCCAAAAAAAACTTTTATGATGCGGAGGAAATTCCTATTAAGGAGTATTCAGTCTCTCTTCTTACGGATGCTATGTGTCTTCCGCCCTCCTATAAAGGGGAAGGTGATAGTATCTCAGCCTTTATTCGTAATAATCTGAAAAGATTGAAAGAGTCGCAATCTTTCTATGTGAGGGCAATAGCCAAGGACCCTCTTGTGAGAATTCCTTCGGCTGCTTTTAGCGTGGCGAAATATACAGTTAGTCCTCACGAAGTTTACCAAAGGGCTTTTGTTAAATTGGCTGGCGGAGGCACTTTTGGAGGGGCGTCCATTTCCAAGGATAGTCTATCTTTATTTAAGGAGGTCTGTTTCATTGACAACGAAATGAACATGGTGGTGAAGGCTTTCTCTTTGCTTTGTTTCAGCAATAGTGGCAATTGCGTGAAGTATCGTTCCCGTTCCTCCTCTTTTAGTGATGAAATGCTGAATTTTTTGAAAAAGATTTCTAAAGGACAAAAATTCTATATCACGGATATTTCCATAGAGGGGACTAACTCCAAGACCAACCATAAAACGATTGAGGTGATTGTGAATTAGGAATCAAGGGGATTTTGCTGGTTGGCTGAAACCTTGGCGGAATTTCCTAAATCAGTAGGATTCCCGATAACAACCTGCCGGATTGGACGGTCTGTCGTCGGGCGGAGAAGTAGCGTTTGTCGGAGAAGGTACAGCCTGAATGGATAGATATGTTTTTCGCGTCTATGCCAGCGTTCTTTAGTTGAATGTAGGCGGCGTTTCTTAGATCGGCATGAAAACCGTCTCCTTTTTTGATGCAAATCTGAGACATCTCTTCGGCAGAGAATACGAGGGAGAATCCATCGATTAGTTCTTTCCCTACTTGATATGCGTCTACGGAAATGCAAGGACCTGTACAGGCAATGAGTTCGTCTCGTTCAGCTCCCATCTGCTCGAAACATTCGATTGCTTTTGCGATGATTTCACAGGCTATTCCCCGCCAACCGGCGTGGACGGCTGCGATAATTTTCGTTTTGGGAGCATAGAGTAGGATGGGGACACAATCGGCTGTCGTTACGCCTAAGCAGATTCCCTTCATACGGGTGATTAGTGCATCGCTTTCCAAAAGAGTTTGGATTCGTTCCTCTTCGTCTTTTTCGAAGAAAGATTCGTCAATCAGAAAGATGCCGTCTTTATGGATTTCCCGTGGAACGATAAGCCGTTCCGGGCTGATGTTCAGTTCTTGGCAGAGAATTTTCCTGTTGGCTTTTACATTTTCAGGCAAGTCACCGCAATAGGCACCTAAGTTGAAGGTCGAATAGTTGCCGTTGCTGCAACCACCCTCCACCGTGGTGAAGAAGTGGCGCAGATTTTCTTGTCTGCCAAATAAATCGCATTGTTCCAATGTGATTGGCATATTCTTGGATTATTTGTTATCCTCCTCTTCGTCTATTTCGATCTCATAATCGTCATCCTCGAACTCCACTTCCAAATCTTCGTCGTTGTCTTCGATGAAGGAGACATCCATAGGACGATGGCTGATGGTGACGTGGCGGTTCTCGTCTTTGCTCAACTCTTCCCAAAGGATATCTTTCAACTCCGTGATTCCCATGTTGGAGACGGCAGAGATGAATACGTGGGGAATATCTGTCGGCAAGGTCTTCTCGATGTCTGCCATCAATTCTTCGTCGAGCATGTCGGATTTTGAAATGGCCAAGACTCGTTGCTTCTCCAGTAGTTCCGGATTGTATTGCTCCAACTCGTTGAGAAGAATGTTGTATTCCTTCATGATGTCGTCGGAATCGGCGGGCACTAGGAACAAAAGGATGGCATTCCGTTCGATATGGCGGAGAAAACGTAGGCCGAGGCCTTTCCCCTCTGATGCACCCTCGATGATTCCTGGAATGTCTGCCATGGCAAACGATTTGTGGTCTCTGTAGGGTACGATGCCCAAGTTGGGTACCAAGGTGGTGAAGGGATAGTTGGCTATCTTAGGTTTGGCTGCCGATACGACGGAGAGCAGGGTTGATTTACCCACGTTAGGAAAGCCTACCAATCCCACATCCGCCAAGACCTTCAACTCCATCACGACAGTACGCTCGATAGCTGGTTCTCCCGGTTGGGCGTAGCGAGGCGTTTGGTTGGTCGCTGAGCGGAAATGCCAGTTGCCCAAGCCTCCTCGACCGCCTTTAAGCAGGATGACCTCTTGTCCGTCCTCCGTCACGTCGCAGAGGAATTCTCCTGTTTCAGCGTCGTAAACGACTGTACCGCAAGGCACTTCGATGATTTTGTCTTCTCCATCGGCTCCGAAACTACGGCTTGAACTTCCACTTCCTCCATGTCCGGCAATGACGTGCTTCTCAAATTTTAAGTGAATGAGCGTCCAATAGTTTTTGTTTCCTTTCAGAATGACATGGCCTCCACGTCCTCCGTCGCCTCCGTCAGGTCCTCCCTTGGGTGTGAATTTCTCACGGTGGAGGTGCGTAGAGCCGGCTCCACCTTTGCCCGAGCGGCAATAAATCTTTACATAATCAACAAAATTCGTTTCTGCCATATCTGTGTCTTATCAAAATTCTAAATGTTTACTTTGGGTGGGTTTTGTAAAAAACAAAGCAAAAGCACCGAGATGTTTTTTCAACCCACCATTCTATTTGGGGCTAAAACGGTGAATTTTAGCACTCATTGTTAGCTTGTTCAGTCGATAAACCTACGTGTGAGGTTTTGGAACTGGTCAATGCGTCTGTCCCGAAGGAAAGGCCACCAGCGGCGTACGGCTTCGGAACGTTCTTTGGAAATTTCTACCACAAGGTTTGCCTCTTCCTTTTGAGGTGCTTGTGCGATGATCTCTCCTTGGGGACCAGCCACAAAACTGTTTCCCCAGAATTGAATGCCGTTGGTCGCTCCCGAAGGATCCGGTTCGTAACCGGTTCGGTTGACGGCTATGACATGCAGTCCATTGGCCACGGCATGACCTCGTTGCACTGTAATCCAAGCATTGTTTTGTCTTGCCTTCTCGTCTTCGGTATCGGTACTTTCCCAACCGATGGCCGTCGGATAGATGAGCAGTTCGGCTCCGGCCAAAGCCATCAGTCTCGCTGCTTCGGGATACCATTGATCCCAACAAACCAATACACCTAGTTTGCCGACCGAAGTCTGGATAGGTGTGAATCCCAAATCGCCTGGTGTGAAGTAGAACTTCTCGTAATAGGCGGGGTCGTCAGGAATATGCATCTTCCGGTATTTGCCAGCTATGGTGCCGTCTTTTTCCAAAACTACGGCTGTATTGTGGTATAGGCCGACAGCCCGTTTCTCGAAAAGGGAGAGGACTATGACAATGCCCAATTCTTTCGCTAATGCACCGAAGAAATCGGTGGAAGGGCCTGGAATTGGCTCTGCCAAGTCGAAATTGTCAGGAGTCTCCGTTTGACAGAAGTAGAGACCGTTGTGCAACTCTTGGAGTACGACGAGTTCTGCCCCTTCTTTGGCGCATTGGCGGATGTTGTTTGCCAATTTTGCTTTGTTGGCGGCTGTGTCTGCGCTGTTTGCTTGTTGAACTAAACCTATTTTCACCGTATGAGAATTTGTAGGGATGGCTTCCTTAGAAAGGAAGTCCCCCTTGGTTGTTTGCCAATTTTATGTCCTTGATCATCAATTGTATCGATGTGTTCCCGTTAAAGGTGTTCTCCTCCACCGTGTAGCAAATGTCGACGGGGTTGAGGGCTTTGATCTGGGCGTTGAATTCGGATTGTCCGAAAGCGATACCGTTCATGATACATTCCGATTTGGAATCGATGAGTTCTAGCTTCAAGTGCTCCTGCTCTTTGCCGACGACACGGCTTGTCCCATAATCGAACACTCTTTTGGTGACGAATACCGGCTTCATGTTTTCCGGTCCGAATGGGTTGAATTGTTTTAGAAGACGGAAGAACTTTGGCGTGATCTCCTTGAAATCGATGATGGCATCGATGTCTATTTGAGGCTCCGTTTGTTCCGGACGGATGTTTTCTGCCACATAATCCTCGAATCGGCGTTTAAACTCAGGAACGTTCTCCTCCTTCATGGAGAGACCCACGGCATACATGTGGCCTCCGAAGTTTTCCAAGAGGTCGCGGCACGACTCGATGGCTTTGTAGATGTCGAAGCCTTGGACGGAGCGTCCTGAGCCGGTGGCGAATCCGTTGGATTGGGTGAGGACGATAGTCGGTTTGTAGTAGATCTCCGTCAAACGGGATGCGACAATACCGATGACACCCTTGTGCCAATTCGGATTATAGATGGCGATGGATTTGGAGTCGGCCAAGTCTTTCATGTTCTCCAATTCGGCATAAGCTTCGTCGGTGATGCTCTTGTCCAAATCCTTTCGCGTTTGGTTGTACTCGTTGATGCAGGCGCTCTTCTCCTTGGCGAAGGTGAGGTCTTTTGAGATCAGCAGTTCGACCGCCTCTTTGGCTGATTGAATACGGCCAGAAGCGTTTAGGCGAGGCCCGATCTTGAACACGATGTCACTGACGGTAATCTCCTTGTCCGCTAGGCCACATACTTCGATGATGCTCTTGATGCCCAAACTTGGATTTGAGTTGAGCTGTTTTAGTCCGTAGTAGGCCAAAATTCGGTTCTCCCCGTTTATAGGAACGATGTCGGAGGCGATGCTGACGGCCAAAAGGTCGAGTAGGGGGGTCAGTTTCTCGAACGGAATTTGGTTGTTGAGGGCGAAAGCCTGCATAAACTTGAATCCCACGCCGCATCCTGAAAGGTTCGGGTCGGGATAGTGGGAGTCGTTCCGTTTGGAGTCGAGTACGGCCACGGCTTCCGGCAACTTTTCGTCTGGCGTGTGGTGGTCGCAGATAATGAACTCCACACCCTTTTCTTTCGCATAGGCGACCTTTTCCACGGCTTTGATGCCGCAGTCGAGGGCGATGACCAACTTGAAGTTGTGATGTGCGGCGAAATCTATTCCTTTGTAGGAGATGCCATACCCCTCCGTATAACGGTCGGGAATGTAGAAGTCCACATTCGAGTAGAACTGCCGCAAAAATTTGTACACAAGGGCAACCGCAGTTATCCCATCTACATCATAATCCCCATAGATGAGGATTTTCTCTTTACGACCCATGGCGGTGTTCAGTCTGTCAACCGCCTTTTCCATGTCATTCATCAGAAATGGATCGTGAAGATCGTCCAGTTGAGGTCTAAAAAAGCGTTTGGCCTCGTCGAACGTTGTTATACCTCTCTGTACCAACAGTTGGCAAAGGATAGGGCTGATACCCAATTCTTCGGCAAGTTGCCCTTTTTGCTTTTCCTGTTCTGGTGACAAAGGGGTAAAAACCCATCTGTTTTCCATTTATATAGTTTTTTTATTACATTTTCTTATTGAGAAGGGAG
>JAFZKQ010000048.1 GCA_017553575.1 Paludibacteraceae bacterium
GTCGGGTCAGATGTTTGCCTACGGCTTCCTTCAGATTCCACCTCACGATGGACACCCTTGCTTTCGGCTGTAGCCTTCCCACTGTTAGGGCGGCTTGGGGACTTACACCCGTTAGAGTACGTTCGTGCTGGGCGAACAAGCAAAAACGGCGAAGACATCTCTGCCCTCGCCGTCTCCTTTATTAGAAGAAAATATTAATTTATTTTCTGAAGAATGCCAAATTCTCTTTCTTGAACTCGGCGATGTACTTAGCGTGCTTCTCAACCTCAGCCTCGCCCATAGCAACATAAACGTTAGCTGATTCGCTGAAGAGGTTCTCGCGGGAAGAATCGATGATGAGCAAGTGGCCCATGATGATATTTCCAGCCATCTCCACCAAACGGCGAGCCAAGAAATCCAACTCCTCATTGTCCTTGTTGTCAAGAACACGGGCAACTGCAGCCTCATACTTAGCTCTCATCTCCTTCAACTTAGCCTTCAAACCGTCAAACTCTGCGCTAGTAGGCATTGCCTCGTAAGCCAACATTTGGCTAAGGTAAGTACCTGTCGTCACGTGACGGATGGCAGCCACAGTCTGCAATTGAGAAGTACCCTCGTAGATAGTAAGGATACGAGCATCACGATAAAGACGTTCGCAAGTATACTCCTTCATGAAACCAGAACCACCATGGACTTGGATACAATCGTAAGCATTTTGGTTTGCATATTCGCTTGAGAACATCTTCAAAAGTGGAGTATAGGCATCTGCCAACTTTTGGTACTCCTTGTAGTCTGCCTTCTCCTCTTTCGTGAGGGAACGCTCGTTTGAGATAGCCTCCCAAGCCTTGTACACGTCTACGAAACGAGTTGTCTCGTAAAGCAATGCACGAGAAGCCTGCAACTTAGCCTTGATAACGGAAATCATCTCGTATACAGCAGGGAACTCAATGATAGCCTTGCCGAATTGACGACGATCCTTAGCATATGCCAAAGCCTCCTCGTAAGCAGCTTGTGAAAGACCTACAGATTGAGCACCGACGCCCAAACGAGCACCGTTCATCAATGACATTACGTATTTGATAAGACCCATCTTACGTGAGCCGACCAATTTTGCTTTTGCGTTAGTGAAGACAAGCTCACAAGTTGGAGAACCCTTGATACCCAACTTGTTCTCGATACGACGCACCTTGATAGAGTTGTCTTTGTGGTTCTCGCATACGAAGTAAGAAAGACCACGACCATCTGTCGTACCCTCCTCAGAACGAGCAAGGACAAGCTTGATTTGAGCGTCACCATTGGTGATGAAACGCTTTACACCGTTGAGATACCACCAACCATCTTCGCCTTCCGTTGCACGGAGCATAACAGACTGCAAGTCAGAACCTGCATCAGGCTCAGTCAAGTCCATAGAGCAAGTATCGCCCTTGTTGATACGAGGCAAATACTCATTCTTGATCTCCTCAGAAGCGAACTCGTTGATAGTCTCGGCACAATCCTGAAGACCCCAGATGTTAGCGAATCCTGCATCGGCGCGTGATACGATTTCAGCAGCCATGACGTAAGGAACCATCGTGAAGTTCAAACCGCCGAAGCGACGAGGCAAAGACATACCGTAAAGGCCTGCTTGTGCCAACACATCGTGGTTTTGTTGTGTTCCAGGTGCATAGATGACGCGGTTGTTAACAACTTGCGGACCGTCGTGGTCAACACCCTCTGCATTTGGAGCTATGATTTCACCGCAGATTTCGCCAACAATCTCCAACACCCTGTTGTAGTTGTCGACTGCATCCTCGAAGTCTGCTGCGGCATAGTCGTATTTATCTTTGTCAGCGTAGTTACGCTCTTTCAAATCAACGATTTTTCTCATCAATGGGTGAGAAAGTTGGAATTTCAATCCTTCGTTGTCTTTATAGAAATTAGCCATTTTATATCTTTAATTACATGAATAATGGGGAAGACTCTTATTTAGAGTTCTTCTTGTAATACTTGATCAACTTAGGAACCACTTCCTCTACGTTTCCGTTGATGACGTAGTCTGCAATCTTGTTGATTGGAGCGTTAGGGTCATTGTTGATAGAGATGATCACGGCACTGTCTTGCATTCCGGCGATGTGCTGGATTTGTCCAGAGATACCGCAAGCGATATACAATTTAGGACGGACAGTCACACCTGTTTGACCGATTTGGCGGTCGTGGTCAGCAAAACCTGCATCGACAGCAGCACGGCTGGCACCCACCTCTGCGTGAAGTTCCTTAGCCAACTCGAACAATTGGTCGAAGCCCTCCTTAGATCCAACACCATAACCTCCGGCAACCACAATCGAAGCACCCTTCAAGTTGTGTTTTGCCTTCTCCACGTGACGGTCGATAACCTTTACCACGTAGTCTGCGTCAGAAACATAGTCAGCCACATTGTGCTTAACCACTTCTCCCTTATAGTTCTTGTCAAGGATCTCCTTCTTCATCACACCCTCACGAACCGTTGCCATTTGAGGACGGTGCTCTGGGTTTACGATCGTAGCAACGATGTTACCACCAAAAGCAGGACGGATTTGGTAAAGTTGTTGAGTATAGTGTTTGTCCACCATTTCACCCTTTTCGTTCTTCACCTTCATGTCGAAGTCGCCGATTTCCAACTGCGTACAGTCGGCAGTCAAACCACTTGTCAAAGCAGAAGATACGCGAGGACCCAAATCACGGCCGATTACCGTAGCACCCATAAGGCATATTTGAGGTTGCTCCTCTTGGAAGAGTTTTACGACCAAAGCCGTGTGAGGGAGGGTCGTGTAAGGGAAGAGTCCCTTAGCGTCGAAAACATGCACTTTGTCTACGCCGTAAGGCAAAACTTGTGACTCGATTCCGTTGAGGTCTGCACCAGCGCAGATACATTCCAATTTAACGCCCAACTCGTTGGCCAATTTGCGGCCCTTTGTGAGGAGCTCCAAGCTAACGTCGGCAACTGTCTTGCCTTCAAGCTCGCAATATACAAATACGTTATTCATTTCTTAAATTAGCCAATAGTGTTGTTAGACAAAAGTTCTACGATGAGGCTCTCTACGTCTGCGTCGCTGCCAGTCATCGTACGGCTTTCCTTTGCTTGGAAGACGATGTTCTTGACTGCCTTTACGTTTGTAGGAGAACCTGCCTTACCTACTTGGTTGAGGTCTGCATTGATGTCTGCTGCACCCCATTGGTTGATGTTGAGGTATGGCTTAGCCTTCAATAGAGCCTCCGTTGCTGCGTCGTCTGGCGTACGCTCAGCAGGGCAAGAAGCCTTCTTGTATTTTATCACGCGCTTAGCGTTACGAGGACGGCAAGGAGCTGCTGAACCGTTGACTGTAACAACCAATGGCAATGGAGCCTCAACAGTCTCGATACCACCGTCAATGTGACGTTTGATGGTAGCGCGTCTATCCTTAATGTCGATGATTTCTTCTGCGTAAGTTACTTGAGGAAGACCCAATTTCTGAGCCACTTGAGGACCTACTTGTGCTGTATCACCATCGATGGCCTGACGACCGCCCAAGATGATGTCGAAGTCGCCGATCTTTTTGATGGCTTGAGCAATGGTGTAGCTCGTTGCGAGAGTGTCCGCACCTCCAAGGCAACGGTCTGTAATCACATATCCGTTATCTGCACCTCTGAACAAGGCCTCACGGATTACCTCTGCCGATTTAGGAAGTCCCATGGTTACAACTGAGATTGTAGAGCCCTCAAATTTGTCTTTCAAACGAAGAGCTTGCTCCAATGCATTCAAATCTTCTGGGTTGAAGATGGCTGGTAAAGCCGCACGGTTTACCGTTCCTTCTGGCGTCATGGCGTCTTTCCCCACGTTGTGCGTGTCCGGTACTTGCTTCGCCAAAACTACGATCTTTAAACTCATGTTTAATTTTCTATATGTTTATAAAATACTTAATTCGTTTTCCTCCCGATGCGCCAACGCTTCCGAAAGGACATAGCAATGCCTTTTACAGGAATTGCGGTGCAAAAGTACTCAATATTAATGAAAAAAAAAGAAAAAGGATGAAAAAATGCACACTTTAGGGGCTTGTGTGCATTTCTACGCTCACCTTTGGGCTATCCTACAGGTGATTATACGGCTAAATTTTAATTTTGTAACAATGCCGATATATTGGACGTGAAGAGTTTCACAGACATAGCCAACAAGATGATACCGAAAAACTTCTTCATGATATAGGTGAAGGTCGCCCCGGTGAACTGCTGGATTTTTGTAGACATTTTCAACACCAAAAGAACCACCAACATATTGGCTGCCAATGCAATGCAGATAATCGGCAACTCATACTCCGCACGAAGGGCGATGAGTGTGGTGATGGAACCGGGGCCTGCAATCAAGGGGAAAGCGATCGGGATAACCGTCGCATCGTCCGTATTGTTCTGCTTGAAAATATGGGTCTCCAAGATCATTTCGAGGGAAAGGAAGAAAAGAACGATGGCTCCTGCTACAGCAAACGAGGAGAGGTCCACCTTAAAGAGTTTGAGAATCCACTCTCCGCCAAAAAGAAAGGCAAATAAGATTGTGGTGGCGACCGCAGTCGTCTTGTAGGCATGGATGGTTTTTCCACTTTTCTGTAAGTCCACAAGGACCGGCAATACGCCAATGGTATCGACCACGGCAAAAATGACCATGAATGCAGTCAGTATACTCAAATAATCCATCTTACTAAAAATTAAGAGTTAAAAGACTATATCCTTACGCTATTAAGAGGACGTGCGCTTTTCAAGTTGGCCCTCACCTCCCTAAGCACCTAACAAATCACAACCTAATTCGTTCCAAATCATACGGCACATAGACATTGCCGCCAAAGACGCTTTTGGCCTCTGCCGTATAGCTCTCCTTACGGGAATCCAGACTCCGATCCTCCGTATGATATAAGAGGAGATTTTTGACGCCCAACTTGCCGGCAATCGTCCCCGCATCACGCACAGTGCTATGGTGCTTTTCGTAAGGATGGAATATTTCCCGATCCTCATATCGGCAGAAAGCCTCGCACAGAAGCCAATCCGAATTCTCCACGAACCGCCGACATTCTGGGTTGTAGGGCTCATCGCCAAGGAAAGCAAGGCGCTTCCCATCAGGAAGAAGAGAGCGGAAACCAAATTGCTTCAGTTTGGTGGAGTGGATATCGAAGAAAGTGAGTTCCATGCCAGCCACACTAGCCGTATCTCCCTCCCCTACCGTATGAAGAATAATCGTCTCTCCAAACTCACGGATAAACTTGGCAGGAAGGGTCAAACGGCAAATCTGCAGCAAAGCGTCGGCTGCCTCTTCGTGACAATAGATATGGAAGGGAGGCGTATAGCTTTTCTTATGAATCAAAGCCGCCATTTTCCGGACTAGCCAGATTGCCCCCAGAATGTGGTCAGTATGGGCATGGGTGATAAACATCGCCCTAATGTTTTCATAAGGGATCCCAGCCTTCGCCAATTGTCCAAAAATCTGATTGCCGCCTCCTGCATCAACCAGCAATGCCTCCTCACCGTTGACGAGGGCGAAACAAGTGTTGTAGCACCTCTCCGCCATGGCATACCCCGTGCCTAACATGACTATTTCCATACTTTCTTCGTTATTAGACGGGTTCAAAAGAGATCCGAACCCGAGTTTCACCTTGTTGCTGCTGTGCATTTTCGGAAGAGCCTTTCCTGCTTTTCCATACACCACACAAAGGTAAGTAAATTTTCTCATTCCCAGCTTCTCAAAGACGTGTTCTACATCAAGAACGACAATCAACAACAAAACGAACAACAGCCTTAGAAAATCAGGAGTTTTTTTCAAGTTGTCCTCTCCAAACGTAAAGAGAGATTTTCTTGATGTTTTCCAAACGTTTTTTCACTTCAGGAAGTGCTATAAATCCAATAAATTCCTACTTTTGCAGATGATGCATGGATTAATATAGAAGATAAATTTATGGTAAAACGGATTAGAGTAATTTTGGCCATCCTAGCCATTTTGTCACTCACCCTTTTGTTTCTCGATTTCACAGGAACCGCCCATTTCTGGTTAGGATGGATGGCTAAGATTCAGTTTTTGCCTGCGCTTTTGGCTTTGAACGTAGTCTCCCTCCTATTCCTATTGTTATTGACACTGTTGTTCGGACGTGTTTATTGTTCGATCATCTGTCCTTTGGGCATATTCCAAGATATTGTTTCATGGATTCATGGATTGAGCAAGCGGGGAAGGTTCCGTTTTTCGTTCACTCCTGCCAAATCGTGGTTGCGCTATACTATGCTTGGGGTTACTCTTCTCTTGTTTGTCCTTGGCTTGCAGACTTGGGTAGGAATAATCGACCCCTATGCGGCATATGGACGGATGGTAGCTACGTTTGTTTCTCCCCTCTATCGGTGGGCGAACAATTTTTTAGCGGATTGGGCTGAAAAGATGGATAGTTATGCTATCTATTCGGTGGATGTGTGGATAAAAGGCGGTGCCACTTTTGTCATAGCGCTTTTAACATTGGTCGTTCTGGCGATTTTGTCGTGGAAGAGCGGACGTGCCTATTGCAATACGATTTGTCCTGTCGGTACAATATTAGGTCTTTTGTCGAAACACTCCCTCTTTGTTCCAGTCATAGACAAGGAAAAATGCATCGGTTGTGGACTCTGTCCGCGTCGGTGTAAATCTTCTTGCATTAATCCCGCAGAACGGAAGATTGATTATAGCAGATGTGTCGTTTGCATGGACTGTATGGAGGTCTGTAAAGGCAAGGCTATTTCCTATAGGCGAAGGCCTACCAAGGCTACTTCTTCTGAAAAATCGGGAGAAGTGGATATGGGCCGACGTTCCATGCTGACGGCTTCCGCATTATTCATTGCCTCTTCCTCCGTCAAGGCTGCGAAGAAACATGTAGATGGAGGCTTGGCTTACATAGAAGACAAGCAGATTCCCAATAGGCAAACGCCCATCGTTCCTCCAGGAGCATTGAGCATCAACAACTTGGCTCTTCGGTGCACAGCATGCCAATTGTGCATTTCAGCTTGCCCGTCCCAGGTATTGAGACCCTCTTCCGATCTGAGTCGACTGATGAAGCCGGAAAGCTCTTATGAGCGTGGCTATTGCAGGCCCGAGTGCACTCGTTGCTCCTCAGTCTGCCCCACGGGAGCCATCCAGCCAATCACGAAGGAAGAAAAATCGTCCATTCAAGTTGGCCACGCAGTCTTCATCAAGAACAATTGCATAGCATTCACGAAAGGTGTACTCTGTGGCAATTGTGCCCGCCACTGTCCGACAGGAGCCATCACGATGGTTCCATCCGATCCGAAGGACGAATCGTCCATCAAAATACCTGCGATCGACGAAGAACGATGCATCGGCTGTGGAGCTTGCGAGAATTTATGTCCTGCAAGACCTTTCAGTGCCATCTATGTGGAAGGACATCAAGTCCACAAGATTATCTAAATCCTAAAATTCAAGGCTATGTCAGAAGACAATAAAAGCAAAAACAGGGAAGGCCGCCGCAACTTCTTAAAACTGTTGGGTGGAGGTACACTCTTAGCCTCAACCTCACTAATTGGGTGTCGTCCCAACAAGGAGGAACACGGCGGAACACATAAGAATGTAGTACCAGCAGGAGGCATGACCTATCGGGTCTCTTCCTCGACAGGAGACAAGGTGTCCATACTAGGCTATGGTTGCATGCGCCTCCCCACCGTCAAGAACGGCAGCGCACGCGATACGGAAGACGAAATCGACCAAGAGCAGGTGAATGCCCAAGTGGATTTAGCTTTAGCGCAAGGTATCAATTACTTTGACACGTCACCAGTCTATTGCAAAGGACGTTCGGAGCATGCCATGGGAATTGCCTTGAAACGTCATCCAAGGAATACGTACTACATTGCCACGAAGCTGTCGAATTTCTCTTCCGCCTATTGGCCAGAAGCAGAGTCGAAAGCGATGTATTACAACTCATTGAAAGAGCTCCAAACCGATTATATCGACTATATGTTGCTCCATGCCATCGGCCAATCGGGCACAGCGCAAGATGGGACACAACTCAATGGAATGGAGGCCCTCCAAGCACGATATTTTGACAACGGCATTCTGGACTTCCTGATGAAAGAACGAGAAGCGGGACGCATCCGCAACTTAGGATTCTCTTATCACGGCGACATAAAGGTATTCGACTACATGCTGTCGATGCACGATAAATACAAGTGGGACTTTGTCCAGATTCAGTTGAACTATGTCGATTGGCATTATGCAAAAGAGGTCAACCCAAACAACACGAATGCAGAATACCTCTATGCGGAATTGGAGAAACGGAACATCCCAGCCATCATCATGGAACCTCTCTTAGGCGGACGGCTGGCAAAGTTGCCCAACTACCTCTCCACACGTTTGAAGCAACGTGATCCGGAGGCAAGTGTCGCCTCGTGGGCCTTCCGCTACGCGGGAACCTTTCCCAACGTGCTGACAGTACTCAGCGGAATGACCTATATGGAGCATCTGCAAGACAACTTGCGGACCTACTCCCCATTGATTCCATTGACGGAAGAAGAACTCTCGTTCTTGCACGACGAGACGGCAAGGCTGATGATTGAATATCCGTTGGTCCCTTGCACAAGGTGCCAATACTGCATGCCTTGTGAGTTCGGCATCGACATACCTTCCATTTTCTCCCATTACAACAAATGTGTGACTGAGGGATATATCGCGAAAAACACGCAAGACGAAAACTACCGGAAGGCACGACAAGTCTTTTTGGTAGGATACGACCGTAGCGTACCAAAGTTGCGACAAGCAGACCACTGCATCGGTTGCGGTCAATGTACGTTCGCCTGTCCTCAAGGCATCAAGATTCCAGAAGAGTTGCACCGAATCGGAGATTATGTTGAAAAACTAAAACGTGAATCATTATGAGAGTAAGCCAGATGCAGATCGACCTTCTTCACCGAGGAGGCTTCTCCTTAGTGATGATGAAAGATGAGTTTCTGCGGACCTTCACACGTCGCGGAGTCACAGATCTTTATGGGTTGCTGACAGAAGACCCCAACTATATGGAAGGAGCCTTGGTAGCAGACAAGGTAGTCGGGAAAGGTGCGGCATCCCTAATGGTACTAGGGAAAGTGATGGAAGTCTACGCAGACCTTATCAGCGAACCAGCACTAGACATGCTCCGTTCCAATGGCATTCCCGTACACTACCAACAGTTAGTACCGTCCATCGAAAACAGAGAAAGAAACGGGATGTGCCCCGTCGAATCCTTATGCCTTGGCATCCAAAGTGCAGAGGAGGCATTGCCTCTCATCTCTGATTTCCTAAAAAGGATGGAGAGTTCAAAGAATTAACATCTAGGCTTACGGGAAATTCCAAGGCACACCATTTCAACTAAAGAAACTTCAAGAATCGAAAAAAAAATAGATTATTATGCAAAACACGACAGCATTGGGACTCTATTCATTGGATTATTCCGATTGGAGAACCTACAAGACGGCTCTTTTTTTGGTCATCGCCAATGTCATCTTCCCTCAGATTTTTCACTATTTCGGCACGGGTGCCGTTTGGTTGCCCATCTACTTCTTCACGCTGGTAGGATCCTATAAATATGGATGGAAAGTAGGTTTATTGACGGCTATTTTTTCACCCTTGACGAGCCATTTCCTATTCGGCATGCCAGCAGGCATCATGTTACCGGTGGTGATGTCCCGTTCTGCAGTTTTGGCCTTGGTTGCCGGAGTGGTATCCGCCCATTTTCAAAAAGCCACGTTGCCACTGTTTGCCTTAGTGGTCTTGTGCAGTTTCCTCTTGGGAGGCATTCCCGACTTATTGATTCGTGGAGACTTGACACACGCATGGCAGACGCAATTGGCAGGATGGCCAGGAATGCTTTTGCAGATTTTTGGAGGATATCTTGTGGTTAATCTAGGAAAAGATTAATTTCGGCAATGTGTTTATACAATTAACTATATAGTTATGAATATGCTTTTTATTGGAGGCTTAGGGATGCAGGAGATTCTCCTCATTCTCTTAGTCGTTTTGATATTTTTCGGAGGCAAAAAAATCCCTGAAATGATGCGTGGATTAGGACAAGGAGTCCGCAGTTTCAAGGAAGGGATGGAAGGCTCCTCTGACAAGAAGGCTGAGGAGACGGCCGACAAAGAAAAAAAGGAATGAGCGAAGAAGCCTCGTTTTGGGACCATCTAGATGCCCTTCGTGGCGTTATATTGCGAGTGCTGGCAGGTGTTCTACTTGTGAGCATGGTTGCTTTTTGTTTCAAGGAAGAACTCTTTTCGACTCTCTTAGCACCGAAGGAACCTGACTTTTGGACCTATCGGATGTTGGCGCGACTATCCGAAATATTCGCCGTCGAAGCTCCCGAGAGCGAGTTCTCCGTCCGCCTCATCAACACACAGCTATCCCAGCAATTCTTGACCCACGTACAAGTCTCTTTTTACACAGGTTTTCTCCTCGTCTTTCCTTATCTGCTATTCGAACTCTTCCGTTTTGTCTCCCCTGCCCTCTATCAACGAGAACGCTTCTATCTGAAACGGGTAGTCACAGGAGGCTATTTAATGTTCCTGTCGGGAGTTGTCCTATGCTATTATGTAGTTTTCCCCTTCACCTTTCGCTTCCTAGCCACTTATCAAGTCAGCGAACAAATTGAGAATCAAATCGTTTTAGATTCCTACATAGGCACATTCGTCACCCTAAGCCTGATGATGGGACTCCTTTTTGAGTTGCCCTTGGTCTCTTGGCTTTTGGGCAAATTAGGATTTCTCACCTCCAGCATGCTTGCGCACTACCGGAAACACGCTTGGGTGGCCATCCTCGTAGTGGTTGCTATTTTAACCCCCACTTCCGACATTTTCACGCTTCTTGTCGTCGCATTGCCCGTCTTTCTACTTTACGAGGTAAGCATATGGATTATAAGGAAATAGAACCATTCTACTTTTGTTTTTCAAAGAAAATCTCATAGGAAAAAAAAGAGACAATTGGGTTGCCGCACAACAAATGGAAGAAAAATATTTCTCCAAATCCAAATGAAAAAGTATACAATGTTGATTTTTTTGATATATTTGCATAAAAGAACATCGTAAAAATTTGTAAAATCGGATTTTATGGGGTTCTGTCTATCACATGAAGAGATTAACTTAGTTTTGCATATTAATATGCGAAATTTATCGACAGGAAAAGAATTATCAACAATTTAAAATACAATAAAATGAGACAATTTTATGAAACACCACAAATTGAGGTGGTAGAATTGGAACTAGAAGGCGTTATTGCAGCATCATCATTGAATTTGGATGATAGCCCTTCTTTGCCAACACTTGGTGAATAACGAAGTAAATCCTAGAGGGAAGAGCAAGCCAAATGTCTTGCTCTTTGTTATTTTTTTCCCTGCTTGATTTTTTCTCAGACCCAATCTTGTGGTCGTTATTTTTTGTATATTTGCTTAACAAAACGAATTTTAAACGAAAAAAAGTATGGCTAATTGTAAGAAATGGACTTATGTGGCCGGAATGGCCTTTTCTATGCTCATCATGCCTGAAATAACTTGGGCTGACGCAGCAGGCACATGTGGCGAAAACGTGAAGTGGGCCTTCACATCGTCTAGTAACACTTTGGTTGTCAAAGGAAACGGAAAGATGATTCGCCAAGATTCGTTGTCAGCTTTGGGTGCAACGAAGGTTGAAGTGGAAGATGGTGTCCGCGAGATCGGAGATGCTGTCTTTGACAATTTCGACAAGATGGAAACCCTTAAACTTCCAGCAAGCGTTTGGAGCTTGGAAGGAAACGCTTTATCGAAATGCGCAAACCTGAAGAATGTCACCATCCCTAAGCAGTTGATTTCCGTGGCAAAGGAGAAAATCCTTTCCAATCCGAACGTAGAAAGACTTGCTGTTGTGGATAACTCGCTCACTTGGGTTTTCTCAGTTAAGAATGGCAACTTGACCATATACGGTAAGGGCATGTTGGAGAATTTGATGTACACAAAGAAGGTGAATGGCGTGGAGCAAACCTGCTTCTTCCCTGCCGAGATGGGCATCAAGACCCTTTCCATCGAGAATGGTGTTTCCGGCATTGAGGAGCAAGTATTCAACGGATGTACCTCTTTGGAGCAGGCAGAACTTCCTACGGGTATGTTTGAGATTGGCAACTCAGTTTTTGCTGGATGTAAGAACTTGAAGAAGGTTTCCCTTCCTAAGAACTTGACGACTCTCGGCAACTCTGTATTTGCTGGATGTTCAAGCCTTTTGGCCATCTCTTTGCCTGAGAGCTTGACCGCTATGGGCGAAGGCGTCTTCTCTAACTGTAGAAGCTTGGCACAAGCCAACATTCCAACAAGCATCACCACGTTGCCAAAGCGCACATTCATGGGCTGCGCAACGCTTCCAAGCATTGCAATTCCTGACAACATTACGCTTATCGAGCCATACGCATTCTCCATGTGTTCTTCCATGAAAGAGTTCACGGTTGATCCAAAGAATGAGGTTTATGCTGCAAAGAACGGCGTCCTCTTCTACAAGGACATGAAGACGCTCGTCAAATATCCAGAGGGAAAGACAGACGCTGCTTATGTGATTCCTGCAACAGTGAAAGACATGGACGCTTCGGCCTTCATTGGTGCGAAATTCAAGACTGTTACGATTCCAGCTGTCATGGAGGTCGTTCCTGCAGGAACTTTCCGTTCATGCTCTAATTTGGAGTCTATCTTGGTCGGCGGAGGCAAGTTCTACTCCTCAGTTGAAGGTGTCTTGATGAGCAAAGACAAGAAGGAGTTGGTTCAATATCCAATGAACAAGAAGAACTCTTCTTACGCCATCCCTAAGACAGTTCAAACGATAGGAGCCTTCGCATTCAGCGATTGCAACAATCTCGGCATTGTAAAAATACCTGCATCAGTGACAAGTATTGAGGAGCGTGCATTCAACAAGTGTGAACACTTGACTGAGATCCAAGTGGATGCAGCCAACTCAAACTTCACTTCTGTCAATAACGTATTGATGAGCAAGGACTACTCTCGTTTGGTGCTCTACTCTCCACGTAAGACGGAGTCTAGCTATGCAATTCCTTCAGGCGTTGTTATTGTAGACGCATACTCTTTCTACAAGTGCGACAACTTGAAGTCACTCTCCATCCCTGCTACCGCTACGGATGTCAGTGGACGTGCTTTGGTTCGTTTGAACTTGAGTTCTTTGGAGATGACAGGCAAGGGTAAGATCACCATCAAGAGCAACGATGCCTCTAAGGGTAACGTCTCTTTGACTTGCTTGCCAGAGGCCTTCGACGACTTCTTGACGGAGAAGAAGAATGCACAATCTTTCTTGGATTTGTTCCTCATGGCAGAGCCTAACCAAGGCTACTCGTTCGAGAAGTGGAGCAACGGTAGCGAAAGCCCAAGATTGAAGCAAACCTTGAAAGGCAACATCGATGTCGTTGCTAATTTCAAATAAGCATAAATGACCACAGATAGAGGGTGAACAACACAGGGAGCCCTCTATCTTTTCATCTTTTTCTTTTAATAATAGGGTACTAAGAGTTTTTCGAAACTCTTGTTTTTTATTCTGTCCAAACAATGGTTTCAGGACATTCCAAATAAGTTTTCCGTGTATCGCCTCCTTTTTATCATATTGACTTTGCTTATTTATTCTCTTCCCCTTTCAGCCCAAAAGGTTGGATTGGTGCTTAGTGGCGGTGGCGCAAAAGGTTGTGCGCACATCGGCATCATTCGTGCTTTAGAGGAGGAGGGCATTCCAATAGACTACGTTGCAGGTTCTTCCATGGGAGCCATCATCGGATCCCTTTACGCCATGGGATTCTCACCAGACGAGATGGAAGCCTTGGTTGCGTCCGAGGAGTTCACCTCTTGGCAACGCAACGATATCGACGAAGACGACACCTACTACTTTAAGCAGAACGACCCTACCCCTGCGTTTGTCAACATCAAGATGCATCTTTCCGATTCGATGAAATTGGAGACACACATTCTGCCTTCGAGCATCATCGGACCCACACAGATGAACATTGCCTTCATGAAACTCTACGCACAAGCAGGAGCCCTTTGCGAAGGCGATTTCGATCGACTTTTTATTCCCTTCCGATGTGTGGCCTCAGACGTGCATAACAAACGGGAATATCTCCATCGGAAAGGCGATTTGGGCGATGCTGTTCGCTCCTCCATGACCTTCCCTTTGGTCTACAAACCTATCCAAATCAATGGGCACCTCCTATTCGACGGCGGAATCTACAACAATTTCCCGGTAGACCTTATGGAATCCGATTTCGCACCCGATTACATGATCGGCAGCAATGTTTCATCCAATCCCCTAGAGCCAAACGAAACAGACATCATACTACAATTGGAGAATATGATTATGAACAAGACAGACTACTCCATAGACAAAAGCAAAGGTCTCTTGTTCGACTTCCAATTCGAAAACGTCGGGTTGTTGGACTTCCAACGAATCCACGAATTAAGTCGTGCCGGGTACGATTCGACCAAGGCACATATTGCAGAAATCAAAGCATCCGTCGCACGCCGTGTGGACAGACAAAACATAAAATTGCGCAGGGAAATATACAAATCCAAACTGCCCAACCTTGTTTTCCGTTCCATCGAAATCAATGGAGTAAGCGAGCAACAAAAATATTACATCCGGAAATCGTTCCACACTGGAAACGAACGTTTTTCCTTTGACCAATTCAAGAAGAACTATTACAAGCTACTATCCGACAAAAAGATAGCGGAAATCATACCACATGCGGTCTATAATCCAGCCGACACCACGTTCAATTTGGTCTTAGATGTCAAGCTCAACGACAACATTCTCCTTGATTTGGGAGGAAACGTATCTTCGTCATCATCCAACTTGCTCTATTTCGGTGGCGAGTACCAAGGAATTTACTATTTCCCTTACAGCATGAAGGTAGGTTGTCAATTCGGACGTTTCTACAACGACCTGCACCTTCAATCCAGGGTAGACCTAACGACCACTTATCCGATCTACTTAAAGTTAGTCGGAAATGTTCATCGTTTCTCCTACTTCCAAGACGAGTCACCCTTCTATGAAGCGGAGATTCCTTCCGAATCCTCCAGTCTGGAGACGTATGGCAAGCTCAAACTAGGATTTCCGTTTTTGATGACAGGCAAGATGGAGTTAGGTTGGGGCTACGGCAATATCTCCAACGAATACTTAGGATATGACGTTCCAGCCGACGAGCGAAACCGAACCGACCACCACCTTTTCGTATCAGCCTTTCGCATTCAATCAAGCACGCTGTCTCACAAGCAATATCCGATTGCAGGAAGAGAACTCATGCTCTTGCTACAACACGCCACAGGAAATCGTCAGAATTCCGTATTCCTTCGTTCCGAGAATGATGTCGCACGCTATCGATTCACCAAACACGAATCGTGGATGCAGGTTCGCGCCCGTTGGGACCAATATTTTCGCATGACACGTCACCTCTCTTTGGGTTCATGCCTAGAAGGAGCCTTCTCAACACAAGAGTTGACCGAAAACTACATGGAGACAATTCTGATGACTCCCGCCTTTGAACCTACGCCCCACTCCATGGTCAACTTGAACCCCGTGTTCCGTTCCCCATGCTTTTTAGCCGGTGGCGTCAAACCCATTTTCAAATTCAACAATCGAGTACACCTCCGATCAGAGAATTATCTTTTCGTCCCTTTCAAACGAATTCTTCCGAACGGATACTACCAACCCTACACCATGGGGCTCTTCACCATCGATGGAGATGCCACCTACCATGTCGAGTACCTCAGCGAACTATCGCTTGTGGGCCAGATGAAATTTATCGCAGCGAGTCTCTTCGTCAACTACTACAGCTACCCAGAACGAAATTTCAACTACGGGCTTTCCATTGGGTATTTAATCCCTTACGCTCGCCTCATCGAATAGAATCGACGTAATTGGACAGCGGAGGACCAACAGTTTTGCCCCAAAGGGAAGACAATTATCAAGAAATAGCATATTTGTTCGATTCCATACCGCAAATACGCGCTTTTTCCCTATCTTTGCAGCAGATATGGTGGAGTGGAACTTTTTCACCCATCAAGGGAAGGTGTGTCCACAGGAAACACCCTCTAGCATAAACGAAGTGAAAGGGTTTTTATCAGGGCCTGACTTAGATAGTAAGATTGAAGGATTTTACATTCAAGAAAGGCATTTTTGTTTCAGGCTTTGGTGTGATTATTATTATGAATCTAAATATAGTTAAATGAAGAGGTTTGTAAAATCATTTTTAACATTGTCGCTTTTCTCTCTGCTTTCCGTATGGGGAGTGAAAGCAGATGTCATTGGTTCGTGCGTATGGACCTATGGTGCCGGTGTATTGACCATATCGGCATGTCCCGGTAGTGCGCCTGGTATTTTGGAGCCAGAAAATGCCCCAAGCGACACAATTGGCATAGAAAGATTTTATCCATACTACAAATACAAACAACAAATCAGGAAAATCATCATAGAACCAGGAGTCACAAAAATCGGAACATACGCTTTTGCTGGATTACCTTATTTAGGAAAGATTTCCTTTGTAGGGACTTCGACTCTTAGAATAGTGGGAGATTATGCATTTTTCGACGCCCCGCACTTTTCTTCAATAGAGTTAGATGATACGTATGACAAACCTTATGGATTGCCAGCATCCGTTCAAGTAGTGGGCGATTATGCTTTTTCAAGAACGAATCTTTTGTCTTTTTCGATTCCAGATAGTTGTGTTTCTATTGGAGAAGGAGCCTTTTCTTACTCACAAGTAACCAATTTTTCTGTTAACAAATCAGACAATTTCAAAGTTTCCTCTGACAGAAAATTCATTCTTGATGCAACAGGCACAGAAATCATCGCAGCAATAACTGGGATCACATCACTATATATTCCTGACAACATTACGACCATTAGATCAGGAGCCTTTTATGGATGTTCAACTATAGAATCGATTTCTGGATGCAAGGGGCTGACCCTTATAGAATCTAAAGCGTTTGGGAATGTTTCAGGATTGAAATCTATATATATGTCCGGCACAAAAGAAGTCAAAATCAAAACAAATGCATTTGACCCTGTTCTCAAAACCACATGTGTTGCGACAGCCTCAAACGAGAAAACAGTAGCCAATTTAGAGAATATTGTCGCTCAGTCTTTCAGTTCCATATGTGGTCCAAAATTATATTGGCATTTCTCTGCAGGCCAAGACTCTATATTAATTTCGGGGGATGGCAACATGTATGATTTCGAAGAGAAAACACCATGGTCACCTTTTAAAAATCAGATTATTTCCATCTCTTTTTCTAACAAATGTACTTCTATTGGAAGGAATGCTTTTTCGGGAATGTCCATGCTTTCCGATATACGAGGCTCATTGAATAGCATTGTCACTATCGGAAACAAAGCTTTTTATGGCTCAACAGCATTAACAAATTTCAATTTTGACATTTTCCCTAATTTGACTTTCATTGGAGACAGCGCACTAACTGGGCTTAAAATGAGACATTTAACAATCCCTTCCCATATAATTCACATTGGGAAAGACGCCTTACTTAGTTCTTCATTATTAAGCATAGAAGACAAATCCTCTGCTGAGATTAACACATCTCAGTTTTCTGCCACACAGAAGAAAAGTTGCATCGTCTGGGCCAAGACAGCCGCACAGAGGGAGAAATATTTGGCTGCAGGCTTGTCAGAATCGAATGTCTTCGTCTCCAACTGCGACAACGACATCTGCCAATTGAACTGGCATTTTGACGATGCAACAGGCAAATTGACAATTACAGGAACCGGCGAAATCTATGCATACGAAGAGAACGCCTTCCCTTGGAATGCAATCAAGACCAAGATCAAAGAGGTTCAATTGCCAGCTTCGGCGACGCTCATCCCCGACTATGCATTCGCGGGGTGCATCTCCCTCTCTTCCATTCATCACGAGGGGTCTTCTGACATTGCCCACGTGAAAAGCATTGGCTCGTACGCTTTCAAAGATGCAAGCTTCAGCGAATTCTCATTGAATAGCAACATTACGTCAATAGGCATAAATCCTTTTGATGGGGATATGGGGCTTAAGAAACTCTCTGTTGCCACGACAGCATTCAACGAACAAGAGAAATTGGCTGGTCTCTCCAAGAGGGATCTCTGTATCCATGTGACTTCTGATGACCCTGCCACAGCAGACGCCATCTACCAATTCTTTAAGGGAACGGCAAAATTCGAGAATGTCATCTACAAGAATTGTGGTAACACCCTGTCTTGGGATTTCAACGACGGCACCCTTATCATTAGGAACACTAGCAACAACAGAGTCCCTTGCACCATGTGGAACTTTGGAGGGGCAGACCAACAGCCATGGGCTGCATACAGGAATAGCATAACAGCAGTTAGACTTCCTGACGAATTGACAAGCATCAGTTCTTACGCTTTCGCTGGTTGTAAGAATTTGAAAAGCATAACCCTACCTTTGATGGTAAACGAGATAGGATCTCATGCATTCGAGAACACAGGCATAACCCAAATCGAGATTCCTGCCTCTGTAAATTCAATTGACGCATGGGGCACTCACTCTTTGAAACAAGTCACGGTCGACCCTGCCAACAAACGATACACATCAAGAGATGCTGACGGGAAAGAACTCAACATGCTTTTCGATATGGGATATGTTGATTTGCACATTTGTCCTTCCACTACTACAAACATCTCCCTTCCGGGATCCCTTACAGTAATCGGAACTTCCGCCTTCAATGGCTCTGTCGGGAAGTTGACCATTCCGGCTTCGGTTAAGACCATGAATAGCTGGCCGACATCAGCAACGGCTATTTATGCAGCCAACGAACCCACAATCTACGAGAAAGAGATTCCAGCAACTCTTCTCGCCACAAAGGTCTATGCGACAACGGCCAAGGTCAAAACAGCCTACGAGAAGATGGGCTTCACCAATGTAGAGACGATTTCCTCTTGTGGAAAAAATGCTTCATATCTATTCGACAAAGGAGTCCTCACCATCTTTGGTTCAGGAGATGTCACATCTCACCCATGGTCAGACATGGCAACTTACATTAAACGTGTGGTGATTGAAAAGGGTATCACCTCACTTTGCTCTGAGGCATTCAAGAACTGCACTGCCCTAAAAACGCTGACTCTTCCTGACGGATTAGAGACCATCAATGCCTCATTTATCGAGGGATGTACCTCCTTAAAATCCTTGTGTATTCCTAATACGGTAAAAGAGTTGGCACCATATGTCTTCAAGGGTTCCTCTTTAACTCATATAGAGGCTCAAAATGGAGGTTCCTTCATCTCCACAGATGCCAACGGCAAGTTCTGCAACGCCCTCTATACGTCAGACAGGAAAACGCTTGTCCTTGCCATTGAAACGGCCATCACCAATGAATTGACAACCATCAGGGAGTATGCCATGGCAGGTTCTACCATAAAGGATCTCAATATCCCTTCCAGTGTCACGACTATTGGAGCATACGCATTTGCAGAGGCATCTATCACCAATATCTATTCATCTTCCGTAGCAGCCATTCCATCGACTGCCTTCTCCGATAAGGTAAAAGAAAGAGCTAATGTATATGTATCGGATTTGAATGTAAAAACTGTTTTCTCCAAAGCGGGCTTCGCAGAAGAAAAAATCGTGATAGCGAAGGGCAAATGCGGGGACAACCTCTACTACTCACCGAAGAACAAAAACTTGATTATCTTCGGAAGTGGCGACATGGATGATTACTCATCAAATGACGCACCTTGGAGCGATTTAGGGTCCACCATCACTTCCATCTCTTTCGTGGGAGAAGCAATCACTAAGATTGGAGACAATGCCTTCGAATCTTTCACTGCTATCAGGACCCTTTCTCTTCCTGCTTCAGTGACATACATCGGTCAAAACGCCTTCGCTGCAGCGAAAGGAATAACCACTGTAGAAGCAGGCGCCGGAGTTCCTCCAACCCTATCGGATGGAGCATTAACCGACGAAGTCTATGCGAAGGCAAAACTCATTGTTCCAACGGCATCAAAAGCCACCTATTCTACCGCCCAAAACTGGGAGAATTTTGGCGAATTGCTCTCTAAAGAAGAGGCAAAGAATCCATATGATTTGAACAATGATAACAAGGTGAATGCATCGGATATTTCACTTCTTAAAAAGAATGTTCGATAGGACTACAACCCTCCTATAAACAGGGGCAAAATCCGACTATATTAAATGTCGTGTTTTTGACAACATCGTTGCCGAAGACACGACATTCTATTTTCAGGGTCCTGACAAAGCGAAGAAAGAAGATCAGAAAAGACAAAGAGAATCTTCTAGGGAATAGAAGAAAGCAAGCATACAAACAAAAAAAACGTGCATGGAAAATATCCACGCACGCATAATAAAATCAATTTTAGAAACGTTTCATCAATCTTCGTTATCAGACTTTGCAGAAGAATCTTGCATATTTCTGAATACAGTTCTCAAAAGACGTTGTGCTTGTTCAACCTCATCCTTTGACAAACCGTCAAGAGCCGCATGCATAGTCTTCAAAGTTGTAGCACGCGCTTTTTCATGCAATTCCTTCCCCTCCTTAGTCAAGAAAATCTTGTTCGTACGGCGGTCTACATTGTCTTGCTTTCTGAACAACAAGCCCATTCTCTCCAAGTTGTCAATCAATCTTGTGATGCTCGGTTTATCCTTATAGGTAGCATCAGCGATTTCTCTTTGATTAACACCGTCTTGTTGCCACAAATACATAAGCACTGACCATTGCTCTGGAGTGATCTCCAATCCCTCCGAATGCAAATCCCTGCTCATACGGCGATTAATTGCACTTGACACTTTCCCGCTAATCACAGCGAAAACCAATTCATAATCCAACATGAAATCTTCCATACACTATACTATTTATGATTTTGACATACAAATTTAATACTGCAAATTATATCTTAAAACAAAAACAACAAACTTTATTCCTTCTTTTATAGTTTTTTGACAAATAACAATCTTTCTAACTAATAATTTCCGAAATACATTAATCGAAGCAAATCAATTAACTAAAACAATCAAAAGATTTCCAACGACAAGGAACAATTCCCGAGAAAAACGATGCCTTTTCATGGCATAATCCAAGGAACTTACCAACCAACCCGCATCTCTTATCTCAAATATAATGCCATAAGATACAATTCTGCCAGAAAAAAGTTTTTCTAGCCCTAAAAAAATCATCAAGAGAGCACCCTAACCTCCTCTTGGTCAGAGACAAGAGCACTCCCTTCAAAATATCGTCAGATGAGAAGCATCACGCCCGTAGGCACTGACACTTTTTATGCCACATCGACAGAGAAACCCAAAGATCGCAACCGGTCTGCAATCAGTTGCATCTCCTCTTTGGCGACTTTCTCCAAGGTCTGGATTGGAGTCTCCCGATCAATGGAATAAATCATCACCTTTTTAGGAGCAGCCTGCTTAACCACTTCTATCCAAGCCGACACCTCTTCGTCCGTTGTATTGTCCACGACTCTATCTCCGACAGTTCCCCGAAGGAACATCGTCTGCATTATAAAATCGCCATGGAACTGTTTCATCCCCTCCACCGTAGATGCCACTGAATAATGAGGCTGATGAGGCGAATCAATCAAATGCGCTGTCTCCTCAATTCCAGAATCCAACTTCAAGATATTATTATCGACCATTTTCAACGCCTCTACGACATCTTGTCGATGAAGCATTGTCGCATTAGAAAGGACGCTAATCTTCACATTGGGGAAATACTCATTGCGAAGGCGAATCGTATCCTCGATTATCTGCTTAAACTCGTGGTGCAACGTAGGCTCGCCATTGCCGGCAAATGTAATGACATCCAAAGGATCGCCATTCTGATGCATACGCATCAAACGATCCTCCAAAGCCCCACGAACCTCGTCTCTCGTCGGTTGCTTGCCTGTCACTCCTTTTTGGGCAAGGCCACACTCACAATAGATACAATCGAACGAGCAAAGCTTCACATTCACAGGAAGCAAATTGACTCCCAACGACACACCCAATCGGCGACTTTTCACCGGACCGAAAATAACCGAATCATAAAGTACTGTTGACATAACTATCGTTTTGACAAATCATCAAATAAAGACTGGAGATAAGCCTTTCCTTTTATGGTAAGGGTTGAATCCATCTCCACCAAACTCTTCTCCGCGCCACAATCATAAATAGAAAGAGCACTATCCGAAACCATACCGAACCCATCGTTGAAAGCATAGAATGCGAATTTCGGAGAATTTTTGCCGAATATATTTTTACTAAACTTAAAATCAGAAGCATCTATATCAAGTTGCGAGAGCAACGTCCTCGCAAGGTCAATCTGGGAAGCCACCGTATCGACCCTAAGCGTATCATTCAACGCACCACCCAGCCAAAGCATCGGGATGCGATGACGCGCCTCATCCGAGCCCGACAATGTATCCGGATAGCGGTAAGCATGGTCTGCCACAAAGATGACCAACGTACTATCCCATAAAGGCATTTGCTTCAAATCTGAGACAAAAACGCCCAAACAACTATCCGTATAGGCTACAGCGTTCAAATATTCATTGTCAAACCGATGCATAGGCACGTCAAAAGGCTCATGGCTATTCAACGTAAGCAACGATTTGAAGAATGGAGTCTGCTGAGGCTGTAGAAGATCCTCTATGACACGTCGGAATAAAGCATGATCATAGGCACCCCACTTTTCCGACATCTCATCACTTGAAAAATCATCCTCGTTAACAATTTTCTCAAACCCAGACATCACCAAATAAGAACGCATATTCGTAAAATTGTCGTCACCTCCATAATAAAAAGAGAGGTTATACCCAGCGTTCTTTAAAGAGAGCGGGAACTTTGCGACATTTTGGCTCTTATTGGGATATTTCATCAAGGAGGTAGTCGTCTGCGCAGGATAACCACTCAACAAGGCAACCAATCCCCTATCCGTACGGAAACTGTTCGCATAAAAACGAGTAAACAGCACCCCTTCAGAGGCAAGAGAACTCAGATTAGGCATCACACCCTTTTCTCCACCCAACGCCTCACAGGAAGTACTACCAAAACTTTCCAGAATCACCATGATTATATTGGGACGAGAGGTCTTCAACAGAGAGAGCGTAGTCGAATCCGAGGCAGGCTCTACCATCTCAGAGAAATAGGCAACAGCCTCTTCCTCACTATAATAGGAATACCGTCCTTCAAACGTATCGTTTCGAGAGAGCGAATAGATGAAATTCCAAACAGGATTGATAGCTGCATGATTCAAGAAGACTGAATTGCTAAAGTATACCCTTCCCGCATTCATCGTCGAAACACCCAATCCGCCTCGAATGAAAAAGACAATCAAAAAGGCGAAGAGAAGTGACGGAAGAACATAAAAGACATTCCGGCCCCTGATTTTGAAAACCCGCTTGTGCATAAAACGGAAGAGCCAGAAAGCAACCACATACATAACCAAGAGAAGCAAGAGCATTCCTACAAATTGTCCAATCGTAGCACTGGCCAGCGCCTCCTTGGGAGTTTTCAAATAGAAGAGAGGGGTCGAATCAATTCGGAAACCCCAACAAGAATACAATGCCAAATCAGCCACGACCACCAAAAGAGCCAACGGCAAAACGACATACGTATACCCTTTAATCAAGCGGTCGAGCCAATCATTGTCAGAAAAGAAGGAAGAGACCAAGAGGACCAAAACCACTACGGCAGAGAAATAAGCCGCAGCAGACAAATCCATCGGCAACCCATGATAGACAACACCCCACCACTCACCCAAAGAGAAGGCAGAGGAGTCACTCCAATGAAACAGCAGGAAAATCGGCTTCAAAAAAAGGAAAAGGGAAAGCCAATAGAGGAAATAAAACAGACAATACTTGCAACGGTCACTCATGATTCTTATATCTTCTTTCTTGAACAATCATCAACGCCTCATCACGCAGGGAGAGAGGCAACTCCACATTACGAACCTGCAAACTTTTAAGCCATCCCGCCACGTCATAATCCTTTAGGGTATAAAAGACATCCGAGAAAAGACGAATTTCATCATCGTCATAAGAATCCGCCGTACGCCCAGCAAAGGCATCCAGCTCCTCGTCGTCATAATAATCCGGATCAACACGATTGTTTATCAAGCTCTCCTTTTCGCACACTTCATGGGCGCCGCAGCACCCTTCCGGACGTTCCTTTTTACGAGGTTCCACAGGAGCCACCTCCTCTTGTGAAGTCACGACAGGCGACGGCGTCTCTTTCCTTGAAGCCTTTCTACGCTTATCAAGGAAATAATAAAGCACACAGACCGCCACGAAAGCCAAGAGATAATATAAATCAGACATAGCGCAGTATACTTAAATTACAACAAATCAACCAAGGTTGTCAATTTCATACTATTGGAACCCTTTATCAGTATCGTGAATCCCTCTATAGTATGAGTTTTGAGCCATTGGGCGAACTCTTCCGTAGAAGCGAATTTCGGGCAATCCGTATCCGTCTCCATAAAGCAAGGGCCCAAGAGGAAAGCATGCACGCTTTGGCCTCTCAACATATCAGCGATTCTCTGATGTTCGGCACGGCTCTCCGCACCGAGTTCCTTCATATCACCCAAAATCAACATTTTCTTCTCGCAGTTCATCCCCAAGAAATTCGTAAGGGAAGCTGTCATACTCGTCGGATTAGCATTGTAAGCATCCACTATCAAACGATTACGGGAAGTCTCCTTCAACTGAGAACGATTGTTTTGAGGCACATATTCGCCAAGAGCATCCACGATGTCCTGCTCAGCGACGCCGAAGTAGGTACCCACCGCAATGGCAGCCATCATATTCTCGAAATTGTAAGCACCAATCAAATGAGAATCTATCCGATGACCCTTCCATGACAACGAAAGGAAAGGATCGGCACCTATCAATTGAGCCGAAACATCATAATCCGAGGAGGTACCATACTTGAACAAAGAGAGTCCATTGGAAATCCGCCTCAAATTCTCATTGTCATAATTCAAGAATGCCATGCCGCCATGGAGACGAAGAAAGTCATACAACTCGCCCTTCGTCCGGATTACCCCTTCAAAAGAGCCGAAACCCTCCAAATGAGCCTTTCCGACATTCGTAATAAGGCCATAATCAGGACGGACAATATCGACCAAAGTCTTAATCTCGCCCGGATGGTTTGCCCCCATCTCCACCACCGCCATCTCATGATTTTTATTCAATCGAAGCAATGTAAGAGGGACACCGATATGGTTATTGAGGTTTCCCTGCGTATAAAGCGTATTATACTTTTTTGAGAGAACCGTAGAGACCAACTCTTTTGTCGTTGTCTTTCCATTCGTTCCCGTAATTCCGACAATCTTAATTCCCAATTGTTCCCTATGATAACGGGCCAGATTTTGCAACGTCGTCAAGCAATTATCCACTAAAAAGATTCGGTTGCCGTCCGCATATCGAGGTTCATCGACGAAAGCATAAGAGCAACCCAACTCCAACGATTTTGCAGCAAACTCATTCCCATTAAAAGAAGCGCCCTTCAAAGCGAAGAAAATCGAATCTTGGGGGCAATTACGCGTATCGGTCGTCACACATGGATGTGACTGATATAGTTCATAAATTTTTTCTATCTCCATAGAGCATTATTACATAACCAAAAGAGCCCCAAAAAATTGGGGCTCTTTCAATATTTATTGTTGTTGATTATCGATTATCATCCTCAGGACCTACCTTACCCATTGCACAACGGAAACCGAGGTCGCTGCGGCTCAACTTTTGTTCCAAGTAACGTCTTTGTCCTGGGTTCAACCAGTAAGAACGGTCTTTCCAACCACCACCCTTGTAAACGCGAGTTGTATTAGAGATTTGAGAAGTCAACATACTCTCAGCGTCAGTATCAGGGTTGTACAATTTCTTAGTCAAAGCGTCTGGATCACCTATATCCTTCCACTTATTTCTATCCAATGCACTGGCAGCATCACCATCCTTGTAGTTACGAACATCAAGTCTTACGTATTTGTCCATCTCAGTATCCTTAACAGCAGGGATAGCGAAGATTACACGACCCAATGAGTCAACCTTTGGAACTGGAACAGCCTTACCATCAATTGTAGTCTCCTCGAATACAGGAGAAACATATTCATTACCACGGAATGGGTTGTACTCGCTTTCGTCATCACTTGTCAATACACGATAAACATCCAATACCCACTCGTTAACATTACCTGCCATGTTATACAAACCGAACTCATTTGGCCAGAATGCATAAACAGGAGCCGTAATCGTAGCATGGTCGTTCAATTTTCCTCCCATACCCATCATATCACCTCGACCACGGACGAAGTTAGCTTGCATTTCACCTCTAACCTTCTTAGCAGGGTTTCTCATCTGGTGACCATACCAAGGATAAATCTTCTTCTCCTTGTAATTTTCCTCACCTTCGATAGTCTTTGTACCATATGCTGCGTATTCCCACTCAGCCTCGGTTGGGAGCCTAAACTTAGGAAGGAGAATACCGTCAGACATTGTTGTTCTTCTTGCGTTTCCGTATACATCCTTCAAAGGTTTCTTACCTTCAGTTGGCTTATAATCACCCTTCATGATGTACTTAGAAGTATTGAACACTTGGTTTTGAGCGATATCAGCAGCATCCGTATTTCCCTTCAAAGCTTGGAAGTCTGGGTATTGGATTGTACCAGCATCCACCATTCTCTTCTCGTTCACACGGTCTGTACGCCAGATTGTGTAATCTACAGCTTGCTCCCAGTTAACACCTACAACAGGATAATAGTTGTAAGCCACGTGAGAGAAATAGAAGTCCAAATAAGGCTCGTTATAAGCCAACTCCTCACGCCAAACTGTTGTATCTGGATAAGCCGCCTTTACATACTCAGGATTGTTATGATAAACATTACCCATCCAATACAAATACTCACGCCAGTTCAAGTTTGAGATCTCGTATTGGTCCATATAGAATGAAGCAACTGTCACTCTTCGAGGTATGTTATTCCAATCTCCAACGATATCTTCAATTACACGACCCATTGTAAACGTACCACCTTGTACGAACACCATTCCTGGAGGAGTATCCTGATGATAATCAGTAACAACTTGGAATCCACCGTTCTTCTTGTTGTTGTACTCCCAGCCCGTAACATTTGACGATTTGGAGCTCTTGAGCTTATTGTCTCCGCCACCGCAGCTCGTCAACGACGTACCAAAAATCGCGAACAATATTACAGTCCTAAAAAGCCTTTCGTGTTTCATAGTACTTAATATGAAATTATTTTACCTAATTATTTTATTCTTTTTTTATAAAAACTTTTTTTCACACTTTTTATTGTGTGGATTTGACATTTTAACCAATCGACTTGGATTTTAATCATCAAGTCAGTGGACAAAGATATATATTTTCTATCTTTGCAGAAAAGAAAACTGAGATATTTTTTTTAAGATTTTTCAACAAATACATTTCACAAGATGAAACTCAACATAAACGGAGACCTTTGGGACGGTCGCAGACCTTTGGTAATGGGCATATTAAATGTTACACCCGACTCCTTCTTCGCAGAGAGCCGATGCACAGACGAAACCGCCATCTTGAAACGGGCAGAAGAGATTGTCTCTCAGGGAGGTAAGATCATCGACATCGGTGGTTACTCGTCCCGTCCCGGATGTGCGGACGTAACAGAAGAAGAGGAGATAAGACGCGTCACAACCGCCACAAATCTTATCAAAAAGGAGTTCTCCAATGCCATCATATCCATAGATACCTTCCGCTCCAACGTAGCGAAAGCTGCCATAAAAGATTGTGGTGCAGACATCATCAACGACATATCTGGAGGCGAAATGGACCCCAAAATGTTTGAGACGGCTGCCGAACTTAAAGTTCCCTACATCCTCATGCACATGAAGGGGAATCCCCAAAACATGACTCAAAATACTCAATATACCGATTTTAAAAAGGAGGTTTTGACCTACTTTGCCGAACGTGTTAATCGGCTAAGGCTTCTCGGCGTAAACGACATCATCCTCGACCCCGGATTCGGATTCTCCAAAACATTGGAACAAAATTACGAACTGTTGGACGACATGGAATGCTTTGAATCGTTCCACCTACCCATCCTCGTGGGCTTCTCCAGGAAGAGGATGATATGGCAACTGCTAGAGAGCACACCGGAAGGAAGCCTAAACGGAACCACCGTACTCGACACCATCGCCCTGCAGAAAGGAGCCAGCATCCTAAGGGTTCATGACGTAAAAGAAGCCGTGGAAACCGTCAAGATTTACGAAAAGATGAAGAGTTGCTCTTCTTCCAAAGAGAGCTTCTCCTATTCCTATATATAATAAGGTGAAAGAATAAAGACTTTGCCCCATGGGAGCTTACAATATGCAAATAAAAGATGTCATCGACATCGCCATTGTGGCCATACTGCTATACAAAACCTACAAGATGCTGAAAGGAACGTCGGTCATCCGCGTCTTCATCGGCATCCTTATCTTCGTGCTCATTTGGCTATTAGTGACATTTGTTTTTCAAATGGAACTGTTGGGTGCCATTATGGACAAGATCATGAACGTGGGTGTGATTGCCATCATCGTCCTCTTCCGTGAAGAGATCCGGCGATCACTTTCCCTATTGGGTTCAAGGAGCAATTTTGTCATGAGGCAGTTCGAAAAACTCATTCCTTCGTTAAAGACAAAGACGGACGATGACGAGATAGACAAAATCGTAGAGGCCTGCAAGAACATGTCGACAGAAAAAGTCGGTGCACTCATCGTCATTGAAAACGAGACTGACCTAAGCGACATCATCAAAACGGGAGAGATATTCACGGCCGAACTCAACACACGCCTTATCGAAAACATATTCTTCAAGAACTCGCCGCTCCACGACGGAGCCATGATTGTAAGAGGTGACAAGATTGTGGCCGCTGCCTGCATCCTGCCCGTAACCAAGAACCTCTCCGTACCTAAAGAATTAGGATTGAGGCACAGGGCTGCCCTCGGTATCTCGGAGGTGACGGATGCCATAACTGTGGTCGTTTCGGAAGAGACAGGCAACATCTCCATCGCCAAAGAGGGGCAATTCTATCTCCACCTTACTCCTAACGAATTAATAGAACACTTGACGAACAACAAACCAAACAATGATAACGGCAAAAAACATCAATAAAAGTTTCGGCAGACTTCAAGTCCTCAAAAACGTGAATCTGCATGTTTCAAAAGGCGAGTTTGTCACCATCATGGGGGCTAGCGGCGCAGGAAAGACCACCCTACTCCAGATCTTGGGAACGCTGGACAAGCCAGACTCGGGTTCGGTTCTCATCAACGAGACGCCCGTATTGGACTTGAAAGGGGATGCTTTAGCCTCTTTCCGAAACAACCATATCGGTTTCGTGTTCCAATTCCACCAACTTCTTCCCGAATTCACAGCACTGGAAAACATCCTGATTCCTGCTATGATTGGCAACCGCCCTCAAAAAGAGTGCGAGGAGAATGCCGAAAAGTTGCTCGAATACCTTAATATAAAGGACCGCGCCCACCACAAACCCAACGAACTATCAGGAGGCGAGAAGCAACGAGTCGCCGTGGCAAGGGCTCTCATCAACCATCCTGACGTCATCTTCGCCGACGAGCCCTCCGGAAGTCTCGACAGCAAAAACAAAGAGGAACTCCACAACTTGTTTTTGGACTTGAAAAACCGATTCGGCCAGACCTTGGTCATCGTAACACACGACCCCGAACTCGCCAAAATATCAGACAGAATCATCCAAATGAGGGATGGAATGATCATAGAATAGAGGCATTGGCCTTCTCAAAGCATAGGAGAACTTCGCTCCAAAGGACTTTTTGACAAGAGACTTAATAGTTATATATTTGCACAAACTCTCATTTATTCATAAATATTCATGAAAAACAAGATCAGACTTTTTGTTTATTGTATTTTAACTTGTTTTACAATACAATCTTGTAGCTTTTTCTCAAAGGACAAACCCATCGACCATCTTACAGGTATTGTTCGTGACGACACGGGCAAACCTCTGAAAGATGTCGTCGTAACATCCGCCAACGTATCGGTTCAAACCGACGAGAACGGACTCTTCTGTCTAGAGCGAATCTCGACTGTAGACGACAGGTATGTAGTGTCATTCAGCCGAAAAGGATTTTTCCGTCTGGTCCGATCTGGCGACCAATCATCCGCCGAAGTGCTTGAAATCGTGATGCAACCCACAAAGAAAGAGGGCGTTAGTAACAGTACCACGTTCAGTGCCACGAAGGGCAGCAAAGTGAAGGTGGGCAAGACGACCGTAAACATTCCGTCAAACGGGTTAGTTCGCCCAGACGGTAGCTCCTACTCCGGCAATGTGGATTTCAAGATGCTCTATCTCGACCCGAACGTCGAAAGTTTTGCGGCAACCATGCCGGGTGGCGACTTGGCAGCGCTCGACACGGCAGGCTCCGAGAAGGCATTGGTTTCGTATGGTATGATCAATGTGGAGATGTATGACGACAAGGGTGACAAATTACAGTTGAAGTCAGGAAAGACCTCCGAAATCACCTTCCCGATTCCAGAGGGCATGGAAGGAAAGGCTCCTGACCAGATGCCATTATGGAGCTTTAACGAAGAGAACGGCGTGTGGGAACAGAGTGGTATTGCCGTACGCGATGGCGACGTTTACAAAGGAGAGGTGTGCCACTTCTCATGGGTTAACCTCGACGATCCTAAAGACTACTGTGTATTGCACGGCAAGGTGGAAGACGAGGCAGGCAACGCAGTGTCAGGCCTCCGCCTCACAGTTGAGCAGGTCTCCGTCTACACGAAGGTCGACGGTTCCTACAGCCTCCGCATTCCAAGCGAGACACCGGTAAAAATAAGCGTGAAGAGTGCCGACTACAACGGCTATTCTCCTGAGGTGAGCATCGATGTTGAAGGGCAACCCGGCAACTCTAAATTCGAGCAAAACATCAAGCTCCCTACCCTGCCGGCTCTCAAAGGACAACTGAAAAACACATGTAGCGACAAATACACCTTCACTCTTTTCTGCAAATACGAAATAGAGGGCAAACAAGAGACGACCGGACTGAGCATGTGCAAAACCGACGGTTCCTTCATCGTACGCATGCCTATAGGTGCGACAAACCCGACTTTGATAATCTCTTCTCCCGACGGACAAACGACTACCCAAGCAGTGGAGAATTTCAATGGAGGTGATGTAGATCTTGGTGTCATCAACGTTTGTTATGTGGATTTGCAGAAACGCGAGCAACCGCAATTAAGTATCGACGGGAAGGAAACGCCAATCGATTATGACGATTGCGACTATGCAGTTTTTGAAGAAAAAGGTAAAGCGGTAGAGATTTCGTTCAACAAAGACCTTGAGATCTATATCGAGAACTACAGCGAAAAGACCAACACGTTCAACGCCCGCATCAAACTTTCCAAACAAGGCTATCAGTCTACATCAGCCCAGGTAGAGAGAAAGAAGGTTGACGACAAGGTGCAACTAAAGATAACTTCTGTAGGCTATACCGAGAAAGACAGCGTGAGGAAAGATGCGACATTCAACGCTGTAGTATACTCAACCGTCTTCTATAACGGAGCGTGCGACAACTTGAACAAGATCTGTCTGCCTCGGTCGTTGAACAAGGCTCGAATGCCTATCTCGTACGCGTTTATGCAAGATGTGTTGTCAATGCCAGATATTCTGTTGTGCTACGACAAGTACTCAAAAGAGTTCGATGCCAATTTCTTGTTGAAGGCATCAGAGTCCAAAGAGCCACTTCACCTCTCGCTTTCCTACAAGCATGCGACCAAAGCCGATGCGGAAAGTTTTGCGGAGGAATTGGTGAAAAGAGGCTTTGTGAAAAAAGACGAAAACACATACGAATACAATGACATTTCAGTCTCCATCCACCAAGGCAACCTCATCCTCACCAAGAGCGAGATTGAGACCAGAACCCAGATGGTCCTAAGCGTCACCACGGGCATCAAGACTTGGTTCATGGGACTATGCAAGAAGTACCTCGGCATAAATTGGGACTAATGCAAGGAGTTATGGGGTGTGCGACAAACGCGCGCCCCATTTTTCTTTTGAGAGAGTGCGCCATCTAAATCACATAAAATCATCTACGCCAACAGAGGAATCAAAATAAAACCACCACAAAAAATCAGGATAAAAGGGAGAGAAATTCCCAAAAACAATTATTTTTGCAGTTAAACTTTTAACACAACTATTAACAAGGAGGAGAAAATGAAAAAAACATTCATGTACATATTTGCGTTGCTCTTTTCTACAATCACATTCACAAGTTGCGACGAAGAAACTATCAGCCAACTTCTTGGCGAAGGAGATACTGTTGAAGCTTTGAAGCAAGCTCTCTCTATCGGAGCAGAGACGGCATCAACAGAATTAGGAAAAGAGGACGGCTACCTGAACGACGCCAGCGTGAGAATCGCTATGCCTTCCGAGGCAGATGCTCTCTTTGACGTAATCAGTGCCCTGCAAAAGAACCAAGCAGGAAGAGCTATTTTGAGCGCATTGGACATTGACGAGAAATTGGGTGAGACCATGACAACATTGATCAACCGTGCTGCCGAGGATGCTGCACCTAAGGCTGTCAGCGTATTCAAGACTGCCATCACCAACATGTCCATCAACGACGGAAAAGACATTCTTTTCGGAGCGAACAACGCTGCGACGACTTACTTGCATGACAACACCTACAACGGTTTGGTCAGCGCATTCAACCCAACTATCACAACGTCTCTCGGCAATGTGAAATTCGGTGGCTACGATGCCAACGAAGCTTGGGAAGCCGTATCAAGCATTTACAACAAGATAACGGACTACAAAGCGACATCCACAGGACAGCTTGCCATGGGAGCCTTGAAAATAGCAAGTAGCGACACTTACAACAAGCTCAACTCCATCCAAGCTGTCAACACCAACTTGGCCGACTACGTGACGGGCAAGGCTTTGGACGGACTCTTCACAAAAGTAGCCGTTAAGGAGTTGGACATTCGTACAAACGCCGCATCAAGAACGACAGACCTGCTCAAGAAAGTGTTCGGTCAATTGGATGAGCAATAAGGTTTTCGGCATATTCAAAGGAATCGGGCTCGACCTTCTCAACCTCTTCTACCCCGCCACTTGTTGCGGATGTGGAGAGGCTCTCATCAAGGGAGAGAGTCAACTATGCCTATCCTGCATTGCCGCCTTGCCGAGGACTCACTTCCACGACATGGAAGAAAACACAATAGAGACTCGTTTCTTCGGCAAAGTGAAAATGGAATATGCCACCTCCTTCCTGCATTTCGAGAAGAAGACAATCACGCAACGCTTGCTTCACGAAATCAAATACGACGGAAAGAAGGAATTGGGCAAAATGCTGGGGTGCTTTTTCGGCAACGAGCTAAAAGAGAGTCGACTCAACAATATCGACATCATCATTCCTGTTCCTCTTCATCCCAACAAGTTGAAATCGAGAGGCTACAACCAAAGCGAATGGATTGCGATGGGAATATCGGAGACCATGGGGAAACCCTTGATATCAGATGCCCTCATTCGAGAAGTGGAGACCAACACCCAGACAAAAAAGAACGCCTTCGAACGATGGGAAAATGTGGATGGCATCTTCCGCGTGGCACTTCCCGAGAAAGTCAAAGGGAAACACGCCCTCATCATCGACGACGTCGTCACTACGGGTTCAACCATAGAAGCCTGCGCAACAGAGCTTCTTAAAATAGACGGTACCACCGTCAGTGCCGCTGCTTTGGCGGCCGCAGAATAATGAAACAGAATAAAAATTAACAAACAACTAAAAATCAAAGATTATGAACAAAAAGTTTTTTTCTTTTTTGACCATGCTTCTTTTGGGTATGGGATTGACATTCGGATTCGCTGCTTGCTCTGACGATGATGACGACGATGACAACAACAATACTGAAGAAACATCTTCTGCAGACAAAGGAAAATCAGCTGGTGAGAAATTCGTACAAGACGTCGAGGCTTACCAAGCTATCGAGGGCAACGACATAACTGCCAATGCGAAAAAACTCGAGGCTGCCGCAAAGATTTACAGCGACTATACCAACTACAAGGCAAACAAAGAGGATAAAGAGTGGAAGACTGCTTTCCTCAAGGGTGCAGCTGGCGAAGACTTGCAAAAGCACGAGACTATCAGCAAATTCCTCGAGAAGGACTACTCATCAGCAACGGGTATCGCTGAAGCTCTTACCGACTTGGCAGGACTTTTCAGCAACAATAGCCAAAACTAATAAAATAGTTTTACAATGAAACGCTATATATTTCCAGTAGCCGCATTGCTTCTCTCTTTCTCACTCTTCTCTTGTGAGGAAGACGGAACTATAGTTGAGTCAACCATGAGTGAGGAGCATCCAATACCCACGACTGACTATACTGCATTGGGCTATAAATACGGTGAATCGTTTGGCACAGGAGCCTTGCAAGTAAGAGACACGGTTGCAGCCGCCTACACTTCTGCAGAGAAGGGATTCCCTTATGATTCCCTCACGTTCTGCAAGAAGATGACGCCTGCACTCGCAGACTGCCAATGGCCATTCGAGAAGTACTTGAAGGCCTCCATGGTTGACTCTACGTTTGCCCAATGGGAAGCCGGATTTATTGACGGATGTGCGAAAGCAATAAACAGCGACAAGTTGACCGTCAACGCACTCCTAAACGAGTTTAAAGAGGTGGACATGGAAAACGTCTCCAGCACCACAAACATTCAAAAGGCATTACACATGTCGATGATTTTAGGAGGCAAACAACCGAAACTGGTCAACCAAAAGGTTCTATAATAAAGGACAAGCGAGAAGTTAACTTCTCGCTTGTTTTTTTATGGGATATACCTATTAAAATCCTGTGGCATCAAGGTGGTACAAGGCAACGATTTTCTCCTAGGACTGCTTTGTATTTTTCCATGGTTTCCCCATGGCCATATCATTCGTCATGTTTCCATGGATCTACACCCATGGCTATGATATGCCGTCCCTCCAGGACTCTGTTGTAGTAGATTGGTGCCGGAATTTCAAACCACCCCCAAATCTTAATTCTTAATTATTCTACAGTCTTTTCTTGACCGATTCCTTCCGGATCGCCTCAATCACCTTCCTACCCCATTCGCACGACAAAGAATCGTTTATGACAGGTGTATTGAAAGCCGCCTCATTACCTGACTCCTTCACCAAATCCAAGTACTCCACACCGCCGCTATTTCCATACCAAGACCAAGCCAACCAACCCACTTGGGCAGAATCGCAGCAGGCCATGATAAGGTCTTCATCCACATCACCATCCGAATGATACCAACCAAACTCGCCGATGCAGAGAGCCAAATTCTGTTTTGTTATCTGATCGATAATCGTACGAACCCGACGTGTGTTACCCGCCGTACCATACATGTGGACAGAGAAAATAACGTTCCGCTCTGGGTCGAAAGAGAGGAGTTGTGTTCCCTTGGAGATTACGCTAATGGCACCTTGCCCATACCCATTGGAATCCACCATGATGCAGTGTTTCAATCCTGCGCTACGAATCAAGGCGATCGCACTCGCATACGATTTCATCCACGACTCATCGTCGCAAGCCTTCATCCATTCATTGGCGATATTGATGATGACGAAATTCTCCGTTCCTGACAGATAGGAGGCCATATCCGCGAAATAGCGGGCTGCACGCAACAAAGCCTCCGTCGAATCGTTTCCGGTCTCGTCATGCGCCTCCAAGATGGCAACCATGCCAAACTTTCGGCACTCCTCCACGATAAAAGCAACCTCGTCCACGGGCGTAGCTGGCCATTGTCCACCATCTGCCAAGACCACTCGGACCGCATTCGCACCAGTTCGACCGATGGCCTCCAACTGGCCCATGCCTGTCTCACGATACCAAGCCCAAGCCATATTGACACCACGCAACATCAACGTATCGCCCCAAGCCGTATAGAGCTGATTGCCTACCACCGTAAGCCCGTCGTATGCCCGTGTCTTGACAGAATCGCCATGAACCATAGTAGAATCCCCTCCTTGGGTAAAATTCTTCGTATTGACATCCAGATTACAGGAGGCCAACAAAAGGAGGGAAATTAGTGCCGTAAAATTCAAAAAATTTCTCATACGCATTGCTTGTGTTTTTAGGGTATTAGATTCACCTGAATAGAGATCAGCGACGGTAATAGCGCATCCACAGATCCGAGAGATGCCCGCTCTTCGCCTTGCAATAATCTTGGTAGGAACAAGAGAAAATCTTACGCCCCTGATTCATCGGAATCTCCATCCACCAACGGTTATTCAGATGGTTATTATAGAAAACCACCGCATCGTTGCTGTCCATCTCCGTCACGACAACCTTCTTATAGGTTGAGATATCCCGCACAGGATAATCGCCGTAACGATTGGACAAAGCCTCCAAGAAGTGCCATATCACTTGTGCCGAGAGCGATGCCGTCTGGCCGTTATTGTCAAAATAAGGATTCACCTCAAAGAGGCAAAATGCCTGGACACGGTCGCTCAAGCCCGCATAATGGACCAGTTGGCAAAGTTCCTCCCCCGCCAAACCATTCGGCGAAGGCATCTCATTGCCCGGAGCATCCGACTGACGGACCACCGCCATATCGACACTCACCAAATCACTATCACGGAAAATAGGCTCCGCCTCCGACAAATCGACCCGAAGCTTTCCCAAACGAAGGTCCCAACAATCATTCCCTTGGAGAAGAGCTTGTTGCGACTCCGAATAATAGTACGATTGGGATCCCACCACATCCACACGGAAGCGCTTCTCGTCGTGCAAGATCGTATTCAGATAGGAATATGGGGTAACAGGAGCCATCTCCTCCACGGAAAGATCCAAGCGAGAGTCCAAGACCGTCAGGTTCAACTCTGCCGAGTTCTCCTTCAATCCATCGTAGACGGCCACCGTCAAATCTTGGGAACCGCCAATAACAACAGGGATCACCCTTGCCGCACGAAGTTCAGCCACCACATCCCGCAAAGCGAAGGAGGCCTCAACCGAATCATTTCCACACCGGATATTTCCCAAATCAGCTACCCGCAACCGCTTCAACCCGCCACGAAGGGAATAGAGATACTTTCGGATCTCATCGGGAGCTGCGGCGCACCCCTTGTTTATCGAATCGGAATCAGACTTCACGCCAATGATGGCCACGTCATACGAATCCCCAACCAACTGATTTCCGAACAAGTCGGAGAGCGGAAGGAAAGGGAATGAGATTTTCGGAAAAGCTGGCTTTTCAAAATAATCAACAACACTCATACACCTCTATTTCAAATATCAACATCTAATCTTTAAACTGGAATTCAGCCAAACAAAATCAAGCGACACCCGCATCTTTCAGCAACTCTTTCGCATTGTTTATAGCCGCCTCCGTAAGGTTCGCTCCACTCAACATCTGGGCGATCTCCGCAACTCGATCCTCTCCACTCAGTTTCTTGATGCAAGAGACGGTACCCGACTCAACATCTTGTTTATACACTTTATAGTGGCATGCCCCCTTAGAGGCAATCTGAGGCAAGTGCGTGATGCTCAAAACCTGCATGTGGCTCGACATATTCTGCATCATGGCTCCCATCTTGGCGGCAATCTCACCAGAGACACCCGTATCAATCTCGTCGAATATAATCGTAGGCAAAGCCTCCGATTTCGACAAAATATACTTGAGCGCCAACATCACACGGGAGATCTCTCCACCTGAAGCAATCGACGCTATCGGGTTCAATCCACGATCCTTATTGGCGGAGAAGAGGAATGTGACAGCATCCATACCGCAAGGGCCAAACTTATCCAACGTCTTGAAATCCAATTGCACACGGGCATTCGGCATACCCAAGCCATGCAACAGCTCCGACAACTCCGACTCAATGGCGGGCGCAGAAGCCTTTCTACTATCGGACAAGGCTTGAGCCAAGGACAAAACCTTTTGCTCCTGCTCGGCCAACTCCTTCTCCAATGCAACAATCTCGTCCGCTCCCGAATCCAAATCCTGCAACTGAGCCTCATAAGAGGCCTGCAAAGCCAACAGACCCGAAACGGAATCGACATTGTGCTTCTTTTCCAACGTATAGATAACATCCAAACGGTCGTTCACAAAATCCAAACGGTTCGGATCTACCTCCATATCACTATTCAGGGCATCCAACTCATGCAAGATGTCCTTCACCTCTATCAAGCAAGAATCTAATCGTCCAGACAAGTCTGACAAGCCTGAAACGAAACCGGAGACCGAATTAAGAGCACCGACAGCCTCCTTCAACGATTGGTTTACAGACTGTTCCGACTCGTCGATCAAATAGACCGCCTTCGACAAAGCCTCCTTTATCTCGGTGGCATGGGCCAACTGCTCCGACTCCGCCTCCAACTCTTCCTGCTCATTCTCCGACAAGGCAACCTCCCGCAACTGGTTCAATTGGAACTCTGCGTAGTCTCGGTTGGCGTTCTTTTGTGCCAACTCCTCCTTGAGGTGGTTCAGACGACGGGAAATGGCGGTAAATTGGGTATATTCTGCCTCATATTCTTGGAGACGAGGCCTATTTTGTGCTATCGAATCGACAATCTGCAGTTGGAAACGACTGTCGCTCAGCAAAAGATTTTCATGTTGGGAATGGATATCCAACAAATGCTCGCCCAAGGATTTCAGGGTCGAGATATTGACGGGCGTATCATTGACGAAAGAGCGGGACTTCCCCGAAGAGGAGATCTCCCTGCGCAACACGCACTCGTCATCGTAATCCAAATCCTCCGCCTCGAAAAAAGGCTTCAAGGCATATTGGGCTATGTCGAAAACAGCCTCAACCACACACTTCTTCTCCGGATTCTTGATGGCCTTCGAGTCGGAACGCTGACCGAGAAGCAGGTTCAAGGCGCCCAACAAGATGGACTTACCTGCACCCGTCTCACCTGTAATCACGGAAAAGCCCGGATAGAGTTCAATCTCCGTCCGATCAATCAAGGCATAATTCTCAACCAGCAACCTCTTCAACATACCCTGCCCATCAATTATTCAACAAAGACTTCAACTTGGATGATTGAGTCGGCAACAAAGCCGTCATAATATCATAGACCTTCTTGCGCTCATCGGCGGTGGCGTCTTGGAACATATCCATAATCTCGTTCATCTTCGACTCAGCAAAAAGCTGCAAGGCGATGGAGAACGGTTTCTCACGATTCAACTCTTGGAGGTAAGGAAGATTCTCGAAAATCTTCGTCCTACCCTTCTCCGTCATTTGGAACATCTCGTCCAAGCCTAAACGGTGGTACTCGTAGCTCACATCACGCAACTTACGCAAACGCTCGTCACGATACTCGCTGATGATGGCATAGCGGTTCTTGTCGCTTTGGAAGGCCTTCCAACCCAAATCGTCGGACGACTGAGCCAAGGCTGCGATAGCCTCCGCCTTCTCGAAATATTTCGTTCCTCCGCAACGGCTGAACGAATCGAAGTTCAAGCCCAAGATGACATTGACATAGAAAGCCATGACCGACATCAAATTAGACTCGTACGTATTCTCGTTGAACTCCAGACGGTCAGCCTGAGCATAGGTGAACTTGAAGTTTTCATCCTTGAAATTGAAGATCGGCGTCGTGTAGGACGAGTTGAAGACAGGGCGGTTGGACTGCACCTGCAAGTTGCCCGAATAGTTGTCGCCCGCCGCCGAAGTGATCGTGATGATGAAGCTGCAATTGATTCGCTCCTCGTTTTGGAAGATGGCATCCGTCCAACGACGAGAGTTCATAAACTCCGTCAACCGATTGCCCAACTCCGTATAAATATCCTTGTTCGTTCCCTCAATGTTATCTGTATTGACCGTGATACGGCAATCCAACTCCTGCGCACTCAGTAAATTGAACATCGAGCACAAGCATATCGTAACAAAAAAATTTCTCATATTTCCACCGTGTTTTTCTTATTAGCCAACAAACGAACCGCATAATCGACTATATCCTTAGCGACCAGCCTCTTATCCTTCAATTCGTAAGGAGAAGCCTCTCCCTGACGATTGATGATAGTCACCTTGTTCGTATCATATTTAAATCCTGCATTCTTGTCGTTCAAAGAATTGAGGACGATAAAATCAAAATTCTTCCTTTCGCACTTACCCTTTGCATTGGCCACCTCGTCGTTCGTCTCCAAGGCGAAGCCAGCCAGCAATTGGTCAGGACGCTTTATCTTACCCAAGGCAGCCGCGATATCCTGCGTAGCCTTCAGCTCAAGGCTGAAATCGCCCGTCTTCTCCCGTTTCATCTTATGGTCAAGACATTGAGCCGGCGTATAATCCGCCACAGCCGCACACAAGATCTCCACATCCTGTTCCGGAGCAGCCTTCATGGAGGCCTCATACATCTCCGCCGCGCTCTCCACGTCCACCACATGGATGTTCGGGTGGTGCGCCTTCACTTGGACAGGTCCAGAGATGAGCAAGACGTCGGCACCCCGCTCAGCGCACTCCTCCGCCAAGGCATAACCCATCTTTCCGGAAGAGTAGTTACCGATAAAACGGACAGGGTCCAACTTTTCGTATGTAGGTCCGGCCGTAATCATGACCCGTCTTCCCTTCAAATCCTGTGTCGAGGCGAAATAGGACTCCAGCGCCTTCACGATGTCGGCAGGCTCGGCCATTCGTCCCTTCCCTTCCAGGCCGCTGGCCAAAAAGCCGGTGCCCGGTTCGATGATATGGTTGCCATAGGAACGGAGCGTCTCAATATTTTTCTGCGTGGCAGGATGTGCATACATATCCAGATCCATGGCAGGAGCCAAGAAGACTGGGCACTTCGCGGAGAGATAGGTCGTCAGCAACAAGTTGTCAGCGATGCCGTTGGCCATCTTGCCCAAGCTGTTTGCCGTCGCAGGCGCGATCAGATAGGCATCCGCCCAGAGACCCAACTTCACATGGCTGTTCCACTCCCCGTTCTCAGGGTTGAAGAAATCGACCAAGATCGGATTGCCCGAAAGGGTGGCCATCGTCAATGGCGTTATGAACTGCTTCGCCAGAGGGGTCATCACCACTTTGACAGAGGCGCCCCGCTTGACCAACTCGCGGACGATGAGTGCGCTCTTGTAGGCGGCGATTCCGCCCGTCACGCCCAAAATTATGTTCTTCCCGTTTAGCATAGTATTCCTTAGTTATCACGCAGAAAACAGAAAAAAGATAAAGGACTATAAGAATAGCTCTTTATCTTTTCCCTTCCCTTATCCATTGCCATGCCTGCCGAAAGCAAAGGCACGACGCAAAAAAGAACCTCTTATTATTTATTGTTGTTCTTTAAAGGATTCCTATAATAAACCTTGCCCTCTTGGTATTCTTGAGCGGCAATCAAAGTCGGTTTCGGCAATTTCTCGTAGAAACGGGAAATCTCGATTTGCTCCCTATTTTCGAAAACCTCTTCCAAGTTGTCGTTGAAAGAAGCGAACTCTTGGAGTTTCTTCTCTAATTCGTTCTTAATCTCCACTGATATTTGGTTCGCTCTTTTAGCAATGATGCATACTGTCTCATAAACATTGCCTGTGTCCGCACACAACGAATTCATATCACGAGTGATGGTTGTTGTAGGAGCCGATACTTTCTTATAATCCATAACTTATAGAAATTTGTATTTGTTGACTTATTCTTCTTTCTTTATTTTTTTGGACGCCTTATCAAAGATGTGTTGGGCATCCTTTCTGTATTTGCCGTTAGGGAAATCGTTGATGAAATTGTAGTATTCATCGACCGTATCCCGGTAACGCTCTTCCTGTTTGCTTTCCACGCTCAATTCAGCCTCTTCGAACCTTGACTTCAGGATGAGGAACTCGAAATCCTCCTCGAATCGGCTTCCCGGATACTCTTTCAAGGCATTTTGGGCGGCGATGATGGCCGACTGGTAATTGTTGCCTTGGTAGTTGCCCAACTTATTGTAGAGTTTCACGTTCAGATAGGCCTTTTCGGCCAACTTGTCACGCAACTCCGTCATCAATTTTTGGACCTCCTCCTTCCGCGCGCTCTGCGGGTAGAGTTCCAGGAATGAATTGAATTCGTCTATGGCTTTTATGGTGAACTCCTGATCCAACTTGGCTTCGGGAGACTCCAAATAATAGCAATAACCCACATGATACTTGCACTCTTCCGCATATTTCCCTCTCGGATAGCTTCTCGCATAGCCGGAGAAATAGCTTCTGGCCGTCAGGTTGTCTTCATTCTTGAAATGGGACATGGCCAACAAGTAGAGGGCCTCCTCACCCTTCGCCGTTCCGCGGAAAGGCACGACGACCGATTCCAAAAGAGTTGCCGCGTTCAAGTACTTCTTCTTCTCGTAATACTCCTTCGCCTTCGTGAACTTGAGGTCGTTATCCGTACTTTTCAGCAAGGAATTGTAACCCGAGCAGCCCGAAAGGAGCAGCACAGAAAGCGCCAATATGTAAAATCTCTTTAATTCCATCTTATTTTATTCCGCAAAATTACCAAATCAAATTCAATAGAAAAAGCGAAAGCCGCTTTTTTAACGAATATTATTTCCGAAACAAGGGGAAAATTGCCTCCCGCCCCTTGCGGAAAACGCAAATATTATTTGTTTTTCACCATTTGATTGCTACTTTTGCAATCGCTATGATGGTGATTATGCTATCCCCATTAATATTAACGTAATTATTCATTATTTTATATGTTAAAGAAAATATTGTCTATTTCAGGCAAACCCGGTCTATACGAATTAGTATCGCAAGGAAAGAACATGCTGATTGTGGAATCGCTTTCAGAGAAGAAGCGCCTACCAGCCTATGCGAACGAGAAAATCATCTCATTGGCGGACATCGCCATCTTCACAGACGAGGACGAAGTTCCGTTGAAGACGGTCTTCAACTCCATCAAGACAAAGGAAAGTGGCAAAGAGGCTTCCATCAGTCCGAAGAGCAAGCCAGAAGAGCTCCGCGAATATTTCGCCACCATCTTGCCTAATTTCGACCGCAACCGCGTATACCCTTCCGACATCAAGAAGGTCATCACATGGTACAACCTTTTGGTCGCAGCCGGAAAAGACGATTTTTCGGAAGAGGCTTAAGTCAAACAAAGCATACAAGAGAGGGGGCATGCCTGACGGGGTGTGCCCCCTTGGTGTGTTTAGGGGGAAGGCATTGAACAAACCTGACTTCAAACTTAGCTTTCCTATTTAATTATCCGCCTGTACAACTGAAAATTAGACCATATCGTTTGCATTATCGTGTACTACATAGTTTGCTAATACATTAAGGGTATTGCACATTGCCCATAGGTATGGAAACAACATTCCTACAATAAATAAATCAAAAAAAATTTCCAGACACGGATTACGAACAATGAGTTCGCAATCGTACTCTACTTTTGCAACGTAATCAAAACAATATGGCAATGATTTACATCTTTGATTTGGACAACACTCTCATTTATTCCGACATCGCGAACAACATTTCGTACAGAGAGGCGATTAGGAATGTCATCGGAACAGAGTTGAATATCTGTTGCCCTCGAATAACAAGGAGTAGCATTGCAACCCAATTTCCAAATTTGTCCACAGACGAGATGTCAAAAGTAATTCAAGAGAAGGAACACCAATATGAGAAACATATCAACAAAACAATTTTAAACACTGCGCTTGTGGATGTGCTCAAATATATGAAAGGCAAAAACATGTCTTCCATATTGCTAACTTACAGTTCAAAACATCGTGCAGAACAGTTGTTAAGGTTCCACGGAATTAGTAATCTGTTTTCTGCAAAATATTACAAAGAA
>JAFZKQ010000049.1 GCA_017553575.1 Paludibacteraceae bacterium
TTGTATAATTATGAAATTCAATAAACGCATCAACAAATTCTTTTGTTTTTCCATGAGGATATTCAAGAAACACCTCATTTGCCAAATCAATAGCCTTTACCAAGTTATCACGTGCTTCTATGTATTTTTTACTTGCCATAATTAAAAAAATTCTCTAAGTGCTGCGTCTATAAATAATTCCCATCTGTCATTTGTCGGAGATATTCCATTTATTGAATTTCTAGATCTCCCATCTCTTCTATACTTCTCTATTTCAAGTTGTTCCCTACCTCTAATCGCATAATATGAAGCATCAGCTCTTCTTGAGATATATCCACCAAGTTTAGTTGCAGGACGATACATATCCAGTTATGCCTCTCCATAACCTTCAGTTGTCATATGATGGTTGGCATCGATTAAAACATATATTTCACTCAGCAAAAACAATGCTATATATATGTTTCAATCAAATCTACCCATAAATAAACGACAACCACACAATTACGTCCACATCCAAACTATTCTCTTTGCACCAAACAGCGAAATCACAAGCAAACGAACCTAAAATTCAAAGATGTAACAAAAAAAACAAGATCATCGTTAATGAAAAATCCAGACAAACCTTTACAAAACCTGACTACCGTTTATCACTAAAAATAGTGCGCATTTATTCGCCCACATCAATCATAACACTCCTCAAACGGAAGTTCTCCAAAACGAGCCGTCACCTTACTGATGAATTTTTTCGAGAAATCTTCGCTTCCGAAAAAAGCCGATTCTCCGATGCTTTCAACACTCTCTGGGATAGCCATATCGTTCAATGACACACAATTGAGGAAGGCAAAGTCTCCGATGCTTTTCAATGTGCTAGGAAGAACAACATTCTCCAAATATTGGCAATCTTCAAAGGCATGGTTTCCTATGGTTTCCAAACCTTCGTTCAAGGCTATCTCCTCCAAGGAAATACATCCCGAAAAAGCATGTTCCCCTATCTTCTTGACTCCTGCTGGCAACTCAATTCTTTTCAATGAGTTACAGCCACCAAAGAGACCGTCTGGGATTTCCTTCATACCTTGCGGCAAACGAACGCTCTCCAATAGGTCACATCCTGTAAAGAGATCTTCCCCAAACCGTTTCACACTGTCTGGAAGTATTAACTCACGCAAATGACTACTACACCATAGAAATGCACTGGAACCGATTTCTTCCACTCCTTCCGGAACTATCACCCTTTCCGCGTCTTCGCACCTGACGTATTCCAAGACACCTTGGTCGCATGGTGGGACTTCGTAGGTTTTCAACTCTTTCAACGGAGTCTCCTTTGGTCGCTCGGTTTGAGGCACCTCCACAACTGGCATGTCATCGGTGGGCTTGATATCCTTCTCGTTGGCGAACAAGTCTGGCAACGGAACGATATGCATACCCGTAAAGCCATTTTCCTCAATGGCGTTTTTGAGGCGCTCGGAGATGATGATTCCTCCAATTGGTGTTATAGAATTCAAACCGAACACATCTAAGTTCCCATCAAAATTCCTCGATGCCACCACTTGCTTTGCTTGTATAAAACGATTTGTTTCAGGGCAAGTTTTTCTTAACTTATCCATATCCTCTATTGATCCTATCTTTACTGTGCCATATGTTTTTGTAAGGCTAAGATTTGACCAATAAAAGGTCGTATTTGGGATATCTATGTTTTTATTGACAAACTTATCATTTAACAATTGTAAATAATAATACGAGAAGACACCAGATTTCGCAGAAACCTCTATGGGATAATATTTATGTTCAGGGATGATATTGAATTGGTCAAAAAGTTGCTTCATTCTTTCACTTATCACCAATCCACAAGCACAAATACACCCACCATCCATAACATCCGTCATTTTTGCCCGTCGATTCAATTTCGCCTTCAACAATGGAATTGAGACAAATTCAAATGATGGTATTTTAAACGCATACTCACTATTAAGATAATCTATTTGTGTCACTACGTGACCAACTACATCATCGTCGCATCTTGTTTTCAGTGTATAATACATATCTAATCAAATTTCAAAATCAAATCATTAACCTTTTTTCCATTTTGGACACACTCTTTATCTATTTGTTTTTTCAAGCGGCCGTCCACTCGATGGAGGCTATCTCCTCCGACTTGTCGGAAATCAGGTTGCCCTGCGGGTCGTTTTGCGCATATACTCTTTGGTTCTTGAAGTTGATGCCTGCCACATCTTGCTCGTACTTGTAGGTGAGATGGTCGGGATGACAGAAGTAACTGTTTCCCATAATGTTGGTACATTTGGAATAAGAATCCAATCGGAGAGATTTGTGGGTGTTCAAGACAGGCGGGCATGGCTTCGCCTTTGTGGGTAACAAGGAAATGCTGTCACTCCTTCACAAACCTCTCGATCTGGCAAGAATGCTCCTTCGTCTTTTCATCGTAGTTGACGCCGACGAAAAGCAAGTTGTCGTAATAGCCTTCGAGGGCTTGGCAATAGTTCTTCTCTTTAATTTGTTTTAAGGCACTTTCCGAACTCTTATTGTGCTTTAGTTCGATAACCAAAGCTGGAATGTTGGGCAGAAAGGGAATCAGTACCAAGTCGGCATAGCCCTTACCCGTCGGCAATTCCTTGATCAGCGTATAGCGCGTGTTGGCATAGAAGTAAGCCAAGCAGATGGCGCTTTGGAAGCAGTGTTCGTCGTTGTAGGTCAGCGGGCTGGTCACCTCGGTGTGGGCAGTGTCGAGCGATTTGGCCACGGCCGCCTCGTTGCCGTTGATCGTATCATCGAGCAACCTCTTTGAGGCATTGACCACCTCCATAACTTTCTTGTAGTTCGGACTCAAACGTATGGATTTGATCCACTCTTGACGAACCTCCTCGTTGGGAATGTGGCAGGTCTTCTCCTTGCGGTTGTAGCAAAGGTAACCCAAGTGGATCAGGTAGGTGAAGACATCGTCTTTCGACTCGAAGCTGTCCATCGTATTCTGGAAGGTACCCACCTCCACTTCGACGCTTTCCCCAGAAATCATCTTGATGACATCTTCCCGGATGCCCTCAAAATCCATTAGGATATAGTCTCGAAGTACTTCGAAAGAGCCCGTAGCCGACCAATAGCTGTCGAACTCCCGGTCGAGAACGGCGGTGACTATGGAGAGTGGATTGCAGACGCTGATGGCCTCAGACATTTTGTAGCCGTCATACCAACGGAGGCACTCATCGTAATCCATGTCATACTTCTCGCATAACTCCTTCACCTCCTCCTCCGTGAAGCCGATCATGCCAGCGAATTGGCGTGGACGCAACATGGTATATTCAGTGAACTCGTTCAGTTTACTCTGTATCTTGTCACGCACGATGGGGATGATGCCCGTGATATAGGCAAGGGCGATGGCCGGACGGAGGGTGGTGTCCTTGAATAGACCATTCAAGAAGGACAAATAGTCTTCAAAAAGTTCTTTGGACACACGCTCCCTGATTAAGACATCATACTCATCAATGATAATGACAAATTTTTCGTTTGTTTTGGCATAAACTTTAAGAATGCATTGATCTAAAGTATTGTCGCCGCTGAAATCCAATGAAGGAAACCACTCCTTGAAATCATCTAACAATGCCTTATGGATGTCTGTCAGCAAAAACTTTTTCCTTTTTCTCTGGATGGAGCGTTGATACCACCCATTCAAATCCAACTTGATAACGTTGAACTTGTTCAGGTACTTGTCATATTCGGGCACTTGACCGATTTTCATTTGGCTGAAAATCTCACGGGTGTCGCAACCTTTCGAATAATAGGCGGAAATCAGGTTGCCCACCATGCTTTTCCCGAAACGACGTGGACGGGATATGCATAGGAAATTCCTTTGGCTAAACACCAGTTTGTTGAGTTCCGACAACACAAGTGATTTGTCAATGTAAATATCCGTGTTCAAGCCCATCTTGAACGCCTCGGCATTCGGATTCAGATATAAGCCCATAACTTCCCCTTTTTTGTTTTTACAAAGTTAGCAAATTTGGGACAAGATTCAAATCTCTGTATTTGCGAGTGTTCGGTACGGGCGGGCGTGGCTTCGCCTTTGTGGGTAACATGGAATATAATCAAATCTTGATATGCTATTAATCTATTTTAGTTAGATTGGCTCTTCTGGCGCAAATCGTATCTGAATCATCAATAGTGTTATTAACCTCATCCGGATCGTATTCAACAATGCTGACCAATGAATCCGTAAAAAATGGTATTCCGCAGAGCCCTATTCATTATCAACATTAGTATAAAATTTTGCGGTGACGAGGGGCGCAATCGATAAGATCTCTGTCTTGAGCCCTGTGGGTGCAAGGATTAAAAATGTAGGCAAGTCAATAAGGGAGTGGATCCTCTCTTGGGAGAAAGAGATCTTTGTGCCATGTGTGCGACCGAAGCAACGAGGGATGTCTGCGTGGGCTGCCCTGAAAGTAGAACCTCTCCTATTTCTTCCGTTTAGGAAACCAGCCTCTTTCAACCCTTTTCCGTTGTTCAAAGACTTCTCCGATGCTCCAAAAGGAGGAAAAGGCGATTACCCCCATCATGACGGAGAGGATCAAATTCTCCATCATTACCGAGCAGACGCATCCTACAATACCCATAATTGCGAATACCCACCATATTTTTACTCCAAAGTAATATTCGCCTTTGATGACTAAAGGATGGAACAGCCCGATTATCAGGAAAGTAACTAATCCAATAACTAATCCAGAAAGGTTGTGTGACTCTATAAAATCCATATATATCTATTTTCGTAACGAAACATGATTCTGCCGTAGATGTAACGGAATCTTTCCCCAAAAACAAGGAAAACTACGCTAATGGGGCAGCATTGCATATCTTCCTATAGGCATAATTCACCTCCCGGAACATCGAAGAGGCATGGGCAATCTCCGACTCTGAGGAGGCGGCGAATCGGTCAGGATGCCACCGCATAGCCAATTTCCTATACGCCCGTTTTACCTGCGACATATCGGCTCCCATCGAAAGACCCAACACTTTGTAGGCCTCCTCCAATTGGTTGGAAAAGGTTGGGGTGGCCTTCTCGTTTTCTCCCATCCGCAAAACTTTCTCCCATTCCGATAGGCTGAAATGACGGCTTCGGAGCATGGAAAAATCATCGGATGTTATGCGTGTATATTTAGCGAATAATGTCAGAAGTTTTACCTCTGCGCTTTGCAGCTGTTCGACAGAGACGATGGAGAAGAATAATGCCAAAAGGGCCAACTTCTGCTTGTAAGTCAAGCGCTTGTTCACTTGTACACATTGTCGACGAATATCCGTTATTTGCTTCTCCTTCAACGTGTCCCGAAGCTTTTTTAGCAAGGAACGGGCCCGCTCTTCCCCGAAGCCTTTCAAAAGGAAACTCTTCACCTGAATCAGTTCCGCCTTCGTGACTGCCCCATCGGCACGCATCACCACCGCTATCAGATCGACAATGGCTGTCTCGATATCCGGCAGACGGCCACCTTGCGTCGTATCGTTCTTTTCGGCTTGATATTTCAATACTTCTCCATAGATGAGTATCCCTATCATAAGGATAGGGAACGACACGAGAAATATTAAATAGGGGGACATAAGCGAGCTTTTTTAGAAATGCAATGACACTCCTGCCATCAGGTTAAATCGCTGTGCCGTATATCCGTACCAATTCTGGTACTCTTGTGCCAAAATGTTGTTCAAGTTCAAGAAGAGATTTGCGAAGCTCAAGACACTATAGTTAACACCCAGACTCAAGTCATGGATGTTGTCCATGGAGACTGCCTCTCCATCTACACAGGCATAGCGGCCACCTGCGAACTCATACGAGAGCTCTGTCCTCAGATATTCCGTGATTTGATAGCTGGTCTTGAAATCCAACTCGAATGTTGGTTTCTCCCAAGCCTTTTCTACCTTGTCCAATGCCCAAGCATTGTATTTGGTCTGGAGTGTCAAGCCCAACTTGTCTGTCCAGTTATAGATGACGGCCAAGCCTGCGTTGAACAAGCCGGCATCCTTATCATAAACCACATCGAAGGTATGGTGATACAAAGAGTCAACTCTTTTGTTTACGAAGAAATAAGGATTGCTCAAGACTTTGTAGCCGACGAAGGCGTCCAAATTCACCTTCTTGCAGGCATTGGCTTTCACTCCTAGATAGAAGTCGATCGGAACGTAGGTATCCTCCACGCGAACATCGGGTGCCACATAAGGATTCAACCCTGTGATGTAACGATAATTATTGACTTGATAGTCGCCTGTGATTCCCGCATAGAGGTACAAGGCATCGTCTTTGATTTTGATGTTTCCGTATATGTCAGGAATGATAGTACCTGGACGACCTTGTCCGATGCCGAAAACGCCCTTGACGCCAATATGGAAGACACCTCTATGGCTCTCGAAACGGTAGCTCGGACTGATTTTCAAAACCGTGTGGCTCGCTGCATTGTCCATATGGTTGAAATCATAGAGATAGGAGCTGTCGGAAGGGAGGCTCATGATGATGTTGTACATCTCGAAGACTGCACTCAAGGAAGAGGACTCCATGCGGTAGTCGCCCATGAAATTAGTGTAGATGGTATTTTCGACCACTTCGTTCCTGTTCGAGAAACGTTGATAGTTGGCCTGCACATCATACTTCCATTTGTCTACATAATCCTTTGTCTTATATCGCAGATTGAGGTCGAAATTATGCAGATTCTGCATATATCCGTCATAGGAACCCGCACCCTCTTGGGAGGCAAGTCCCACGTAGGAATCGTATCCATAATAGCGGTACTTTTGGTAACGGAACGTGGAAAAGGCGCTCAATTCCGATTTGCGGTAGGAACGGAGCAAAGAGGCTCTGACACGGTTGTCGTTTGAGTAGGCATCTGCGTCTACATCCTTGGCCAAGCCGGAGTAGAGGTCGTCCGAAAGGGTGATGTCGCTCATCGTTGAATTATGTTTTGCATAGATATCGACAAGCCACTTGTCCGTCTTATAGAGAGGGGCGTAAACTTCACCCAATAGGGAGGTGTAATTTCCCAATCCCACCTTGGCGAAATAGTCGGAAGCGTAAGGGTTGCTTTCGGGCTCCTTGGCAAGCGCATAGTCCAACGTCGGCATTACATCGGCTCTTGGGTTGAACGAACTGGTCCATACGGAATAGCTCGGTGTAATCTTTTTCGTGTCAATCGTCTTCAGTTCCGGCATCGTATTGATTTTTCCAGCCTCCTTGATAACCGGATTATACTCTTTCACGATTTCAATGTCCCTTGAAATGGTCGTGTCGGTTTGGGTAGTCTGGGCAGAGGCCATACAAACAGCCCCCATGAAAGCACCTGCCGTATATAAAAATCTTCTCATCTCGAAATTCCTTTTTTCGTTGTTATAATTGAGGATTACGCCATCACTCGTTAGCTACCTTCTTTGCGTCGCGTTCTGCGATTTCGGCTAACCGGTCTTGGATTGCCTGTGCTATGTCGTCGTCGCCGCTATAGTTCTCCTTGAGACTGAGCAGATACTGCTTAGCACCAAAATCGTTGCCCCTTTGGATATAGATGTCGGAAAGGAGGACAAACGCCTTGGCCAACCAATACTGGTGTGGGGTATTCTTATCAATAAAGTCGAAAATCTCCTTCTCTGCGTCGGCTGCCTTATAGCCGTTGTAGAGGTACTCTGCCACACGGTATTTCGCCTCTGCTCCATACTTATCGAGGCAGTTGCTCGACAGCTCACGGTAATCGTTATAGGCATCTGTCGTGTTGTTGAGGGTCTCATAGGCTTTGGCTCGTGTATAGAGGGCCTCCCTGCGAAGGGCAGGGTCCAGATTGTCTCCTTGGATAAGAGGCTTAGCCGCCAACACGGTCTCCTGAGCTTTATCGAGCATATTATAGCAACGCATCAGGCCTACTTTGGCCGCTTGACGGTTTTCTACGCTCTGTGCCACGTCCAACAGACGATTCATCGTCACAATGGCGTTTTCGTACTCTTTCTCCTCAAATTGGATTTCTGCCACGCGACTCAACGCATCTTCCATGTTCATCGCTCCTGGCTTTGCCACAACGATCTCATATTGTTCCCGAGCCAACTTCTTGTTGCCTAAATGGTAGTGGCAATTACCCATATAGAAATGGGCATTGGTGGTCAACTCGCTATCTGGGAACTTCTCCACATAACGGCCGAAGCTCTCCACTGCCTTTGCGTAGTCGCCCATCGAATAGATACGTTCGGAAGCCAAGTAGGTAAGAGAGTCTTGCTCAGACTTCTTAAAGGTGGTGAGTCCGCCCAAAGTAGCCACATAGTCGGCATAGCCTTGCACGTCGTCACGTTCGAAATAGATGGTCTTCAAACTTTCGAGGGAGGTCTTTGCCTCCACACTATTAGGGAAATAGTCGATAATCGATTTGTAAGCCTTGACCGACTTTTCGTAATCGTTCATCTCATCGTAGAGCATGGCCGTTTGCAGACGACCCTTACGGCTCAACGCACTATGTGGATAGGTGCGGGCCAAGTTGTCGTAGACTGCGATAGCCGATTTGTTGTCGTGTAGCATTACGTAGGCACGGCCAATTTCGTAGAGGGCATCTGCCAGATACTCTGAGCTGCGGAACGTATTGATCAACTTGTTGAGGGTGGCAATCTTTGCCTGATAGTTCTTCCTCAAACCTTGGATGAATCCTTGTTGGAAGCAAGCATAATCGGCTCCAGGTCCTTTCATGGCGTAGACCTTGGCATAACTCTTCTCTGCATTTTCGAAATCACGGTTGTGGAAGTAGCAGTCACCGATACGGTTATTGGCATCCGCAATCAACGTGGAGTTCTTCTCCTCCATATTGACATACTTACGGAACCAGCCCAGCGCCTCGTTATATTTCTTGTCCGTGAAATAGCTGTATCCCAAGTTGTAGTGTGCCAAATTGAACTCGTCACAAGTCCTTGCACCCACCGAGTTTACAAATGTGTGGTAGTCGGCTGATGATTGGTTGAAATTCTTCAGACGGTAGTAAGCCTCTCCACGCCAGAAGATAGCGGAAGCCTCGGTGGAACGGTTGAATTTTCCGTCCTCTGTTGATTTCGTGAAGAATTGGATAGCCTCCTCATATTCTCCTTCCGTATATTTTTGGATTCCCATGCAGAAGAGCAGACGTTGTCTTGCCTCCAAGATTTTGGCGTTCTTGTTCTTAATCTTCTGGATGGAAGCATACGCCTCCTCATAATTTTTGGTGGTGAGATAGACGTTGACCATATAGTCGTAGATGCTGTCCGCATATTTGGATTGTGGGAACAATTCCAAGAAACGTTGGAAAGCGATAATAGACTCATTGAAAGGAGAGTAGGACTGCTCATAGACGATCAAGGCGTAGTTGTAGAGAGCCTCCTCCTGAATGTTCTTATCATAATCAACTCGCGAAGCGGACTCGAATGCCATGCGGGCGGCCGATTTGTCGTTCATCTTCAGATAGCAGCTACCCAGATGCAGGTAAGCGTTTTGCGTCATGACATCATCGTCTACCGTTACTTTCTGCAGGTGGCCGATGGAGTTGGCACAGTCTCCTTTCTTGAAATAGGAGATACCCAACATGTACATATCATTGCGGAGAACCTGTTCTGCCTTGGCCTCGTATTTGGAAAGATAAGCGATCGTCTTGTCGTAGTCTTTCTCGATGAAGGCACATTCGCCCAAAAGACGATAGACCTCCACATTGTTTGGATTGTCCGGATTCCTTTTTAAAAGTTCTTCGCCCTTCTTGATTACCTCTGCGTAATCCTTCTTGGCGTAATAGATTTGTATGATATAGTAAGGGACAATGTTCTCATATTCAGGATTTCCTTCCAAGGTGAAGAAAGCCGGTAAAGCCGCATCGTAATTTTTTTCCGTATAATCGATATAGGCTTTATAGTAGGTTGCAGTGGCATTGTAGTTGGAAGAGTTCAGATTCAGCAGGGAAGTGAACTGCTCTTTCGCAGCCTGCTTGTCGCCGCATTGCAATTGGCTGTAACCCAATCGGAAGAAGTAGTCGGCCTTCTCATCCTCGGAGAGGTCGGCCACAGGGCACAAGGCGAAGGCTTCGACGGCCTCCTTGTAGTTTGCCTTCGTATAGTAGATGGAACCGCGCATGAAATGCACGCGTCCCATACGGATAGATTCGGGATTGGTGTCGATGAAGCTCTCCAAGCGTCTAAACGCGTCTCGGCGGTTCATTTTGTAGGCTGCACTGGCCAAATAGTATTCTGTTTCCGCAAATAGGGGAGAATGTTCCTTGTTGATTGTTTGGCGATACTCGTCAAAGTATCGGAAAGCCGTGCTGTACAATCCTTGGTCATACATTTCCCGCCCCTCATAGAACAATTTGTCGGTATTGTTGTAAACTCTTGTCTTCTGAGCAGATAAAGAAACCGCACAAAAAGAGACGAGCATAAGAGATATTATCTTCTTCATCTTTGCCAAATTCGAATTTGTTTCCGCAAATATATAATTTTTTGCCTTTTGGGGGCGCATACGCTTTCAGAAAATACCGTTTTTAAAGCTTTTTATACATCCCAAAGGGCATTCACGAAAAAGGGCCCACACGAATGCGGGCCCTATCGGCTATTTATCTCTTAAATACCTTATTTTTTTACGATGTCAAGCAATTCAACCTCGAAGATGAGGATTGAGTTGGCAGGGATTGGTCCTGCAGGACGTTCGCCATAAGCCAAGTTAGATGGGATAGTCAACTCATACTTAGAGCCTACGCTCATCAATTGCAATGCCTCTGTCCATCCTGGGATGACTTGTCCTACTGGGAACTCAGCTGGTTGACCTCTTTGAACAGAGCTGTCGAATACAGTACCGTCGATCAACTTACCAGTATAGTGTACCTTTACTACGTCGTCAGCTTTTGGTTTAGCGCCTGTACCTTCGGTAATCACCTTATATTGCAAACCGCTTGCTGTTACGATAACTCCTGGATTTTTCTTGTTGGCAGAAAGGTACTCCTCGTTCTTCAATTGAGCCTTCATGCGCTCCTCTTCTGCAGCCTTTTGGAAGTAAGTTTGCAACATCTCTTGAACCTCGCTCTCTTCCAATTTGTAGTTAGCAGAATCTCCCTTCAATGTTTGAACCAAACCTGCAATCAATGCATCCATGTTCACATTTCCTGGGACAGTTTTCAAGTTTCTCGTCAAGTCGGCACCAATGTTCATACCCAAACCGTAACTTACTGAGTCACTTTCGTTCACAAGTTTTATTGATGATGGGGCAATCACATCTGTCCCCACCCCTTGACAAGAATTGAGGGCCAATCCTGCGAGGATTGCAGAGCCCAATAAAATACTTTTTTTCATTTAGATAATTAATTGTATATGTTTTATTTATATTTTCTTTCGTATTGATCGAATTGGAACTTGCCAGTCGTCATCTTCTTGGGTTCGGCAACAGCCACATCCAACAACTCAACATCGAAGATCAGGACGGAATTTGCCTTAATCTTTCCGCCTGCCACCGCACGGTTGCCGTACGCCAGATTGGAAGGGATGTAGAATTTGTATTTGGAGCCGACCGGCATCAACTGCAAGCCTTCCGTCCAACCAGGGATGACGCCACCCAACTCAAACTCGGCAGGTGTGCCACGCTCGACAGAGCTGTCGAAGACGGTTCCGTCGATCAACGTACCGTGGTAGTGTACCTTCACCTTATCCACAGGTCTTGGCTTTATGCCGTCTGGTTTTCCTTCACGCAACACCTCGTATTGCAATCCGGAATTGGTGGTGTGCACGCTTGGATTCTTCTTGTTGTTCTCCAAGAAAGCCTTGCCCGCAGCCAAATTCTTTTCTGCCTCCTCTTTCTCTATGCGTTGTGCGTAGGCGGTGTAGGCAGGCCCTGCAGCCTCCGGTTTCATCAGCATGTTGAGGGTATCTGAGCGCATGGTCTTTGAAAGAGCATCAAGCAAAAGTTCGAGGTTGTACTCTCCAGGCAAGCTGGACAAAGTCTTCTGCATGTCTTGTCCCATCAACAATCCGACAGCATAGCTGGCAGAGTCTTTTGCCGACGATAATTGTACTTGAGGAGCTTTGCCCTTATCTTTATCCTTGTCCTTCTTCTTGGCATTGGCAGAAAGCATGGTGCTGCCGATAAGAAGGAGTGCTAAAATTTTTTTATTCATACCCAATTGTTTTTAATGACGGGTGGGCCACTGATTTCAGCCCACTATTTAAATTACAGAATATCCAACAACTCGAGATCGAAAATCAATGTGGAGCAAGGGCCAATAATTTCACTTACGGCCTCTTCGCCGTAGGCCAAGCGGTAAGGGATATATAATCTCCACTTTGAACCGACAGGCATCAGTTGAAGAGCCTCAACCCAACCTGAAATGACCCCGTTGACAGGGAAATCGGCTGGCTGGCCACGACGGATGGAGCTATCGAATACTTGACCGTTGATCAAATGTCCTTCGTAATGGCATCTCACCGTGTCCGTAATCTTTGGCTTCTTACCAGAACCTGCGGTCAAAATCTCGTATTGAAGACCGCTTTCCGTAACAAAAACGCCTGCTTTTTCCTTGTTCTTTGCCAAAAATGCAGCTTCTTCTTGTTTGTTAATCTCTGCTTGTTTGTTACTCTCCGCTTGAAGACCCGCGAAATATTGGTTGATGAGAGTATTGGCCTTTTCCGCACTCATCTCAAGCGCGTTACCTTTCATCACATCAACAACACCTTTCAAAAAAGCATCCGCATCAATATCTTTAATACCAGAATTCCTTAAATTGGCGGCCACACTGAGGCCAAAAGCATAACTTACTTCTTTCATTCGAATTGTTTCAATTTTGGAAAGCAGGCGAGAGGACAACCTCTCCCCATTCGGATTGATCCAGCCTTTCCGTGGTTACTTTTCCTAACCGGAAAATTTTAGACTCATTTATCTTGCGAAGATAACCTATTTATTTGAAACCATGTTTCTTTTCACAAAAATTAAATGGAAAGGGCGCCTTTTTTCTATGATTATGCACCGCGGGAAAGGAGAAAGCCGTAAATCGCAGGGACTACTGCTTTTGTTTGAGGCTGATCCTATGCCAACAAAAATGGGATGAACTTCCGTCCACCCCATCTTTGGTTTTATTGAGATGCAATCTACCTTATTTTGTATAAGTTACAGACTTACAGTCGTCGAAAGCTTCCGTTCCAACCGTTACTTGGTCTTTTGCTTTAGCAATTGTAAGGTCAAGATTTACACAACCCTTAAATGCATGTTCACCAATGATAGAAGAATCTATCCACAAGCTTGTCAAGCCAGTACATCCGAGAAATGCATATTTACCAATGGTAGGTTCTGTCGAACCTGGGAATGTCACTTTTGTCAATTCAGTACAATTAGCAAATGCACAATCTGCGATGGTTTTAGTCTTTATTGAAACTAAGAAAGTTTCATTATACCCTTCAGGAACACGAATCAATGTTTCCATTTCTTTGTCCAACAAACAGCCTTGATCACTTTTATAGTATTGATTGTCTCTGTCCACTTTTATAGTTCGCAAGCTTGTACAACCATCAAATGCATTTGGTACAATCTCTGAGACCTTGGCAGGAATCTCTATAGTACTCAATTGTGTACAACTATCAAATGCATGTGTATCAATCTTTTGAACGCTAGAAGGAATCGTTATGCTTTCCAAACTTTTACATTGATAGAACATATAGCCTGTAATCTCCGTGATGGACGGAGATAAGGTTACCTCCTTCAATTTCTCACAACCATAAAATAGTTGGCTATGAATCGTAGTTACACTTGAAGGCATCTCCAATTTTTCCAATTGTTTGCATCCATAAAATGCGTGAGCCTCGATTTCTGTGACGGTAGAAGGAATATGTACACTCACTACAGAAGAACCCAAGAATGCTCCATACGCAATTTTTTGGATGCCCGAAGGAATGTTAAAATTGGCATGTCCGCCAGCGATACAAATTAATTCCGTCTTCTCCTTATTACACAAAGCAGCATCATTATTTATAGTGGTATAATAAGGATTGTCTTCCGACACTTTTATGGTTGTCAAATTAGGGCAATCCAAAAATGCGGCGACGTCAATTTCCTCCACGTTGGCAGAAATCTCCACTTTTGTGATCATGGTAGAAAGGAAAGCTGAATTTCCGATTCTCGTGACGCCAGCAGGTATATCGGCTTTTGTCAATTTCTTACAGCCATAAAATGCGTTGTCATCGATGTATTTGATGGTAGGCGGAAGTGTCACTTTCCTGATGTTATCACAATAGTAGAATGCGCCTGAGCCAATGCCCACAACAGTATATACCTTACCATCAATCCGTACTTTAGCTGGAACATCGATTTCCGTAAACTCATTATAAGAGACGCCACCTGAGAACCAAGAGGACTCTTGAGACAACTCAACCGTGCTGTCGGAGAGGATTTTAAATTCCAATGGAGTATCTGCTATATTTACTACAGAATCATCCTCACAGATGGTAACCTCCTCTATATCATCCACATTAAAACTTACGGTCTCACCGTTTTTCAAGTTGATACACAAACTTTCTGCATACATTGATGGCAAACCTAGTGCAGACAATGCGATTAGCGAAAATAATTTCTTTTTCATATCTCTTTCTGTTTTATTTTATTTGTTCGGAAATGTCTAAAAAACAAGCCATAACTAGCGGGACCCCACACCGAAGTGGAGGGTTAATCATAGTGAAATCTCGCCGAGATTTCAACGACCCCAAAATGGCATTAACTTATTCTCTATGATTTACTTACGTATAATTTTAAATGATTGATTGCCTACAGAAAGCACATATACTCCTGCTTGGCTAGGCATTTTGACGGTTGCTTTTCCCTCAGCTCCCGCATTTACTTGTGATAGCACCGCTCCATTTACCGCAGTAAGGATGATGACCGAACCTGATGGCGCATTCTGCACCTCGATGGTCTCTTCGTCGGTCTGAACAAATTGCAATGTCTCCGCAGAAACCTTCTCAAGATCTGTAAGTCCCTCTTCTGTGAAACGGAAATTTCTAAGATTCTCAAAAGAATAGGTCGTTTTTGCATCCTTGTTGATCACAAGGCAACTATTCTCAAAGGTAATGACGGGTTGTTCCGTCAACAAGAACGATATCGCAGAACCGTCCTTCAACTCAACTGTCAAATACTTGGATTCAGCATATAAACCAAACGCCAAACATACTGATGTTAAGGTAGTAATAAATCTTTTAACCATGTGAAACCTTAAATAATTAGTTATTTTTCTAGTTTATTTTAATTCTTTCCTTCCTCTGCAAAACTAAAAATCAAGAGGAAAGAGTCACTGTTTCAAGAAACATTCACGCTGCAAAATTAGGCATAAAATTTAAAAGCTACTCCTGGAATCTTAATTTTTATCGATTGTCGTTTAGATTTTTTTGCATATGGGCTCTGCGCCTATTTTCACTTAAGTTTGTTATTTCTAAAGATGCGGACTGCCATATTGTTCGATTACAGATGGTTAATCTTTATCCCTACAACTCTTCTGAATCCTGCCCGATATTCCCGATGAATCAAAAACCTTGGGAGAGAATCCCCAAAGTCGGCTATAAACCATTATCTTTGCAATAAAGAAAAGAGATAAATATGTATTCAAGGGAAGAAGAAAAAATATTAAAGCGTGAGTTTTGGAACGGGTTCTCGGAATTCTGCGAAAGATTGCCGCGCTTCAAATACCGCAAAAAGAAGTGGATCCTCTACAACACGAAAATCAAAGGCATTGAGATGAAATTCGATGCCAATCGTGAGGGGGCCTACGTCATCTTCGAAATCAACCACCCGAATGAGGATATACGTCTGGAAATGATGGCGTTGATGGAGAAATACAAGGCTATCGTTAATCAATATTTTCCCGATGCGCAATGGGAGATGCTCCATGTGAAACCCTGCGGGACGCCTGTCTGCCGCATCTATAAGTTCAAAGGCGGGATAGATATCCATAAAAGGGAGGATTGGCCGGAGTTTTATCCTTTCCTTTCCCGGGAGATGAACCAGTTGGAAAAGGCTTTCAACGAACTTAGGGAACTATTAGAAGAAGTAAAATGACAAGGGAAATACGGATTGCCCCAAATTTTTATATCTTTGTCGTTACGCAACCAATTTTATCTTAGAAAAATGGCAAATAAACCCGCTGATAAGCAAAAAGGGAAGTCAAATCTCCTTAAGAAGATTCTCTGGAATGCTTTCACAATCAATATTATAGCTGCTATAGCAGTCGTTATCGCCGCCTATTTCGGCGTATTGTATTGGATCGATGGATATACCAACCACGGTCAGGAAATCGTTGTTCCCGAATTGGAGGGAATGACAGTGGACGAGGCAAGCAAGATGCTGAAGGAGAAAGGTCTCTTCTGCGAAATCGTGGACTCCCTCTTCGTGGATGGAAAGAAACCTCATGCTGTGGTGGAGCAGACTCCTGTGGCTGGGGCTAAAGTGAAGGAGGAGCGTACGATCTACTTGGTGATCAACTCCAACACGCCAAGAAAGGTGGCATTGCCCGACTTGATTGATGTCTCCGTCAGACAGGCGGAGGCTATTGTCAACTCCATCGGACTGAAGGTGAGCGACTATGAGTATGTCCCTTCCGAGTATAAAGGATTGGTGGAGGATGTGAAATACAACAATAAAATCGTCTCTGCCGGAACTCGAATCACGGTCGGCTCTTCTGTCGTCTTCTGCGTGGGTATGGGCTTGAGCAACGAGGAGATTCCTGTGGTCAGCCTCCGTGGACTGACCTATGAGCAGGCGAAGGAGAAGGCCCATGCGGCTTCCCTCAATATTGGTTCCGTATTCTACGACGAGCAGCCTAAGTCTGATATTGAGAAGACCATCTATGTGGTTTACAAGCAGCACCCTATTACTGGATCCAGTGTGAAGATGGGTAAGCAGCTCACCATCTATTTGACTAAAGATAGGAAACAATTGGACAACCCGGAGGAGGTATTTGTAGATACGACTCAAACTCAAGAACCCGTCGAAGAAGATTTGCTCCAACAATGATAAACGACAATAACTTTATGGACGAGGAGAATCTTTCCGACGAGCAGGAAGAGATGGAATTGGGCAATGACGGCCAGTTCCATGAGCATTTCCGTTTCACTGTCGAGAAGGGTCATAGCCTTTTGCGCATCGATAAGTATTTGGTGAATTGCATGGCGCAGATCTCCCGCAACCGTATCCAAGATGCTGCGGATGCAGGTTGTATCCTGGTCAATGGGAAGGCTGTCAAATCAAACTATCGGGTGAAGCCGTTGGATGTCATCTCCATCCAACTCGCCTATCCTCCTTCTGAGTTTGAGATCATCCCGCAGGAGATTCCGTTGGAGATCGTGTATGAGGATAAGGACATCATCCTTGTCAACAAAAAGCCTGGTATGGTGGTCCATCCCGGATTCGGCAATTTCCAAGGGACGCTTCTCAATGCGCTCGCGTGGCACTTGAAGGACGACCCTGATTTTGATGTGAATGATCCTCGGCTCGGACTTGTCCACCGAATAGATAAGGACACTTCCGGTCTGCTTATCATCGCCAAAAACGAAGATGCCAAGACCCATTTGGGGAAACAGTTCTTCAACAAGACGACCCACCGTCGTTATAATGCTCTCGTTTGGGGTAACATACAGGAAAACGAAGGAACCATCTGTGGCGATTTGGGACGAGACCCTCGCGACCGCATGCTCTTCACGGTCTTCCCCGAAGGAGAAAACCCTAACGCCAAACATGCTGTCACCCACTATAAAGTGTTGGAACGGTTCGGTTACGTCACCTTGGTCGAGTGCCAACTGGAAACAGGACGTACCCACCAAATCAGGGTCCACATGAAGCATATCGGCCATACTCTTTTCAATGACGAAAGATATGGAGGCCACGAGATTATCAGGGGAACGACAGCCCCTAAGTATAAGCAGTTCGTGGAAAATTGCTTTGAGATCTGTCCAAGGCAGGCCTTGCATGCCAAGACTTTGGGGTTTGTGCATCCTCGAACCCAAGAGGAGATGCACTTCGACTCCGAATTGCCTGCCGACATGTCCCAGTTGATAGAGAGATGGCGTAATTACGCCAAGAGCAACGGCTTGGTATAAAACAAACATATTTTTGTCTAAAATAACGATTGGAATCATGAAACGGATTTTTTATTTTGCAACAATGATTGCCGCATTGAATTTGGGGTTCACTTCATGTGTGGAAACAAAAAATAACGAGGGAAATAAAACTGAGGAACCCGGAGACAATGGACAAAGCAGTGCGCTAGTCAACGACTGCATCAACAACATCAGCGGTGCGGCAGAAAATAGTGCCGGTAGCAATAACAACTCAACAGTCTCTTCGGAAGCTATCAAGGTACAGCAATCCGGTGATTTTTCCATCACCTTGAACGGGGAAAAAGCCACTGTGGTTAAGGGAGAAACAGTCACTGTCACTTTCGACCGTTTCCCAACCAACTTAGCCGATTTTAAGCGCACTTACACAGAGTTGAGCAAAACAATGGCAGGCGTCGTAGTTGCCAACTTGATGGCCTATCATCTCTATTTCTATGACGAGGCAGAAGGAATAGAAGCCATCTCGCTTTGTAATGACTCAAACAACATTAAGAATACGACAGGTCAACTTTCACAAAAATTCAGCAAGAAAAAAATCTCAGATAATTATTGCCAACCTTTCATGGTGGCGAGCTATTTGGATGGGGCAAATCCAGGCAATGCCTACCATCCTACTAAGCCATATACCGTGAAGCTCCGTATGCACCCTTCCGATTCGAGAGGGCCACAGACCGGCAGTTTCGCTTACAAGGGTATCGATTACACGCTTCAGATTTGGTGTAACGGTGTCAAGAATGAGGATGGCTCATACGGCACATGGCGTAATGTGGAAGTCTTGGCAAGAAAGGGGAACAGGGATTTCACCATGTTTAATTGTCCAAGTCTATACACACAAGTTGCTCAGATCTCTTTCACTACTGATGATACATTTGAAGAACTCAAATAACGGGTTTCGGGCGTAGTCCCATGAGAGCCTTTGCAGTCTCCTCTGCAAGGGCTTTTTTATTTTTATGCTACTGTTTAAAAGAAGATTAAGGCAAAGGAGGTAGGCAATTACGGTTCCATCGTGGGCCTGTGAACCTTGTTGTAGTTTGGGCATGGCGAAAATAAGTGCTCCCTCCTTAATCAAAAACCTTAATTTTAGGCGATTTCTAAAATAAACATTATTAAATTTGTATGAGATAGGAGACCACATCGCATAAATGTGTTGCTGACCTATGTTTAACTAATAAAAACAACAATCTATGATTAAAAAATATGATTTTTTGGTGATAGGGTCTGGTATTGCCGGAATGAGTTTCGCCTTGAAAGTGGCAGACAAAGGTAAGGTCGCTATCCTTTGCAAGACAAACTTGGAAGAGGCAAATACCTATTACGCACAGGGTGGTATTGCCGCCGTAACTAAGCCAACCGATAAATTTGAGAACCACATTCAAGATACGTTGATCGCAGGCGACGGAATCTGCGACAAGGAAGTGGTTACGAAAGTTATAGAGAATGCTCCTTCACAAATCAAGGAATTGGTGGGTTGGGGCGTTGATTTTGACCGGAACGAGGACGGAAACTTCGACCTACATAAGGAAGGTGGTCACTCCGACTTCCGTATTCTCCACCACAAGGACAATACAGGTGCTGAGATTCAGTTGAGCCTCATCGAGAAGATCAAGAGCAACCCGAATATTGACATTTACGATCAGTACTACGCTATCGAAATTATTACGCAGCACCACCTCGGACAGTTGATTAAGCACACGACTCCGAACATCGAGTGTTATGGTGCCTATGCCTTGGATATCCGGACGCATCATGTCCATACATTCTTGGCGAAGATTACCATGGTGGCTACGGGAGGTATCGGTAACATTTACCAAACGACATCTAACCCGATCGTAGCTACGGGCGACGGTATTTCCATGGTTTATCGTGCTAAGGGTTTGGTGGAAGATATGGAGTTTGTCCAGTTCCACCCTACGACGCTCTATAATCCTGGCGAGCGTCCTTCCTTCCTCATTACGGAGGCTATGCGTGGTTATGGTGCGGTGCTCCGAAACAAGAAAGGGGAGGAGTTCATGACCAAATATGATCAGCGCGGTTCTTTGGCGCCTCGTGACATTGTGGCTCGTGCCATCGATAATGAGATGAAAATCTCGGGTGATGAGCATGTCTACTTGGATGTGACCCATAAGGATCCTGAACAGACGAAGGAGCACTTCCCAAATATCTATAAAAAGTGTTTGGAGGTAGGTATTGACATCACCAAAGAGTATATTCCAGTTGTTCCGGCTGCCCATTATCTTTGCGGTGGTATCAAGGTAGATATGAATGCCCGTACTACCATCAAGTATCTCTATGCGGCTGGCGAATGTTCCAGGACGGGATTGCATGGTGCTAATCGTTTGGCTTCCAATTCATTGCTTGAAGCTATCGTTTATGCCGATGCGGCTGCGAAGGATTCGTTGAAGTTGATTGGCAAACTCGATTGGAATGAAAAGATTCCAGAATGGAATGACGAGGGAACTTCACTCAATGAAGAGATGGTCCTCATTACGCAGAGCGCGAAGGAGGTTAACCAAATCATGAATGCCTATGTGGGCATCGTCCGTTCTAATTTGCGTCTAAAGAGGGCGTATGACCGCTTGGAGTTGCTTTACAAAGAGACGGAGAATCTCTTCCAACATTCAGTGGTTTCAAAAGAGCTTTGTGAATTAAGAAACATCATCAATACGGCTTATTTGGTCATCAAAGCGGCTTCACAACGTAAGGAGAGCCGTGGATTGCACTATACGATAGACTATCCGAAGAAGAACGAGCATTTCAGCTTGTATTGATTGTTTCGATGAGTTTATAGAATTCATCTTTAGGAAACGGAGGAGTGGGGGCTGTATGCTTCCCTCCTCTTTTTAGTTTAAAATTGTATCGTATGAAGAAAAGAGTCGTTTGGTCCATTTTTATTCTGTTGGCATTCCTTTCGTCGGCGTGCAAAAGTTCACAGAAGGAGGCCTATGTGCAAGTTGCGCCTTTCGATGAATCGTTGATGGAGTTGCCTAAACTTACGGTTGGGACCAAAGGTGAGTTCATCTCCTATTGTGGATTTAATTTATCCTATAACAAGGAGTGGCTCATCCCTAATTGGGTCGCCTACGAATTGACCAAAGAGGAGACGCAAGGGACGGCGAGCCGGAAGAAGCAACATTTCCAAGCAGATCCCAATTTGGATAGATGTGCCGAAAACTCAGACTATAGTCGGTCGGGTTATAGTCGAGGACATTTAGCGCCAGCGGGTGACATGAAGTGGGATTCTTGTGCCATGACCAACTGTTTCTACCTAACCAACATTTGTCCGCAGGACAAGGATATGAACGCAGGCTGTTGGCAGACTTTGGAAGAGAAATGTAGAGTTTGGGCAAGGCGTCCGGAGGGGAGCCTCCTCATTGTATGTGGACCCCTCGTCAGGGATACGGAGAAACGGATTGGTCGGAAGGGCGTAGTCGTTCCTAACGGTTTCTTTAAGGCGGTACTTCAGAAGCGGGAGATGGGGTATGTGGGCATAGGTTTCTTGTTCCCTAACAAGGAGTCACACCTTCCTTTTTCGTACTATGCCGTCAGCATCGACGATGTAGAGCGCTTCACTGGATTTGATTTGTTCCACAATCTTCCCGATTCCATCGAAGATTCGGTTGAGGCTAAATTTGACTATAAGGATTGGGGGCTCATCGAGCCGGAGACTACAATCTTGGAAGATGCCAATTTTTTGAAGGGCGAACAGTAAGGAAGAGGGCTAATCCCCATAAGTAGGGAGCTCCTCGGCGGCGATAGCGAGTGAAGAATCCTCTTCGGTATAAGGAAGGGGAGCAGGCTTCCGATATTTGTCCAAGAAGGCGATGTTGAGTAGATAGACGATCTCCTCCAATGTTTTCTCTCGTTGGGCAGGGGTTAGTTGGCATTCCCAGACCACCATTGTGCGCCACCCTAGATGGCGGAGTTTCTCGCGGACTTCCTCGTCGCGGGTTTGGTTGCGTAGGATTTTCTGCGCCCAGAACTCTCGGTTGGTCTTGGGCATTCTCCCTTTCTGGCAAGAGTGCCCATGCCAAAAGCAGCCGTTGATGAAGATGGCGGTGTGATACTTGCTTAATGCGATGTCTGGGGTCCCCGGCAAGGTTTTTACATTTACTCGATAGCGGAAACCATGGGCATAGAGGTAGCGTCTCACCAATAGCTCCGGTTTCGTGTTGCGGCTTCGAATCCGGCTCATGATTTTGCTGCGTTGCTCTGGTGATATTCTATCCATATCGATTCGCTCTGGAGCGTTTTAGTCTATCTTCAAGTTTAATTTTTTACAAAGGTAGAAGCTTTTTGCATGGGTGGTTCTATTTTCATAAAAAAAGCGGATGGGGTTATAGCTAAGGGAAGTTAGAAGTTGTTGAGGCTATTAGTTGTAATGTCTCTTCAAGATGAGAAGATGGCCGGAGAGGGATAGGCTACCTATTTATGGGTATTGGGCTATGAAAAAATAACTAATATAGGGAGTATTTTTCTAGTGAGGTAGGGGTTAACTTTGCATAATCAATTAATGAAGGGAGAAAGGGCTTCCAAGAAGGCCGTGGCGTTCGAAATGAATGCCCAAAATCAATTCATAGTCTGCTCCCTACATTTGTCAGTTATTAGGCAACGCATTAATTTTGCATTGTTTAATGCAGCATCAGAAACTTGTCATTATGGAAGAGGCGAAAAGAATAACATTAGCAGACATTCCTGAGAAAGAGGAGTGCATAATCGTCAAGGTAAATGGTCATGGGGGATTTCGCCATCGTGTGATGGAGATGGGATTCCTGAAAGGAAAGAAAGTCTCTGTCGTAAAGAATGCACCGCTCCAAGATCCGATTGAATACCAAGTGATGGAAAGCCATGTTTCGCTCCGTCGAAGCGAGGCTCAGCATATTGAGGTGGTCAAGGTGGATGAGAAGGTGGACGGTATATTTGAGTTCAACGGGACATTTTCCGAAGAGGTGCAACGTATCTATCATGAGAAAACAAAGACTATCACAGTAGCTTTGGTGGGCAATCCCAATTGCGGTAAAACCTCCTTCTTCAATCATGCCACGGGTCTTCATGAACATGTGGGAAACTATAGTGGAGTGACCGTTTCATCGAAGGTCGGCACATTCCATCGCAATGGTTACACGATTAATTTGGTGGATTTGCCAGGCACCTATTCCATCACGGAATATAGTCCGGAGGAGTTGTATGTCCGCGAGTATATCACCGAACAGCATCCTGATGTGGTGCTCAATATCGTTGATTCTTCCAATTTGGAGAGGAACCTATTCCTTACTACTCAGTTGATTGACATGAATGTGCGTATGGTGATGGCACTTAATATGTACGATGAATTGGGGAAAAAGGGCTATCAATTGGATGATGCTCAGTTGGAGAAGATGTTAGGCTTCCCTTGTGCTCCCACCAATTCCAAGTCGGGTAAAGGAATAGACCATGTGCTCGATCACATTATTACGGTTTATGAGGAGACGGATGAGATTACCAAGCATATCCACATTAATTACGGAAGTGAGATTGAGGGAGCCATAAACAAGATAAAGCCTTTGATTTCCGAACATGCGGAGGTGGCTGTCGATTTTCCATTTAGGTATGTGGCTATCAAGTTGTTGGAGGATGATTCGACGACCTATAAGCATTTGGAAAAACATTTGGGGAACATCGATAACATACGAGAAACGGTTAGTCGGTGCCAGTCTGAGATAGAGAAGGAGTACGAGGAGGATACGGTCAGTGTCATCACGAACGCTAAGTATGGTTTTATACGCGGTGCCTTGAAGGAGACCTTCAAGAAGACGCGCGAGGATAACGAGGAACTCTCCTATGCGGTCGATGTGGTTTTAACCAACAGATGGTTGGGCTTCCCTATCTTGGCTCTTTTCCTTTGGATTATGTTTGAATGCACATTCGTCATAGGGGAATATCCACAGAGTTGGATAGAGGAGGGTGTCAAATGGTTAAGCGATGTGGCGCAGGGTTTCCTTGGGGAAGGCATACTCTCCAACTTGATTGTTGATGGTATTATAGCTGGCGTGGGCGGCGTCATAGTCTTCCTTCCGAACATTTTGATCCTTTTCTTCTTCATCTCCTTGTTGGAGGATACGGGTTACATGGCGCGTGCGGCGTTCATTATGGATAAGGTCATGCATAAGATGGGGCTTCATGGAAAGTCGTTCATCCCGTTGTTGACGGGCTTCGGATGTGGTGTGCCGGCTATCATGGCTACGCGTACGCTTGAGAATCCGAAGGATAGGATCATCACGATGATGGCGATTCCTTTTATGTCCTGTTCGGCCCGACTCCCGGTTTATTTGCTATTTGTCTCGGCCTTCTTTGAGTCGAACCAAGCATTGATATTGCTGAGCATCTATTTAATCGGTATTGCCGTGGCTGTTGTTACTGCTTTGCTCTTGAAGAAGACTCGGTTCAAGGATGATTCCGACCAATTTGTTATGGAGTTGCCTCCTTACCGTATTCCGTCGGCCCGAAATACGATCATACATATGTGGGAGAAGGCAGTGCAGTACTTGAAAAAGATGGGATCGATTATTTTAGTTGCTTCCGTCATCATATGGGTGCTCTCTTATTTCCCTACCACCAATGCGGAGATGGAGCAGATCGATGCGAAAATCGCCCAAGTGACCGAGGATGAGTCCCTCGATTCCGATTCGAAGGATGCGATGATTGAGCAGTTGGAGATAGACAAGTCAGCGGCCCAAAACAAGAATTCATATATTGGTCAAATCGGTCAGGTGATAGAGCCGGTTGTCCGTCCGTTGGGCTTCGATTGGGAGATGGGAGTTAGTATCCTTACAGGAGCCGCAGCCAAGGAGATTGTAGTCTCATCCATGGGAATCCTTTATCATGCGGATAAGGAGGCGGACAGCGATTCGCATAAGTTGGTGACTGCCATACGAGAGCGTAGGAACAATCCAGATGCTCCTATTACGCCTTTGGTCGCTTTCGGATTCATGGTCTTTGTCTTGCTCTACTATCCATGTATAGCGACGATTACGGCAATAGCCAAGGAGTCGAATTGGAAGTGGGCAGGGTTCTCTATCCTATACACCTCATCGGTGGCGTGGATTGTGGCGTTCTTGATTCATCAAGTCGGCTCGATTTTTATATAACTGAGTTTCGAACCCCAAACCTCTTAGGTTATGATTGCTATAACAGAACAAGAAATTCTCGTATTTCTCATTGTTGCCTGTTCTATCGGGTGGGCCATTTGGCGAATTTTTTTTGCTAAAGAGAGGAATTGTGGCTGTGGCTGTAGTTCGTCCGACTGCAGTTGCTGTTCCGATTGTCCAACAACAAACAGATGTAAAAAAGATAACGTATGCACACCATATTCACAGAAAAACAGAAACTGACCGAATTGTTAGAAGTCAATCCCCAATTGATTCTAATGTTGCCCCGTTTTGATATGAAATTGGGATTCGGTGAAAAGCGGGTGGGGGAGATTTGCCATGCAAGTGGCGTCCCCTCCGAATTGTTCTTGTTGTTGTGTAATGTCTATACGTTTGATTCGTATGAGCCTACGGAGGAGGAGATAGCTTCGATTGACGGGAAGATGCTCGTCAAATATCTCATCGCTTCACACGATTACTACTTGAATCACCGATTGAAACATATCGGGAAGCATGTGGAACGCATAGCCCATGAGTCGGGGAATATCGGCAGTATCTTGATTAATTTCTTCCATGAGTATAGCAACGAAGTGGAGGAACATTTCAAGGAGGAGGAGAACACCCTTTTCCCGATTCTCTTGCAGGGAGGCTCTTTCGAAAAAGGCAAATTCAATCTGAAGGAGATGGCAGGCGGCCATGGTTCCATAGAGGATAAGTTGAGTGACCTCACCAACATCATCATCAAGTACCTGCCTGCGGATATCATGCCGAACGAACGTATCGGTGTGTGGTTTGACATCAGTCAGCTTTCAAAGGATATCAGGAAGCATGCTATCATCGAAGAGAAAATCCTTATTCCTTATGTGGAACAGAAGAGAGGAGGCAAGAAATGAAGAAGTTAACTGTAGCCATTTTAGAGAGTTCCAACATTCTCACCGAGGGGTTGGGGAAAATTATAGAGAGTGGCTTGGAGTTCAAGTTGGCCAAGATCTATAAGTCGGTTGCCAATCTGCAGAGTCTCGTTTTCTCCAACATTGATATCCTAATCACCAACCCAAGGCTCTTTGGGGAGACCCAGATCGCGAAGCTCATCCACGACTGGAAGGAGGAGAACAACTCGTTGAACATTGTGGCTTTGCAGACATCCTATATCCCCACACAGATTAGCACTCTCTTTGACGATACGATTGAATTGGATGACGATATCCAAGTTATCTTAAGTAAACTGAAGAATTTGGCGTCCAAAGACCTCTCCAATGAAAATACGGAGAACTTCGAACTCTCCTCACGGGAGAAGGATGTCTTGGTGCTTGTGGCCAAAGGAATGCAGAACAAGGAGATTGCAGACCAACTGAACATCTCCATCTACACCGTGATGGCTCATCGTAAAAATATCACCAAAAAGACCGGCATCAAATCCATTGCAGGACTCACCGTCTATGCATTACTCAACAACTTGATAAGCCAAAATGAAATAAAGTAGGGATTTAATTCTTAACTATCAGTTTATACCTATTGTTCCCTATCACTACGACATAAACGCCGTCCACACCCATTCGGACCTCTTCCAATTTAGCCGAGGTTTCCGTATTCCGATGGAGGTGTCCGTTCACATCATAAATTCTGTAAGGTGTACCGACAGGGCTGTCGATAAATAGGCTACCGTTTTGAGACCAAACCATGATGGCATTCGCTTCTGTAATCGCGAAGGTGGTAACTCCACTCACCACGTAATTTCCGCCCTCATTGTCTATGACAGCAACCTTCGCGACTCCTTTGTTTAAATTGTCGGAATAGATCACCGAATATTCCTCGGCAGGAATTACCGTCTCTCCATCTTTGACGATGATTGCCGGTGTTTTAGGCAAACCATCATAAGCCAAGGAGGAAGCATCTACTACGATGACTAAGTCCTCAATTGAGGCGGGATGGATAGTAAACTCTTTTTCCAGATTTGTCTCTGGCAATTTATAGTTGTTATTTTTGATGCCTGTCACTTGGGCCACATACGTGCCTGTATTGACTTGTGCCCCGCTAACTATCGTTTCGCAAGAATCCCCATTGACTAATCCAATGGCAATGGCATCTGCAACTTGTTCTTGCCCATTGTAGAGGAACGTCGTATTGACCCATTCGATTTCAATTTCCCTTGGATTTATGACTAGTTTCCCTGCCACATAGGAAATTCTGTAGTTGTTCGATTTCAATCCTTGTGGTTTTATGAGGTATTCCCCGATTCCTTCGAATTGAGAGCAAGTGTATTCGTAGGACAAAGTACCCTCCAAGTCGGCCGCTGTCTCGCCATTTACGAACCCAGAATATTCCACGCCATTGCCCATCAGTTCATCACCATAGGTCAAGGTGGCAGGCAGGGCTGTAATCGTCAAAGGAATTTTGGTGATCGTATATCTTTTTGTCAAAAGGGTATTCGGAAGTTTGTAATTGCTATTGTCCACCCCTTCCACCTTAGCTATAAAGTCTCCAGCCTCGCTTTGCCCACCAAAAACGAGCGCCCTGCATGAATCATTGTTCAGCAAGCCTATCACCGAAACAGAAGGTATCTGTACAAGGCCTGTATAGCTAAACACCGTATCTGCCCATTCGAGGTTAACCTCCTTCGGAAGGACGGACAGGGAGCTTTCCACATAGGAAATCGCATAATTGTTGGACGACAATCCTTTCAGTACGATTGTATATTCGCCCACATGGCTATATTGGGTATAGTCTGATTCCATGATCAAAGTTCCAGACAAGAGACTATCCGTTTCTCCGTTCACGAACCCAGAATATTCCACGTTAATATCCGGCAGTTCATCTCCATAGGTTATGGAGGTAGGCTGCGCTGTGATTGTCAACGGTGCTGGGGCTATCGTATATTCCTTTGTCAGAAGAGTGTCTGGGAATTTGTAATTACGGTTGTCCAATCCTTCCATCTTTGCCACATAGGTTCCAACATTGGTTTGCCCACCGGAGACGAGGATGTTGCACGAGTCATTGTTTATCATGCCGACAAGTGCGACCGTAGCCACTTGCTCAAGTCCTGTATAGGTAAGCGTAGTGTCCCTCCATTCAAAATCAATCTCCTTCGGAAGGACCGTCAAGGTCGCATCCACATAGGAAATCGCATAATTGGTGGATGACAAGCCTTGAGGCGTAATTATATATTCGCCCACATCATCATATTGGGTGTAGTTGTTTTCCCAGCTCAAAGTCCCTGACAAAGAACTCTCCGTCTCACCGTTTACGAATCCTGAATATTCCACGTTAATATCCGGCAGTTCATCTCCATAAGTTATGGAGATAGGTTGCGCTGTGATTGTCAACGGAGCTGGGGCTATCGAAAAGGTTACGGTGCGTTCTCCTGCGTAATCGCCCTTACCCACAAATGTCACGGCATAATCGCCAGCGTTGACGCAATTTTCAGGAAGTACTACACTGTAATCCACCTCTGGAATTAAGGTGTCATTAATAAACTTCACTATGATTTCAGGTGTGTAGGGAGTACCCGTATAAACCGTGTCTTTTATCGCAATTGTACAGCTCTCTATATCATTTTCCCATATAGCTATATATTTTCTGTCCCCCATCCTATCATCACTGATAATCACTGTTTGGGATACACTATCGATTCCAGTACCCGTCCATCCAGCAAACACAAACCCCTCTTTTTCAGGATTAACTAATGTAACCGTTTGGGAACTTTCTGAGACAAAAACACGAGGATTGTCAATTTCCACAATTCCTCCCTTAAGGTCGTACGTAATGTAATAAGAGTTGTGAAGTGCCTCGTCAAACCAAGCGACACGCTCATTGAGCCAATCTTTCATGTAGTCCACTTCACTTTGGCAAGTAGTACGATTTTCATAACCGATAGGATCTGGGCCAACAGGTTGCCCCAAAATCTTACAAACCCTGAAATTACATTCCGCAGAGAGCGCATTTTCATCCGCAAGCATTTGCAGTCTGGAGTTAATCATCTCATTTAGAGCTGATTTTTTGTCGTCCCAACGAGCCTTCATATTGGAAAAGAAAGCGGAATCTTCAAACATTTTGGCCACCCAAACGCCGTCTCTCACCCACCAACCTATTGATTTTCCGTATTCCATAACCCCTTTCTCCCCATCGTTACCATAGCCCAAATCGAAGTCCCAATTCGGGCCGAAATGAATCTTCCCGTCAACAGGATTATAATATTTGTAGATGGAGGAAAAATCCTTTGCATCCCGATTGTTGGCGATTTCATTCATGAGGTACCAGTCAATGACAGAGGTTTCATCGTAATATTTTCGCCACCCATTCTTAGGGTCTATGAACTTTTTGCTATATAAAACATTCTCCGCTTCCTGCACGAAGGATTGTACATAGTTGTAAACAGTATCCGTGACGACATCAGGATCCTTAAACGTGACGGAAGCAAGGCACGCGGTCTGGAAACAATATTCCGCATCCATCCTTGCATCCAATTCCAAAATATAGCCACCATCTTTTATATCTACGACTCCATCCTGGTTTTGGTCAACAAATTTGCCTGATTGGATTTTTTCCTCTGTAAAATCCTCTATACTCTGAATGTCAATACGACCTTTCCCTATATTGATTTTTTCGCCCCAAATATAGTTTCCGAAATACTCTCCATTTATTATCACATCCACGGAAACAAAGTGAGGATTCCATTCCGTATTAAACAGCTCATTACCAAGTATTGAGGCGAATTTGTCTCGAAGCAAAGTTTTATCCAAATAACTCGCATTGATGCACCATTTTTTTGCTTTGGGGAGATCGAAGAAACTCTCTTTTTTATCAAATTTGATGTTGAAACTCTTTTTTACTTTTCCTTCCAACCAAGTACTATTGCCCCTTCCTTTTATGCCTTCCTTTGCTATTCCATCTTCAGTTTTAGAAAAATCATATTTGAAAATCTCTTTCCCCTCTGAAACCAATCTTAGCGCTCCTAATACGTATGTCTCCCTCGTGACTTCTTCCATCGGAATAGCTATATCAACGAAAAGAGTCGGCAATCCCGTGTAGGCAGCCATAGCTATTCTCGAATATAGGTTCTCTCCATCATCGGATGATACTACGCAATAGTAGTAACGCATTTCCTTTTTCAGAAAAGGTTCTGGTGTATACTCCTCAGAAACAGCCCCAGGAATTTCCACTCCAGACAACGAATTACTGGGACTCTGATACCATTGATAGGAAACCGAATGCCCCGCCTTCTCTGCCCTACAGGTCAAGGTGACGGTTTGCCCCAACTGCGCGAGATTCACCGCCATAGGTTTTTCGAGAAAGACAATAGTCTCACTGTCTTGCGCATGGCCCGCAAGAGAGAAAAGAAGAAATAGCAAGAAACTGATGTTTACTTTCATTTCCAAGAAACAAGATTTGATGCCTCCTTTCATTGCTTTTCTGATTTGTGTGATTCATGATATGATGGGGCTTTCAATGGATGTAACCCTGTGATTTTATGGTCTTTGTGGAACGAAACCGAATTAGTCGATGGAGAAAGGCTCGCCTACTCCAAAATCGTCCTCTTTGACGACTGACGCACATGGAGTATAAAAGTCATGGGCAAATATAAGAACCTGCTTCTCCTTCACGGCTGTCTCCAACAATTCGTTTTTGCCTGTCAGGGCTGAAACTTGATCCACATCGATGGCACTCAGCCATCGCAATGGAAGGTGTGCGGAGGTCGGAACAACGTCTCCCGCAAATACGTACGTATGTTCGTCCCCCTTCAGATAGGCAACGATTTGTCTATCTGAATGACCCGAATACAACTTCAGATAAACCCCTTCGCAAAGTTGTGTATCCTCCGTTATGAATTTGAACTTATCTTGATTGAAAATCTCCATCACATCGGCAGAGAACATGGAATTCTCCTCAGCAATGTTGGGAGCCAACAAGTTTTTCCATTGTGCCTCGCTCACCCAATGTGTCGCATTCGGGAAAGTCATCTGCAATTTGAACTCCTGGTCAATCCATGTGCAACCGCCGCAATGTTCGAAATGTAGATGGGTCAAGACTACATCCGTGACGTCTTGGCAAGTATAACCAAGTTTGGCCAACTGCGACTCCATCGTCACCATTTCACGGAAGCCGAACTCCTCCATGATGTCCCAATGCTTCGTACCGACACCTGCATCGATCAAGATGAGTCGGTCGCCCGTCTTCACCAACAAAGAGCGCATCGAATACTTGCAGAAGTTATCCTCGTCCGCAGGATAAGAAGGCGCCCAAGCCAATTTAGGTACGGAACCGAAACAAGCTCCTCCATCACTTAAAAAAAATCCCGTTTCAATCTTAAATAACTTCATTTTTTGTTATTTTTGTGCGAATTTAGTAAAGATACACAAAGTCACAAAATCTTTTTCTTTGTTTGTATCAGCTCATGCAAGCGTTAGAAATATGAGGATACATTTTATTGCAATTGGAGGAGCAGCAATGCACAACTTAGCTGTAGCTCTACAGCAGAAGGGCGACATCATCACCGGTTCTGATGACGAGATCAAGGAACCGTCGAGAAGTCGTCTGGCTGCACATGGGTTATTGCCGGAGAAGATGGGCTGGTTTCCTGAAAAACTCAACAGTGAAATCGATATCGTCATATTGGGTATGCATGCGAGACCCGACAACCCGGAGTTGCAGGAAGCCAAGAGGTTAGGACTGAAGATTTGCTCCTTCCCTGAATACTTGTTCCAACAGACGAGGGATAAGATGAGGGTCGTCATCAGCGGAAGCCATGGTAAGACTACTATCACGGCCATGGTGCTCTACGTCCTGCATAAGATGAATATCCGATTCGACTACTTGATCGGTGCCCAAGTGGAGGGATTCGATGCTATGTTGAGCCTCAACGAGGAGACGAGGATCGCCATCTTCGAGGGTGACGAGTACCTTACCTCCGTCATCGACAAGCGGCCTAAATTCCATATATACCAACCCCACATCGCCGTTATTTCCGGTATCGAGTGGGACCACATCGACGCTTTCCCTACGTTCGAAAACTACATCGAACAATTCAGGACCTTCTCCCAAATGATTGAGAGGGACGGTAAACTGATCTATCCGGAGGGCGACGAACAAATCATGCAAATAACCGAATCTATCCGCGAAGACATCACGGATATGCCTTACCATACACCGGAATACAGCATTGACGGAGGCGTCTCTACGCTGAAGACGAAATACGGGGAATTCCCTCTCAAGATTTTCGGTGAGCACAATATGCAGAATATCGAAGCGGCAAGGCTCATCTGCCGACAAATCGGTGTGAAGGATGCCGACTTCTACGAAGCTATAGCGACCTTCAAAGGGTTGCCAGGACGTATGGAGAAGATTGCGGAGGGTACAGATGCGGCCGCCTACTACGACATGGCCCATACGCCTTCCAACGTCAAGGTCTCCATCCATGCCCTGAAGGCTCAATTCCCAGGACGGAAGGTCATTGCCTGCTTGGAGCTATGCAGCTTCAGCAGTCTCTCATCGGGCTACCTGCCCCAATACAGGAACTCCCTCAACGAGGCAGACGTCGCATTCGTCTACTTCAACCCTAACGTACATTGCTACAAACACCGTATCCCAATCACGGAGGAGATGGTGAAAGAGGTTTTTGGGGAGAAAGTAACGGTCTTTACGGACAACATCAAGTTGATGGACAGGGTGAGCTTGGAGAAGGTGCAGAATACCAATTTGCTCTTCATGACCTCCGGCAGTTTCTCGGGAATGAACATGGCTGGATTCGCTAAGAACCTTTTGAAGAAAGGATAAAACTTCAACCATTTATTTTTATCGTTATGAGTGATAATCCGGAAAAGAGAGAGAAATTGGATGGTCGCTATATGAGGATGGCCCGGATTTGGGCGGAGAACTCTTATTGCGAAAGAAGGAAGGTGGGTGCTCTCCTCGTCAAAGACAATATGATCATCTCTGATGGATATAATGGAACCCCTTCTGGATTTGAGAACGTATGCGAGGATGACAACAACAAAACGAAACCGTATGTCCTCCACGCCGAGGCCAACGCCATCACGAAAGTTGCACGTTCAAACAACAGCAGTGAAGGAGCCACTCTCTATGTGACTGCCTCCCCTTGCATCGAGTGTGCAAAATTGATTATACAAGCCGGCATTAAGCGTGTCGTATTCGGTGAATATTATCATATGACGGACGGCATCGAACTTCTTGAAAGGGCTAACATAGAACTGAAATACTTAAACATTGATTCTAACAAGGACGTATGAACAAAAGAATCTATATTCCCCTATTTTTCTCATTGGCTGTCATCGCAGGTATCCTGATCGGAAAGGTGTTGGCCGAGAAATCCATTCGGCATCAGATGAATGCCTCCAACGTACAGGTACGGAATCCACAAGGAAAGATAGAGGCATTGCTTAACTTGGTCGATATGCAATATGTGGACACTCTCTCTTACGATAGTATCGTGGAGAAGTCGATTCCTAAAATTTTGTCCAACCTCGACCCTCATTCCAACTATATCCCAGCTTCTGAGGTGCAATCTGTCAATGAGGAGTTGGACGGCAGTTTCAGCGGTATCGGCGTACAGTTCAACATCCAGCATGATACGGTTATGGTGGTAGGTGTCATCAGTGGAGGTCCTTCCGAAAAGAAGGGAATCCTTCCGGGCGACCGTATCGTGATGGTCAACGATACCCTTTTCGTGGGAAAAACCATCACGAACGAGAAGGTAATGAAGAAATTGCGCGGACCGAAAGATTCGGAAGTGAAGGTCGGCATCAAGCGTAACGGCACAAAGGATCTGCTCTCGTTCACCATCGTCCGTGGCGATATTCCTATCACGAGTATTGACGCCAACTACCTCATAGAGCCCAACATTGGCTACGTGAAGGTCAACCGCTTCGGCGCAACCACCTATGAAGAGTTCTTCAGGGCAGTTTATGCGCTGAAAGAGCAGGGGGCAGAACGATATATCGTTGATTTGCGTGCCAACTCGGGAGGTTACCTTGACGAGGCCATCAAGATGATCAACGAATTCTTGGAGAAGGGGGATGTGATTGTCTATACCCAAGGAAAGGCGAGTCCGCGCTACGACGCAATTGCCGATGGAAGGGGAAATTTCAAGAACAGCAAGGTGGTCGTATTGATTGATGAGTGGTCGGCTTCAGCAAGCGAAATTTTTGCAGGTGCTATCCAAGATAACGATAGAGGAACCATCATTGGTCGCCGTTCCTTCGGAAAAGGACTCGTACAGCAGCAATTCCAGATGGGGGATGGATCAGCTCTCCGACTCACGGTCGCTAGGTATTACACGCCTTCCGGACGGTGTATCCAAAAGCCTTATGACGACTACGATAAGGATTTGGTCAATCGATATCTCCACGGAGAATTCGACTCGGAGGATAGTATCCATGTCAACAAAGTAGACTCCATGGTCTATCTCACGAAGAACGGCAGACATGTGTTTGGCGGTGGTGGTATCATGCCCGACATCTTCGTTCCTCGTGACACTACCGGTACGACATCCTACTTCAATAAGTTATACAACACCGGTATCATTTATGAGTTCGCCTTCTCCTATACCGACAAGAATCGCGAGAAATTGAATGGTTACAAGACAGCCGAAGCGTTGGAGTCTTATTTGGAGAGGGAGGACTTGATTGCCCAACTTGCTACTTTTGCTGAGCAGAAGGGTGTCCGCAAGAATCCAACGATGATCGAGAAATCAAGGCAGTTGATTAACAGCAAAACTAACGCGTATGTTATCCGAAACATATTGGGAGACTGTGCCTTCTATCAAGTTTTGAATAGGGATGATGTCACCATCAAAAGAGCCATTGAGGAAATAACAAAATAAATATATAAACACTTTAATTTGTCATGAACTGTATAGTTGAATTATTACGTTTTCTCTTTTGTGTCATTATTCTTGTTCATCATATTGGGATTGTGACACTAACAGACTCGCCTTTACCAATGGGTGCCATTGGAGTCGAACTTTTTTATATGTTAAGCGGTTATTTCATGTTTAAGCATATAAAGAAAGATACTAAGAATGGAGTACAGATAGATATGAAGTATTCCATGAATTATACACTTCAGAAGTTTATACGGTTATCTCCCTATATTTTAGGGGGGTCTTTGTTGATGCTTATCGTCTGTCTAGTTTGTAGCCACTCAGTTAACGTAGAGTGGCTGTTTTTGGAAGTTACTCAGTTGAGCATGGCGGCAGGAACTGATCTTAATATCATGGTAGCTAGCGCCAATACGCCTTATTGGTTCTTGTCAAGTTTGTTCATTATGCTTCCTCTTGTCACTTATTTGGTAGGTAAATATTCAGATGTGTTTGAGCACTATTTTATGTGGTTTCTACCTCCCGTTCTCTTACTTTATATCGCAAAACACTCTGTTGTTTCAACGGCATGGGCAGACTACTATTTCATATATTCTGCTCTGATGCGTTCATTTGCAGAGATCTTGATGGGATGTTCATTGTATGCGATAGTTGAATTCCTTAAATCCCGAGAAAGCTTATTGGGCAAGTCTACGATCTTGGTTTTGCTTTATGTGCTTGCTACTGTGGGATTATTGGGAGTCGTGTTGTACAATTGTTACAATTTGATCGTGAGCACCATCTTCTTGACTTACATTGTGCTCATGCTTTTGGCTTTAGTTTTGTCAAACGTTTTTCCGTCTGTCAAATCTGGTTTTTTGTTGTTTCTTGGAAAAATAGCTTTGCCAGTCTTCTGTTTTCACTGGCCAATCTTAAAGCTGCTAAGAAATATGATGGATTTCCCTTCTATCCCAAGAATCGTAGGTATTGTGGCTGCTATTATTATAGTGGCAGGCTTGGCAATTTATTTTGACAAGCTATTGCAAAAAAAGATGAACAATAAAGCCTAAAATTAGTATATAGGAATAATAGGAACTGGCAGGCTTTGCTCGGTTTTTATTATTCCTAATTTTTCTTCGGGATGAGGTTTTATGCGGAGTTCGATAGATGACGCTTCTTATTCTCGAAAAATAAAATCCAAAAATATATTATAACACTAATCTATGGACAAGCAAAAACTTTCAATCATCCTCATTGTGGCTGCGTTGCTACTACCAGCCATCAAAATCACCAATTGGCCTGGTATGGGCATAATCGTTACCGTTGGACTAATGACGATTAGTATTGCCTTTCTGCTTCTCTTCCTTCCTTCGAAATTTAAATGGGGAGAGACAGAAGAGGAGGAAGAAAAGAACCAATTAATAATAACTGAGAAAAGTATGTTTGCTAGCCTATCTGTGTTGTGCGTAGCAATTCTATTTACATCTCAGCATTGGCCTGGCGGTTCATTTCAAAAGTTAGTTGGAGGATTAGCCACCTTGATTAGTGCCTTTTGTAACATAATCTTTCTTAATGAGGGGAAATGCCCCTACTATTTCAAGCTTAGGGATGTCTCCATTGCGGCAATTTTTTTGGCTATAGTGGGAATGACCAATTTCTATTCGGATTTTATATTTAAGAAACAATTTTCTGATTACCACCACCTTGTGGAAATTTACAGTAATCGAGATGGCGGTGAGGAGCAACGTAAAGAGCGGAATGTGGAACTCTTGAAACTCTACGACCTCGACAGCGAAAGCTATAATCATTTCGATTCGCTCTTGACGAAAGCAAACGCCATGGCCAAGGAGGAGGGCAATGCCAAAGTACTCTATCTCCTTATGAACCAAGTAAGTAAATATGGCATTCCACTTAATGGTGCCGTCTACGATATGGAGGAAGAGTACGCCGCCTTTGAAGTTGACCGATTCGCCACATTGCATCCTGAGTTCTTCAATAATGACACCAAACTCATTGTCGTGACCGATGATGCCGAGAAGGCGACAGAGAAATTGAAAGCTTTGTCTTCTGAAAATAAGGAGATTATCATTGTAGAGTAACCTATAAGACAGGTATTATGGACAA
>JAFZKQ010000004.1 GCA_017553575.1 Paludibacteraceae bacterium
CCCAAAACAACTCCGACGGATGGTTCATGGGCTTCGTGCCAAACTTGATCACGGGCGTGTGGGTCGGCGGTGAAGACCGAGACATCCACTTCGACAACCTCAAGTACGGACAAGGTTCAGCCATGGCTCTTCCGATCTGGGGTAAATTCATGAACAAAGTTTACGCCAACGATAGCCTCGGCTACTCCAAGACGGAACAGTTCAACGTAAAGAACCGCTACGACTGCCACAAGAAAGAAGAGAACGTGGATCCGGAGGCAGTCGAGCAAATCTGATTAAAACGACCGATTCGTAGAGACGATGTGCACATCGTCTCTATTAATTAATCAACAACAGGCACAATAGGGAATCGGTCAAAAGAAATTGTAGAATCAAGAATTTTCTATTAAGTAATTAAGAGATTACAAGATGGATATATTTAAAAAGATAGAGAGTAACCCTGGCGTTTTAGGACAGTGGAGCAAAATGGGCCACGGCTACTTCATGTTCCCGAAGTTGGAAGGTGATTTAGGTCCGAACATGAAATTCAGGGGAAAAGAGATGCTCAACTGGAGCATAACCAATTACTTTGGTCTTGCCAACAACGAAGAGATAAAGGCTTACGACTTGGAGGCTGCCAAGAAATATGGTTTTTCTACGCCGATGGGCTCCCGCCTGATGACAGGAGAGACTGCCATTCACGAACAATTGGAAAGCGAGATTGCCGATTTCGTCCAAAAGGAGGATGCTTTCGTCCTCAACTCGTTCTACCAAGGAATGGTCTCCATCATCGACTGTCTTTGCGGACGTGACGACGTAATTCTCTACAACTCAGACATCCATGCCAGCATCCATGACGGCATCAAGATGCATACAACTAAACGTCTCATATTCAAGCAAAACGACATAGAGAACATCGAGAGCCAGCTCCAAAAAGCGTGCGAACACGCCAAAGAACACGACGGAGGTGTACTCTTGGTGACAGAAGGAACCATCGGAATCTCCGGCCGCCTTGCCCCTTTGGACAAGATTGCCGCCTTGAAGGAGAAATACGACTTCCGTCTTTTGGTCGAGGATGCACACGGCTTCGGAACCGTAGGTCCGAACGGTCTAGGTGCCGCCGAGCAATTAGGCGTACAAGATAAAATCGATTTACAAGTGGGCACGTTCGGTAAGGCCTTGGGATTGATCGGAGGATTCGTCGCCGGCAGCGAGAAGGTCATCAACTACCTACGCTACAATATGCGTTCGCAAACCTTCTCGGAAGCGCTACCAGCAGCCATCACGGCCAGCGCCCTCAACCGTTTACGATACGTCAGGTCCCATCCCGAACTGAGGAAACAGCTTTGGGACATCGTGGTTCCGCTCCAGAAAGGACTCAGGGAGGCAGGCTTGGACATCGGACAGACAGAATCGCCAGTCACACCAGTCTATGTCTCCGTCAAGAACATGCAGGAGGCCGTCCATACGATGGTAGACCTTCGCGAGACGTTCAACATCTTCTGTATGCATATCATCTACCCTTACATCCAACAGGGCAAGGTGATGGTCCGTCTCATCCCGACCGTCTTGCATACCCAAGAAAACGTTGCCTACACCATCAAAGCCCTTAGTTCCCTCACCCAAAACATCAAGGCAGGGAAATATACGGACGACAAACCCATAAAAAACGACACTGAAGATGAAAATGCAGAATAATAAAGAGAAAGAGGCTCAATTCATGCGCTTAGCCATCGAATTGTCCATAAAGAGCGTCAACGAGGGTGGCGGCCCATTCGGAGCCGTTATCGTGAAAGACGGTGAAGTCGTTGCGGCTGCGGCCAACCGCGTCACATTGAACAACGACCCAACAGCCCACGCTGAGGTGATGGCCATCCGCGAGGCATGCCAGAAATTAGGAACGTTCGACCTCTCCGGCTGCGAACTTTACGCATCTTGCGAGCCATGTCCGATGTGCCTTTCCGCCATGTATTGGGCGCACATCGACCACTATTACTATGCGAACGACAAGAACGACGCCGCAAAGATTGGCTTTGACGACGCCTTCATCTATAAAGAATTGGACAAGTCTGTCGATGACCGTTTCATCAAACGGCAACAGATTCTCCACGAGGAGGCTTTGGAGGCCTTTAAACTTTGGGAGGAGAAGGCAGATAAAACGGAATATTAGGAAGAGGCTCTCAGCTTCTTCCTGCCACCTTCGGTTTCGTATCACGCTATGGGAAACGTGGAAATAAAGTTATTGACGGAAGCAACGCCTAACACCACAGAGGCCATCAACAAGTTGCTACCCCAATTGACCGCCCATTGCAAGGGAATTTCCGCAGAGGAGTTGGACGCGATTGTCCATTCGGGCCACACGTTTCTCTTCCTAGCCTACCTCAACAGCTCCATCGTCGGAATGGCCACCTTAGCCTGCTATAGTTCTCCTACGGGCAAAAAATGCTGGATTGAGGATGTCGTCATAGACGAAGCCGCACGTGGCCAAAAGTTGGGAAAACGACTCATCGAACACCTCATCAACTACGCCCAAAAGAACGGGAAAGGATGTATCATGCTCACCTCCCGTCCATCACGAGAAATCGCCAACCGCCTATACCAATCCGTCGGTTTTGAGAAAAGGGAGACCAACGTGTATAAGATGGAATAGTCCCTCTCAATTCGCCCCAGTATAAATCACTCGAAGTTTTGCCTTTTCCATAAAATCGGCAAGCCGACCATCCGCAAGTACAGCAGGATAAGCCGACGTAGACAACTTTGCCACCTGCTCCACACTTAGATTCTTCCAAAATTCCGCAGGCAGTTCTTTATAGGATATCCAACCCAAAGAGTTTCCCGCAGAGGAACCCGACGAAGAGAGACTAACTTCCACAACGACTCGCCCATCCCGCTTGAACATCATCGTCAACACCATGCTTTCATGTTGCCCATCATACGAGGCAAAGACAAAATCTACAGGCCTGAAATTCAGTTGCTGCTCCTTAGCAAACTGCTCCGCATAAGAGTCAAAGGCCCCACGAATAAGCACATTATTGTCCCGCAAAATCTGCTTGAGTTTTTCCGTCAACTTTATTTCCTTGATGGATTTAGGCAAAATCAACTCCTTCAAAGCCTCCAATCGTTCAAGATAGCCACTGTCCACGCTTGTAAAGCCATAATCATAGCCCGAAGCAAACGTATCTACGATATTCAAAGAGAGGCTTCTCGGCATGTTTCCATGAGATTCTTTATATCGCTCATAGATGCTATCCAGAGAACCTTCGAAACTGACTTCGCAAATCTCACCATTGCCCCTCGCCTCAAGTTCCACATCGTACTCTGCATCAAATTTACTATATAAAATACTCATATTTAACCATTTAAAAGTTCAATTACACACAAAATTCCTTTGTCCAAACTCAATGAAAGAGTCCCTAATTTTCAACCTTAATTTTAAAACCCTTCTTCTCCACCGGTTCCGCCTCGTTACCCTGCACACTGAGATGAATCATGTTCATGCCGAACTTCTCATTAATCGCATCGATGGCCCCCATCAATTTGCGACTTCGGACAGGATTATGCACTGCTGATTGGAAAAGATCCAACTGTACGGCCGAAGAATCGCTCAACTCGGAGAGAACCACCCCTGCCCTCTTGTAGAGATACCCCTCCTTGTAGATATTCTCCAACAGCCCCATCGCCACTTTGTTGAGCAACAGCGTATCCGATGTGGATGAAAGCAACTTGTAGGAGAGGTTATTGGTGTACTGCTGCAAATCCAAACGATGGGGATTCGTGGAGACAAAGACACTGACACATCGACAGACACTCCCCTGCCCCCGCAACTTACTGCAAGCTGCCGCCATAAAATTGGAGACCTCTTTTTTCAGTCCGTTCAGATCGGGAATCATATAAGCAAATGTCCGCGAATGCATGATGCTTTGCTGTTGGGGTTGGCTCTTCAAATCGATGCTCGGCAGACCTTTCAACTCACGCCACGTCCGTACGCCCGTAATACTGAAAAGTTTGCGCACATAGCCCTCGGAAAGGGAGACGAAATCCCAGGCCGACTGAATTCCACTCCCCAGCAACTTGGCCGACGATTTCCGTCCTATGCCCCAGACATCCGAGACCGAAAGTTTCTTCAACGCCACCTCATACTTGTCCGCCGGCAAGATGCAAATTCCCCCATAACCCGCATAACGTTTGGCGTAATGGGTAGCCACCTTGGCCAAGGTATAGGTCGAAGAGGCGCCACAACTGACTGTGACTCCAGCCGTCGCAAAAATCAAATCCTTGACTTTCAACAGATAATCACGAACCATCGACAAATCATCAATTGGCAACTCCCCAAAGAATTCATCGATCGAATATTGGACAAAATCCTGCAACAAATCCTGTTTCAAGACAGCATGGACGATTCGGCGCGAAAAATCTTCGTACTTAGCATGGTTAACGGGGAAAACCGTCACCTGATGGGCCTTCAGCAAGGCTTTGACCTGAAAAATCGGGTTACCCCGTTTCAATCCGACCGCCTTCGCCTCGTTGTTCAACGCCAAGATGACGCCACCACCCGCCTCCGTGACGTTCGCCACGACAGCAGGCTTGCCTTGCAAATCCGGACGAGTAGCCAATTCGCAACTCGCAAAAAAATTGTTACAATCAATATGGACTATCATCTCACCTATTTTTTACGTCCGAAGGCTTTTAAAAAGAACCCCACCTTCCCACAAAGATAATGGAATCATAGTTCTTTCTTTTAAGACCCTTAGAATTTGTTTGAATTTAATCCTATCATTGGAGGATCTTTGCATAGGCAGGAAGCCTTCGTATCGCCTATATTAGGGTTGGCTTCCAGCCAAAGACGTACAGATACCTAAAGCAAAAATCCTTTCCGCCCCATCTTGCACATCTTAAAATTTCATTATACTTTTATCTCGATTATCGGTAAAACTTGTTGGATAAATCGCCATAATTAAAATTGACGATGTAGGGATGGAAGGTGCCGTAATGGTGCAGAAATCCGACGGCAAAGTCTATCAATATTGGCATTGAGACGAAGAGGAGTTGTTGTTTTTTGCCGATTCTATAGGCGAATATCTTTTAGACTGTGCAAAAAAACGCGAGGAGAGGAAGTAGAAAATTGACAGTCAATACCATTTAAAGCATAGGGGAAAGAACCATGTGGAAGAAAGGGAATGAACTTATAATAAAGGAAACCAACGAGAAGTGCTGGACATATACCATCATAGCTATGCTCGGCGTTATGATTATAGCCTTATTGAAGGACACGCAAGACAGGAGCACCGACGTAATTGTAGGCTTTGGCATTTGCTTGCTCCTATTGGGCATCGCCTATCTATGGACAAAATCGAAGAAACTTCATTCCATCGTCATCTCGGGGAAAGGGTTCCAATATGACGGTACCCTATTGGAATGGGACAAGATCGACTACGTATATCATTTCCAAAGGTATAGAGGGGGAAGATATTTTTTGACCGTTAGATACCACGATGAGAAAGGCGAAAAGAAGGAACTCGAAATAGATCTCGAAAACTTCAGGAATCTTTTCACCTCCTACTACGCGAAAGACATAAAGAATGCAGTGAACTATTTCAGCGGCAGGGAGATCTGTAATGCAAGCAGATAGATAAAGAAGGTAAAACGTTTTATACATTTGAGAAGTCAAGTCGTAAGATAGTATGTGGAAGAAAGGGACAACACTTGTAATCGAAGTATGCAAAATCATGCATTGGATAGGAACATTTTTACTTTCTATCGCAATATGGGCCATCATCGGCTTGATATCACAGATAATCTCGGAAGGTACTCTTAGTTGGAAAAGTCAACTCATTTCCATAGGCGTCAGCATTGTCATAGCCATAGGGTTAAGAAGGAAGAGTCTTTTTGGAAAAGAAATTCCCATCCTCATCTCAAAGGAAGGAATCCAATTAGACGACCAAACCTTATTAATCTGGGAATTGATAGACTACGTCTATATCAAAGAAGAACCAACCAACAACCTCAAAGATATAGATCATGACTATCTAATTATCGAGCATCACAATGAAAAGGGTTTTGAGAAGACAACCGTAGTAGCAATTGAAATGTACTATTACAACGAGATGGACATCAAGAGGGCGGTCAACTATTGGAGTGGTAGGTCAATTGGAAGCAACCCCCACAGATGATCAGGAGAACAACAGAAAAAGAGAATTATGAGGGAAAAATTCCTTCTGTCTCATTTTTCTTCCATCATACTGACAGAAAAGACCTTTCAGCTATACAAGAAAAATCAAATGAAATTTCCGTGGAGCCTCCCAACAAATTAAGCCTCTCAAAACGTGTATTTTTCAGATTAAATTACTATAATTGCCTTGTCTAATCATTTTTGTCAGCTTTTAGACCCAAAATAGAAGCGAATGAATGGTTATTGACAGACAGAGACGCTTGTTCGCAAGTTGTCTAACAGAATTTTGGTAAAATAGAATCAAACGTTAGTAACAATGAATAAAGAAGCATATATAACCCCTTCCATAGAGACTATCCTATTGGAATTGGACCAAACCATATTGGTGGGGTCCCGCACAACCATGGAGATTGACCCCATTCCAAACAATGGAGGCATTGACTTTATTGAAGACGAATAGTAAACACAAACCATGGAAGAGATTGTTTTAAACGCCCACAACAAGACGGAGAATCCTCAGAACCACACGACTGAACATTTGCTGAACCAAACCATGATTCGGCTGTTCAATTGCGGAAGGGCTGTCAGTGCCCACATCGAGGCAAAGAAGTCGAAATGCGATTACGCGTTGCCCCAAGAGCCAACAGCTGAAGAGATTTCCAACATCGAAAACACCATGAATACCGTCATTGCACAAGGATTGCCCGTCTATTCGGAGTTCATGGAGAAAGGGAAAGCCAAGGAGATTTACAACTTATCGAAACTCCCCGACGATGCTTCCGAAACGCTAAAGATCGTCCATATCGGTGACTATGATGCTTGTCCCTGCATTGGTATCCATGTTGAGAACACGAAAGAGATCGGTTCTTTCAAAATACTTAGCAGCAGCTACGAAAACGGCATCTGGAGGGTTCGTTGGAAAACGATCCGATAACTCGCCTTTTGCAGGGGCCTGAACGAGACGGTGTGGGCTCCACATAAGTTCATAGCCCGCTTGGCATATTTTTTTATTAAATAACGGTGAATTTGCAGAACGCACCTCATAACAAAATATGATACGTTTTACCCATAACATACTCCTCATCACCCTCTCCTTTTTCCTGCTGACAGGGTGTTCGAACCAAGAAAAAGAGACCCAAGATCCTGAGAAAAACCTAATCTTGGCCATCACCAAATGTTCCAAATTGTATACGGTTCAATACAATGTACATAAGGTCGTCACCTTCGACGACATCGTTTCCATCAAGGGAAGTATCTTCTCCGAGAAATTCAGCTTTACGATTCCCGGAGACCGGAAAATTGCCATTCCCATTGATGCCACCATCAAGGGCTTCATCGACTTCTCCAATTTCAACGAGCAGAATATAACGATGAACGGCGAGGAGATCACCATCACGCTTCCCGACCCACAAATAGTCATGACATCCTCTAAAATAGACCATGCCGGCATGAAGGAATACCTCTCTTGGAACCGCACAAAGTTCGACGAGAAGGAGAAGGAGGATTACCTCAAGCAAGGAATCGCCAGCATCCTGTCGAACATGAAAAATACGGATATCATCGAACGTTCCCGCATCAACGCCTTCAACACGATCCAACCGATCCTCTTGGCGGCCGGCTATAAGACGGAGAACATCCACATCTATTTCAGAAATGAAATCGAGAAGAACGCCCACCAAGACGAACTCTTCTTCAATCTCATAACCCACAACTAATCGATACGAAATGAAAAAGATATTCATACCCAAAGCCATCATCATGAGTCCCATCTTCTGGATTCTCCTAGTCATCGGCTTTGCCCTACTCTACTTCACGAAGAATTTCGAAATAAAGAAAACAGACAAAATCGCGGAGACGGCCATCGACATCACCGCCATCAAAGATATCTCCGAATGGGAATTCCTGACCATCCAACGGGAGGAGTTCATCGACACGACCCTACGAAGCAAAGAATTGGCCTGCATCTACACAGGCACCATCCGTCTTGGGCTGAACATGAGACATGCCAAGAAGAAGTGGGCGGTCTGCAGCCACGACACGGCTCGCCTCGAATTGCCCGCCATCGAAATCTTGGACAACAACTTCATCGACGAAGCCAGCACCCGCACTTTCCATTCCAAAGGGAACATCAGCGCTTCCCTAAAAGAGGGCATGTACCGAGAAGCGAAACGTCAAATGAAAGCCAAAGCTTTGACCCCAGAAAACATCCGGACGGCAGAAGAGAATGCCAAAGACCAATTCAGCAGGCTCTTCAAGAACTTAGGCTTTAAGGTGGTCCTGATCCAAATGGAAGAGTGCATCGAATAAGGGGATTCCCTTGGCCTATATAGGCGGTTTATGCGTGTCCTTAGTAGGATTCTTGGGGCGATACAACTGGGTGAAAGGGATAAAAGTTCAACAAAAAATCCTTCCGAAAATAGAATCTCTCGGATTTTATTCGTATTTTCGCCCTATAGTCAAGTGGTTTTGGTTCTTCCTATTAGAAAAAGAATCATATGACACGTAAAAACACTTAACAACCTTTTATTTATCAGTTTTTTACAAAACATCGATCTATAATTCTAAGACTTGCAATATGGAACAAGAGAAAAACGAAGTTGATGGAAGAAGAGAAATTGCATCTCGCAACACAGGCTGGGCCAACGCCGTAGCCCATAAACTTACCCAATGGGACATCGCACCTAACACCATTTCTCTCATGAGCGTATTCTTCTCAGTTGTTGGCTGCGCACTTTTGCTAAGTTCCCACTTTTTCGGGTTCAACCCTTATGTCGCCTATATTCTATTCGCCGGCTGCGTACAGTGTCGTCTGCTCTGTAACCTATTCGACGGTATGGTTGCTGTCGAGGGAGGCAAACGTTCACCTAACGGCGACCTCTACAATGATATGCCCGACCGATTTGCCGACGCCTTCTTTATCGTACCCGTAGGTTACGTTGTGGGCGGAATCGGAATCGAGTTGGCTTGGCTGGCGGCATTGAACGCCATCATGTCGGCCTACTTCCGTTGGATTGGCGCCTACAAGACGCACAACCACTATTTCGATGGCCCTATGGCAAAGCAACACAGGATGGCTGTACTCACGTTCGCCTCTTTGGCTGCGACGGTCTGCATCCCTTTCGGCTACGACAAGCTCGTATACTTGATTGCCTTGGTCATCATGAACATCGGACTCGTGGCCACGTTGATTAACCGACTTTATTTAATGACTCACACTGACAAGCAATGAAAAAATTCTTGAGTATGCTCTTTCCCACTCAGAGTGAGGAAGTCATTCTGACGATTTCAATCATACTGATCACTCTGGCTATCGTCAGTGCAGTTTTGTTCACCATCAAAAAGATCTTTCCCGAGAAGAACCTGAAGGAGTTGGAGAACCGAACCAAATCGTGGTGGATAATGATCCTCATCTTTATCTTCGCCATCTTCATCAACAACTTGGCATCCTACATCTGTCTGGGCCTCCTCTCATTCTTTGCCTTTCGGGAACTCTACTCCGTCCTGCATTTTCGTCAATCGGACAGGAGCGCATTGCTATTGGCCTTCTTAGCCATTCCGATCCAGTATACCCTAGCCTACATCAAGTGGTATGGAGCCTACATCATCTTCATCCCCGTATGCATGTTCCTACTGTTACCGTCGGTATTGGTCATCAAGCAAGACACGCACCGCATAACCAAATCCATTGCGATGCTCCAATGGACGCTGATGCTTTCGGTTTTCGGTTTGAGCCACTTGGCCTTTCTCCTCTCCATGCCTAAGATAGAGGGATTCTCGTCCGGAGGACACGGCTTGTTGTTATTCCTAGTGTTCCTGACGGAAATCAACGATGTCATGCAATTCCTGTGGGGAAAGACTTTGGGCAGGCATAAGATATTACCCAACGTCAGTCCAAATAAGACTTGGGAAGGTTTCATCGGCGGACTCATCAGCACGACGGCCATCGGTTACTTCCTTCGCTTCCTCACTCCGCTAGAGCCAGGCTACGTCATATTGACAAGTGCCCTGATTGCCATATCCGGTTTTTCGGGCGACGTGGTTCTCTCTGCCATAAAGCGAGACAAGGGCATCAAGGATATGAGCGACACCATCCCTGGACATGGAGGCATCTTCGACCGAATCGATTCGCTCTCCTTCACAGCTCCGATGTTCTTCCATCTGGTATATTACATTGCATATCCACACCTATAGTGTAATTAAGAATTTTGAATTAAAAATTAGTTTTGGGATTATGGAGAAACCATTTTTACAATCTGTATGCCTCAAGCTGGTTTACAAAGGCATTTTCCGACCAGTATTGAAGTATTATGTCGGCGTTCAATATTCCGACTGCTCGTTCCTCAAAGACGAGAAGCAGTTTGTAATCATCGCCAACCATAACAGCCACCTCGATACGCTGAGTCTGTTGGCATCGTTGCCCAACGAGATTCTTTGGAAAGTGAAACCAGTAGCCGCCGAAGACTATTTCGGGAACACCAAACTGAAGGCGAAACTAAGCAGATTCTTCATAAACGCACTGCTCATCAACCGAAAATCGAAAGACGGAAGCTGTTCAGCCATGGACAGACTCGTAAATGCCATTGAGGAGGGCTATTCGCTCATTCTCTTCCCAGAAGGAAGCCGCGGAGAACCCGAACAAATGAGCAAGATGAAGACGGGCATCGCTCGATTGCTAGCACAGAAACCAGGACTGAAATACGTCCCTGTCTTCATGACTGGCATGGGAACATCTCTTCCTAAGGGCGGATTGGTGGCACTCCCCTACAATGCCTCCCTCCATTTCGGAAAACCAACCCTTCCTGAGAGTTCAGACCCACACATCATCATGGAACAGATTGAAGGAGATTTCCAATCGATGATTCAGCAGTTCGGAATCAAAGATGATGACGACGACGATTGAAAACAACTAAGTGAGTCACAAAAAAAAGAGAGGGTATCAAAATTCAATTTTGACACCCTCCATTCCCAAGAAAAATTCTCCTATTCTATTCCAAAGGAGATAGTCCTTAGCTGAATAAACAGGCACTAAACCCTTATTTAAACATCTTTTCCAAATCCGCATCTTGGATAAGAGCAAAAATCCGTTTGTTATCTGGCGTAAACTCATTGTTGGAGATTGAAAAAAGTTGGCTGATGATCGCCTCCATCTCCTCCTTGTGCATAACCTTCCCCGACGGAATGGCCGCCAAGTTGGCCAAAGAAAGAGCCAAGCGCTCCCTCATCTCGCCCTTCACATCCAAATTAGGGTCATGCATCGATTCCAGCATTTTATAAATAAAGTCCTTCACGTTCATCGTACCATCCATGGCAGGAAGACCATTCACGGCTACCGTATTATTCCCCATGTCGGAAATATCAAAGCCCAAATAGTACAAGTCGTCCTTCACCTCCTCCAAAAGCGAATTTTCGGCCGGAGTCAACTCTATCAGTTCCGGAAAAAGCAACTTTTGGGAAACGCCCTTCTGGTTCGTCAAATTAGCCAGATACTGTTCGAACAAAATCCGGACATGGGCCCGATGCTGATCGATGCACATCAAACCAGAACGCACCGTGGTCAATATATACTTATTACGCAACTGGAAACAGAAGGTTGACGATTGCTGCTCTGAGGTAAAGAGAGAGGATTGTACCCCCTCCTCAGTCATAGAATTTTCGTCTTCTCCCTCATCCGTCAAGTCATCTGACAATCGGGAAGAGAACGTTTGTCCGTCCACATTCATCTCCACGGAAGGGAATCCCGAACGGTCATTTTCAAAGCCTGCGTACAACTGTTGCCAATCATCCTTGGGACGCTTATAGCTAGATCCGGATGAAGATGTCTTAAATGGGTTGTATGAGGGGTCGAACTTTATTTCAGGGGCATCAGCCGAGACTTCCTTCTTGAAAGGAGGTATCTCCAACATGGATTCATTATCAAAATCGATGGAAGGGACCACGCTGAAACGTCCCAAAGCCTCCTTAACCGAAGCCATCAAAATCTTCCAGATCTCCGTCTCATTCTCAAACTTGATTTCCGTCTTCGTCGGATGGACATTGACATCAATGCATTGTGGATCCATCTCAAAATAGAGGAAATAGTCTGGAGAGGTTCCATCCTGCAACATGCGGTCATAAGCCTGCACTACCGCCTTATGGAAATAGGGATGCTTCATGTAACGCCCGTTCACGAAGAAGAACTGCTTCGTGCGCATTCGGTTCGCATCTTCCGGCTTCCCGACGAAACCATAGATTTTCGCCATGGAGGAATCCGCCTTGACACTCAAAAGAGAGGCGTTGATTTGTTTGCCGAAGACAGCCACAATACGCTCCCTATACGTAGCCGGAGGAAGATTATAGCAAAGGCTCTCCTCCGGATGGAGCGAAGAGACGATATGCCTCAGTTCAAAATGAAGTTCAGGATAGACCAAAGCGATTCGGAGAAAATCCTGCTCAATATGAGAGAACTCCGCCTTGTTGGATTTCAAGAACTTACGGCGAGCGGGAACATTGAAAAAGAGGTTTTTAATCGAGAAGTTGCAACCCACAGGACACGAATCGGGTTCTTGGCTCTCCAACTGGCAACCCGCAATCTTTATGCAAGTTCCCACCTCATCCTCCGCCCTGCGCGTACGGAGCTCCACCTGTGCGACAGAAGCGATGGAGGCCAAAGCCTCGCCACGGAATCCCATTGTAGTCAACGAAAAGAGGTCTTCGGCCGATTGTAACTTAGAGGTCGCATGACGCTCAAAAGCCAATCGGGCGTCCGTCTCCGACATACCCTTGCCATCATCGATCACCTGAATCAACGTCCGCCCCGCATCCTTGATAATCACTTGGATATGCTTGGCTCCGGCATCGATGGAATTCTCGACCAACTCCTTCACCACTGACGAAGGACGCTGGATAACCTCACCAGCCGCAATCTGATTGGCAACCGTATCCGGCAAAACATGAATTATATCGTTCATACGCAATCGGAATCTAAAATCGTCTTAGGCGAAAAACCATAACAGACGCACAAAGGGAATAAAAGTTTTGGAAACTCAAAAAAGAGAGGGATGATTCAACAGAAACAATAAATCACCACCACGGCCAAAGCAGCCACAAAAAGCATATAGGATACCTTATTGGAAGAGGTTTTCCTTTTTTCAGTCAAGAAACCCTTCTGCAAGTTAGAACGGTAAGTGACGTTCAACCCTTTGCTCAAAGCGACTTCCTGCTCAATCCTTTTTTTCCTCTCCTCAAAGTTCTCCTTATCCTCATCATAATAGATGGGCTTATAATTGAAAGTCCGACGAGGCTTGTAATCCTTGAATAAATTAAAAATAGCCATAATCAATCATTCTTCGTTGATACGAAAAAAGCATGAGCCTTACGCAACTCCTTATAGAGGTTGGAAGCAAAGACAAAATCGTTGAGCGGTTCACAATCGGATGTAAAAATGTCATCCTTCGTACCAGCCCAAGCCTTCTCGCCTTTATTGATGAAGACGATATTCTCCCCTATCTCCATCACAGAGTTCATATCATGCGTATTGACAATTGTCGTAATGTTATACTCGTGTGTAATCTCCTGGATCAGACGGTCAATCAAGAGGGATGTCTTAGGGTCAAGTCCGGAATTCGGTTCGTCACAGAAGAGATATTTAGGCTTGAGCACGATAGCACGCGCAATCGCCGCACGCTTCTGCATACCACCACTGATCTCCGAGGGATAAAGGTCAAGCGCATGACCCAGTTCCACACGTTCCAAACAGAAGATTGCCCGTTCACGACGCTCCTCGACCGAATCATAAGAGAACATCTCCAAAGGGAACATCACATTCTCCAATATCGTCATGGAGTCGAACAAAGCAGAGCCCTGGAACAACATACCCACCTCTCGACGCAACAAGATACGCTCTTTCCGCTTCATCTTGGTGATGTCACGACCATCGTACAAAATCTGGCCCCTATCGACAGGGTGAATGCCCACGACACTCTTCATCAAGACGGTTTTTCCCGATCCACTCTGACCGATGATCAAGTTAGTCTTTCCTGTCTCGAATGTGGTTGACACGCCCTTCAAAACGGGTTTGTCAAAAGACTTAAACACATCAATTACATCTATCATGACAACATCAATTTAGTCAACATCACATTAGCCAACAAGATAATCACACTACTGTTCACCACGGCATCCGTACTGGCCTTACCCACTTCGAGCGAACCGCCCTTCACCGTATACCCGTAGTATGACGCGATGGAAGCGATAATGAACGCAAAGACAACACCCTTTATGACCGAATAGGTAATAAAGAAGGGGTTGAACATGAACTGAATACCATAAACATATTGATGAACCGTGATGATATCCGTGAAATAAGCCATGCAATAACCGCCGAAAATACCGAAAAACATACTGGCAATCACCAAACTTGGGATGACCGTCATAAAGGCCGTCACCTTCGGCATAATCAAATAATTGGCCGAATTGATACCCATAATATCAAGCGCGTCTATCTGCTCCGTTATCCGCATCGTTCCAATCTCAGAGGAGATACTCGATCCAACCTTTCCCGCCAATATCAGACAGAGTATGGAAGAGGAGAACTCCAAAAGCAAGGTGTCACGCACCGCCAAACCCGTAGCATAGTCAGGCAAAAGCGGATTGGCCGTATTCAAAACCATCTGGATGGTAATCACGGCTCCGATAAACATGGAAATAATCACCGTAATAGCCAAAGAATCAAGGCCTTGCTTCTGAATTTCATTTACATATTGTCGGAAAAACATACGCCACCGGTCAGGGATGGCAAATGTCCGCACCATCAACATTGAATAAGTTCCGACCTTCTCTATTGCATTCATAATTACTTATTTACTACCTCAACTGCCAATTGCAATTCAAAATATATTTCACAAAAGTAATGAAAATAGAGGAATCGAAGAAACTTTTAATCTTTATTTACATTTTGAATCTCTTTTCGATAGCTATTGGTAGATGGCGTAAAATAGACCCTAATAGGCGGTAAGATGCGGGAACAGTCATCCGGTCTAGTGCAAGTAACCGATATATAGACAGTATCTTGAGAATTTAAGATTTTCTTCTTTATTTTATCAGTAATCTCGCCACC
>JAFZKQ010000050.1 GCA_017553575.1 Paludibacteraceae bacterium
TCCAAATAGGATTCGTCATCCGACCCCGTTTGCGGTTTGCAAAAGGAGGATAGCACATTGAGTGTGAATAACAAAGCAATGCACACTCCAAATTTTATCATTTCCTTCCTCTGTTTCATTATCCTACTCATTTTAAATAAATTCTGCCATTGGTTCTTATGTCCATTTTGTATTCTTCTTTCCAAAACGCCCAATCATCTTCTTCTGCAACATAGAGTTTTGAAACTAAATAGACTATATCGAAATACTTATATTCACGTTCCTGCGTATATCTGTAATCGTTGTTCCTCATTATATAGACATCGTTATAGACTGAACCTCCACGCCAATTCAAATATAAATCTTTGGTTTTTGAACTCAATGGGTCATAAATCCATATCACACTATCCGGGATATGGAGGGTTGTGATTGCCGAGCCATCAAAGGGTGACTGCATGATTTTTAAAGAGGACGGCAAATCAATCTTTTTAAGGCGTTTCGTGTCCCCAAAACTAATGTCCAATATCGATTCCAAACCATTGGGCAACAATACATCTGTCATTTTGCTGCAATTAAGGAAGATCCCTTTGTTCAAGGTCTTGATCTTCGTGGAGGACAAATCCGCATATTCCAATTGGGTGTTGTACGAGAAGGCTTCAGTACCCACATATTCAACTGACGGCGGCAAGAGAACCTTCCGTAGTCCAGAGACTAAAAAAGCACATTTGCCGATCCACCTCACGCCTCCGCCAAATCGGACGTTCTCCAACGACTTTTGTCCGGAGAAGGCAAAATCGCCAATCGTAGTGACGGATTCGGGAATGACATATTCTTTCTGTTTCCGACCACAAGAATAGAAGTACAGCGTATCAATATTCTTACTGAATAGCACGTTCTCTCGTACTGCAAAATATGGATTTCTTTCATCTACGCTGACAGAATCGAAGCAACAACGATAAAATGCAGATGACCGAATGGACTTCACATAAGCCGGGATGCTCATGACCTTCTGATTTTTGAGAAACAGCACAATGGATGAATCTCGTTTATCAAATAGGAACCCATCCTGCACAGCATAAAAGGGATTGGCTGGAGAAACGGTGCATTTCACCTTATTCAACAAACCCTCCTCAGCAATTTCTTGCAAGGAAGCGGGCAACTGGATTTCTTCCACATTGAGAAGATTAACGGAAAAGCCATAAGGAAGACGAGTAATACCTTCATTTATAATCAACTTTTTGACTTTATCATACTTTAATTTCTCGTCAAAATAGTCGCAATCAAGACTTGAAGCATAGTTGAAATCAGCCTTCTCCACCACCAATGTCTTCCCTTCCAATCGCCAACGGAAATCACCCTTATGGGCAAGTGCCGATTTTTCCGTGATTCGGCAAGTGGAAGGAACATTCAGTTCATTGCACAGTTTTTCGTAATACAAGTCAAACGTTCCATCTGGCACCACAAACTCCATCGAGTCCATACCCGAAAAGTCAAAAGAGGATATGCTCACGTCAACATCCTCAGGACGAGTCCAATTCAGATAAGCCCTTTTAACCTGGAAGACTCCCGCAAAGGCCATCGGCTCGATCCGATTCACTGTAGAGGGAATGTAAAGCTCAGCTATTTCCGAGAAAAGGAACAAGCCAGCAGGCAATACCCTTAGAGAATCAGGCAATCGCACTGAGCTCATTTTCAGTCCAGCCAAAGCTTGCTTGCCCACATACCTAAGGTTTTGAGGAAGATGCGCCTCCTTCAAGGCTGTTCGCGCAAATGCGTCTGCCTCTATGGAATCCAACGCCTGCGGAAACTTGACATCCGAAAGAACAGAGCAATCTTCGAATGCGCGATTGCCAATAGTCCGCATAGATGTGGGCAACGTCACCTTCTCCAGACCCGTGCATTCTGCAAAAGCCCTACTGCCAATCCTTTGGGTATTGCCCAAGAAGGTGATTGCCTTGAGTTTTGGAAAACCTTGGTAGGCATCACCCCCCACACCTTCCACGTCTTTCCCGAAAACAATTTTCTCCGTGTCTATGAAATATTTACGACACGAATCCTTATAAAGATCATCAAAAAACCAGCCAACATCTCCTCTGTCAAGACCTTTCCCTTCAACATACATGACATGGTTCAAGGTGTCAAAACTATAAAATATACCCTTGTCACCACTTCCTATGGTGATTCTGTTGTCGGCATGTGTTCCATTACAAAAGAACAATGCGGATAGTACAATCAGTAATTTGATTATTTTCATCTGTTTATCCATCTGTTTTTGTGTCATATTCCTGAATTCCGTCTCAAACGGTTCGACCTACTATGCTTATTGTCGTAAGATTCTTTTTATGAGGCAGAAACCATTGGTTGAATTGAACGCACAGACCTCCTCCTAAAAATATTTTTATTATCATTGATTTATAGCGTTTTAACAAGGCAAAACATCCTTATCTTAGACATAAACAACTTCGTCACAAATTTTAGGAAAAATATTGGGATTTACAAACAATTCGTTGGAAATCAAACAAACGAAAAACTAACTTGCGGATTCGTGTTTCGGGAAGGTTATTCGCACCATTGAGTCCAACGATATGAATAAATGGAAGCCCGCAAATAAGCGATACGAAGGCTTTCAGGCTATAAAACTTCAAAGACCCTCCAACGATATTTTGATTATATTTAAACAAATTCAAACAATTTCAAAAGAAAGAGCCGTGGGCAAGGAAGTATATGGGTGCGAATAGCCCCAATGAGACGAAACGTACTATAGACTCTTCAAAAACACCTCAATTAACCCACAAAAATCACATATCAAGCGAAATAAGATGAATTTTCACAAAAAGATTTTTCTTTCTCTTTCAAAAGCCCTAATTTTGCAGCCAATACAAAAGAATATCAAATCATATAGTTAAAAATGGCGAAAATAAAAGGTGCTATCGTTGTGAATAAAGAGAGGTGCAAAGGATGCCGTCTCTGCGTAGTAGCTTGTCCGGCAAAAGTAATTGCCATGTCAAAACAAGTAAACTCAAAAGGTTACAATTATGCCCAAATGGCGAATGAGGACGCTTGCGTGGGATGCGCAAGTTGCGGTATCGTTTGTCCGGACGGATGTATCTCCGTCTACAAAGTAAAGGTCGACTAACGGACGACTTTTCTTGAGGAATAGGATCCGAAACTAGGACGGACAAAATCCAGCACAAAAAAAGAATCAGAAAATTATCATCAGACATGAGCGAAGAAATAAAATTAATGAAGGGAAACGAGGCAATCGCACACGCTGCCATCCGTTGTGGATGCGACGGTTACTTCGGCTACCCTATCACTCCACAATCAGAGGTTTTGGAAACCCTTATGGAGATTGAGCCTTGGAAGACAACGGGAATGAACGTTCTCCAAGCAGAAAGTGAAATTGCCGCAATCAACATGGTATATGGCGGTGCCGGAACAGGAAAAAAGGTGATGACCTCCTCTTCCAGCCCTGGTGTCAGCCTTAAGCAAGAGGGCGTTTCATACCTCGCAGGAGCTGAGCTTCCTGCCCTTATTGTCAACGTCATGCGTGGTGGCCCAGGTTTGGGTACCATCCAACCAAGTCAAGCAGACTATTTCCAAACCGTCAAGGGTGGTGGTCACGGCGACTATAGGCTTATTGCCTTGGCTCCGGCTTCCGTACAAGAGATGGCTGACTTCGTAGGATTGGCCTTCGACTTGGCTTTCAAATACAGAAACCCAGCTATCATCTTGGCCGACGGTGTGATCGGACAAATGATGGAGAAAGTCGTTCTTCCTCCTTTCAAACCAAGAAGGACAGACGAGGAGATCGAGAAGGAATGCCCATGGGCAGCTATCGGTAAGAAGAAGAACAGGGAGCGCAACGTCATCACTTCATTGGAGTTGGATCCAGCCGTGATGGAAGAGCGTAACAACCACCTTCAAAGAAAATACAAGACGATTGAAGAGAACGAAGTGAGATACGAAGAGGTTCAATGCGAAGACGCTGAATACTTGCTCGTAGCATTCGGATCTTCAGCCCGCATCTGTCAAAAGGCCGTTGAACTTGCTCGTGCACAAGGCATCAAGGTTGGACTTCTCCGCCCTATCACCTTGTGGCCGTTCCCAACAAAGGCCATCGCTAAATATGCCGACCAAGTGAAGTCTATGTTGAGCGTCGAGTTGAACGCAGGACAAATGGTCGAGGACATTCGATTGGCAGTAAACGGAAAGGTCAAAGTTGAGCACTTTGGTCGTTTGGGTGGTATCGTCTACACGCCAGACGAGATTATCGAAGCCATGAAGGCAAAAATCATGTAATTCGGAGATTAAACACAGAACAAAATGACAATTGAAGATATAATCAAACCAGAGAATCTGGTATACAAGAAACCGGACATCATGAATGACCGTCCGATGCACTACTGTCCAGGATGTAGCCACGGTGTTGTCCACAAGCTTATCGCAGAGGTCTTGGAAGAGATGGACATCGTTGAGGATACCATCGGTATCACCCCTGTAGGATGTGCCGTTTTTGCCTACAACTACCTCGACATCGACTGGGAGGAAGCAGCTCACGGACGTGCTCCAGCCATGGCAGTTGCCATCAAGCGTCTCCGTCCTAACAAATTGGTTTTCACCTACCAAGGTGACGGCGACTTGGCTGCCATCGGAACCGCAGAGACTATCCATGCCTGCAACCGTGGCGATAGCATCACGATCATCTTCATCAACAATGGTATCTATGGTATGACGGGAGGTCAAATGGCCCCTACTACCTTGGAAGGCATGAAGACGGCAACTTGTCCTTACGGAAGAAACACAAGATTGAACGGTTATCCGCTCAAGATCACCAACCTCTTGAAGGAACTCGACGGAACCTGCTACGTCACAAGACAAAGCGTCCACACGGCTGCTGCCGTAAGGAAGGCAAAGAAGGCTATCCGCAAGGCTTTCGAGAACAACATCAACCAAAAGGGTGTTTCCGTTGTCGAAATCGTTTCAACCTGCAACTCAGGATGGAAGCTCTCTCCTGAGAAGGCAAACGAATGGATGGAAGAGAACATGTTCCCTGCCTACCCATTGGGTGACCTGAAAGACACCACAGGCGACAACCAAGCAAAATGATTTATTAACTGAAACAAGAAAGAAAATGACAGAAGAAATAATCATAGCAGGATTTGGTGGACAAGGCGTCTTGTCCATGGGTAAGATTCTCGCCTACTCTGGTCTGATGCAAGGCAAAGAGGTTTCTTGGATGCCAGCTTACGGTCCTGAACAAAGAGGTGGTACGGCCAACGTAACCGTCATCTTGAGCGACGAGCGAATCAGCTCCCCTATCTTGAATTCATACGATACGGCCATCATCCTCAACCAACAGTCTCTCGACAAATTCGAGAAGACCATCAAGCCTGGTGGTACGCTCATCTACGACCCATACGGTATCACAAAAGAGCCTACGAGAAGCGACATCAACATCTACCGCATCCACGCCATGGATACGGCCATCGAGATGAACGCCATCAAATCATTCAACATGATCATCCTCGGCGGACTCCTAAAGATCCGTCCTATCGTGGAGATTGACAACGTGTTGAAGGGATTGAAGAAGACTCTTCCAGAAAGGCACCACCACCTCATTCCTATGAACGAGGAGGCCTTGAGGAAAGGTATGGAAATCATCAAGAAATAAGCTTTTCATAATAATAGAAGAAAAGAGAGGCAGGATAACCCAAAAGATCCTTGCCTCTTTTTTTATCTTATGGCCTTACAATCAAAGGATAAGAATTTTTTGATTTTTAACAACAAAATTCGAAACAAATAAACTACTTTTGTAAACGATGATTTCTAAAAAAATCAATTGACAGAACCACTTTTATAATAACTTAAAACAATTACGAAAGTGCACGACAGCGTAGTTATTATACCGACATACAACGAGAAAGAGAACGTTGAGAACATCACAAGAGCCGTATTCTCGTTGGAAAAAGGCTTCGATATCCTCATCATCGACGACGGGTCTCCCGATGGAACGGCTTCCATCGTAAAGAACTTGCAGAACGAATTCGCAGGACGACTCCACCTCATCGAACGTGCGGGAAAGCTCGGATTGGGGACAGCCTACATCACCGGCTTTAAATGGGCATTGTCGAACGGCTACCAATACATTTTCGAGATGGATGCCGATTTTTCGCACAATCCCAACGACTTGCCTAAACTATACAAAGCTTGCTCCGAAGAAGGTGCCGACTTGGCCATCGGTTCCCGCTACATTTCCGGCGTGAACGTAGTCAACTGGCCTATCGGGCGCGTTTTGATGTCCTACTTCGCCTCTAAATATGTACAACTCATCACAGGCATGAAGATCGCCGACACCACTGCCGGCTTCAAATGCTATCGCCGCGAAGTCTTGGAGACCATCGGCTTGGACGAAATCAAATTCAAAGGCTATGCTTTCCAAATCGAAATGAAATACACCACCTACAAATGTGGCTTCACCATCAAGGAAGTTCCTATCATATTCATCAACAGAGTATTAGGAGTCTCCAAAATGAACGGAGGCATTTTCGGGGAGGCTGTATTCGGGGTCATCAGACTGAAACTACGCAGTCTATTCAAAAAATATCCGCAAAAGCAGGGCAAAGGCAAAGCCTGACACTCCTCGCTACATCCGAAAAATGCCACAAAAAAGAGTCGTACTAGTTGCCATATATATTCGCAAAAAAATTGGGCAAACAGTATGAATTCTTAATTATTATTACTAAACTTGTGACAAACAATTAGCATAACAGGAAAAATGAATACAACGTTAATTCATAACGCCAAAATCATCAACGAAGGAAACTCATTCAAGGGTTCACTGTTGATTGAAGGCGACAAGATCTCTAAAATTTTTAAGGGGGATGTTCCCGAAAGCGTACTGAAGAATGCCGAAGTGATTGATGCGGACGGCAAATGGGTTCTGCCTGGTGTCATCGACACACACGTCCACTTCCGCGAACCTGGCGCAACTCAAAAAGGTGATTTCCAAAGCGAATCTAGGGCAGCCGTAGCGGGTGGAGTAACCTCCATCATGGACATGCCTAACAACACCCCACAAACCACGACAATGGCAGAATGGGACAAAAAGGCAGCCCTCGCCGCTAACAAATGCTTGACCAACTACTCTTTCTACTTGGGCGCTACAGCCAACAATTTGGAAGAGATCAAGCAAGTTGACCCAAAGAAGGTTTGTGGTATCAAACTCTTCATCGGTGCATCCACAGGCGACATGCAAATCACAAACGACGAGGCCATTAAGCAAATCTTCAAAGAGGCTCCTATCCTTTTGGCTGTCCACTGCGAAGACAACGCCATGATTCAGGCCAACATCGAGAAGTATAAAGCTGAATTTGGAGAAAAGCCAATTCCTATCTCTTACCACGAATTGATCCGCAACTCCGATGCCTGCTACAAATCGACGTCCAACGCTATCGACATGGCTGTCAGATACGGAACGCGCTTGCACGTGCTCCACTTGACCACTGCCAAAGAATTGGCCCTCTTCAGCAACAAGCCTATGGCTGAGAAGAAGATCACAGCCGAGACGTGCGTCAATTACCTTTGGTTTGACGACCAAGACTACGAGCGTCTAGGTGCAAAAATCAAATGTAACCCTTCCATCAAGAAGGAGAAGAGCCGCGACAACCTGCTAAAGGCCATCGTCAGCGGACACATCGATACGGTTGCGACAGACCACGCTCCTCACTTGCTCGCAGACAAGGAGGGAGATTGCCTACAAGCTGCTTCTGGTTGCCCATCCATCCAACACGCTTTGCCAATGATGTTGGAATTGGCTAAGAAGGGTAACTTCACCAGAGAGCAAGTGGTAGAGAAGATGTGCCACAACCCAGCAAGATTGTTCGACATCGAAAAGAGAGGTTTCATCCGAAAGGGATACTTTGCTGACCTTGTTTTGGTTGAGCCAAACAGCCCTTACGAAGTGAAACAACAGGATTTGCAATACAAATGCGGTTGGTCTCCAATAGAGGGAACCACCCTATCCTATCGGGTAACACACACCTTCGTCAACGGAAACTTGGTTTACAACGAGGGTGCCATCGATGAATCAAAGAAAGGTCAACAACTAAGTTTCGCACGATAGTTATTGAACCCACCATAAAAGATAGGGCAGGAAGCAAACAAAAACTTCCTGCCCTTTTTATTAAAGCAAGATCCTAACAAGTCTTTTTATATTACACCATGATGTTTTTTTTCATACATTTGCAATAGATTATTTTCGATAAACAATATTTAATATCACCGCTTATGAAAAAGATTTTTATGACTTTTGCAACGCTTGCTTTTCTTATGACAAGTTGCGCCAATGATGAAGATGATGGCTACTATGACGGCAGCAGATACTACGACAATTACGAATATAATACAGAAAAGTATAATGACAGAGATGAAAATGATTTCAAAGTAGTTGCTGTAAATCCCACTTCGGTATTTTCCGTAGATGTAGATAAGGCAAGCTACAGCAATGCACGCGACTACATTGAAAAAGGCTCCATGCCGCCCAAAGGCTCCGTGAGAACTGAGGAATTCATCAACTACTTCGAATACTCATATCCCCAACCGACGGGTGAGGATCTTGTATCGCTCAATGCCGAGATTGGCAAGTGCGCTTGGAACAAGAACCATTATCTCATTAAACTAGGGCTCAAAGCCAAGGAGATCGAGATAGAAAATATTCCCAACTCCAACTTGGTATTCCTTATCGACGTTTCAGGCAGCATGCATGAGGAACTTCCTTTGTTGGTCAATGCTTTCGATGTGTTGATGGACGGTTTACGAGAAAACGACCGAGTAGCCATTGTGACCTATGCCGACGGCGACAAAGTGGTTCTTGAGAGTACGCCATGCACACAAGAAGGACGCAAGAAAATCTCCGAGGCACTCCACTCGCTCAGATCAGGCGGAAGCACCCACGGTTCCAAAGGCATACAGACAGCCTACGAGATTGCACACAAAAATTTCATCACGGAAGGAAACAACCGCGTTATCTTGGCCACCGACGGTGATTTCAATGTAGGAGTATCCAGCAATGCAGGGCTCAAGAAACTCATCGAGGAAGAGCGCGAAAAGAATGTATACCTGACGGTACTCGGCTTCGGACGTGGCAACCTCAACGACGGAATGATGTCCACCATCGCTAACGCGGGTAATGGCAATTACTTCTACATCGGCAACCTATTCGAGGCAAAAAAGGCTTTAGGCAACGAACTTTGGGGATCCATCTATACGGTGGCCAAGGATGTTAAAGTATTGGTGGATTTCAACCCGAACCTCGTAAAAGCGTACCGACTTATCGGCTACGAGAAACGTTTGCTCAACAACGAGGATTTCAACAATGACCAAAAAGATGCAGGCGACATGGGTTCTGGACATACAGTCACAGCCCTCTATGAACTCGTACCCGCCAGCAGCGATGAAGACTTTTCTGGAACAGTTACCGAATCGGAATATGTGACTCCTATTGTCTCTACGGACATGACCAATTGGTTGACCGTCAAATTCCGCTACAAGAAGCCATCTGAAGAGACCAGCAAACTTCAAGAGCTGAAGGTGGACGGCTCGTTTGTAAAAGAGGAAAATTCCGACGAGTTCAAACTTGCCCAATATGTATCGGCATTTGCGCAGGTTCTCAACGAAAGCAAATATTGCTCAATGACGTTCGAAGACATTTCGGTTGGACTTTCTCCAATACCTTCCGACCCTAACGGATATATCGATGAATTGAAGACGTTAGTGCATAAGGCAAGCATGATCAAAAATTAACCCATCAAAAACCTCATAAAGATTCCAAGCATCCCCATGGGCTTTGCTTGGAATCTTTGTTTTTAAGAGCAACAAAACCCTTCTCTGCCTTCTGCTTCACTTTTCCTCTCCTTGCATTTAAGGAAGAAATGAACGACGATTTATCTGCGCCACCCCTTGCAAAAACCAATCAAAATTCAGAAATTTGCATACGTCAAAACTCTATTATACCATGAAGATTACATTCAATGAACTACGGCAGATAAAGGACAGCCTTCCAGACGGAAGTATCCACAGAATAGCAGAATCGCTCAACCTCACGGATGAGACCGTTCGCAACTACTTCGGTGGACACAATTTCAAAGAAGGAATGAGTTGTGGAATCCACGTAGAGGCAGGTCCTGAGGGCGGCATCATCGAAATCGACAATCCGGCCATCCTCAATATGGCTATCGACATCTTAAAAGAGTACCATTCTGACGTCGAATAAGCGAGACCTCCCCACAACAAGAGACCTCACGAAAATAATCCAATCAAAATTTTGGAAAAGGATGTTAGAAAATAGAAAATTCTTTATCTTTGCATAAAGAATGCCCAAGTGGTGAAATGGTAGACACGCTGGCTTCAGGTGCCAGTGGCTGCAAGGCTGTGTAGGTTCGAGTCCTATCTTGGGTACAGCAAGCCATCCTCTGTAAATCTAAATTTACAGGGGATTTTTTATTTAGAAACCGAACGTTGAAACTATGGACAGGTAGACTTATCCCAGCTTAGGAGACAACGAACACTTCTGCATAATTCCAATCATTCCTCGCCCCTCAACTCCTTCAACTTCTCCGCCCAAATAGTGGCAGCGGTCTCCACCATCTTCGGACAAGGACGTTTGGCGTAATATTCCGCCGTGCGAGCCTCGGCAACATGCGTGGTATTCTTCTCCTTCAATGCGCCCAACAGATCCGCACAACGCAAAGAACCATTCATCTCCTTGAATTTGGCAGCCAACTCCTGCACCACCTTATAGTTATAACTCTTCCCTTCCCTATCCTTCGGATCTGTCGTTCCACACTCCAATCCCGCCAAAAGGAACATTCCGCAAGCAGCGCCACAAGTCTCGCGCATACGACCAATTCCGCCGCCGAAAGAGGCCGACATACGCAACGCCTGCTCCTCCGAGAAGCCATACATATCCGCAAAGGCAGCCACCACCGACTGCGAACAATTAAAACCACTGTTGAACAACTCAACAGCACGCTCTATTCTATCTTTATAATCCATAATCTATATTTTATCGTCCGAAACGATGGAACTGCCTTCCCTTCTCCACAAACAAAGGATGCTTCTCCAACCATTCCAAAAACTCTTCGTATCTTCTTCTATTTTTCTCCAACCATCGGTCAAATTCCGCAGGACTGCCATAACGAAGCAACCAATAATTGTAACAATCGAAATAGCCCAACCGCATCAAATCCTTATGCCAATCAAAGAGCAAGCAAGGATGCGAAACATGGTAATTCTCCGCGAAATAGACGTCCACAAAACGACTTCTTATCTCATGGAGCGAAGCCAACGTGATCGTATCGCCCAAACGAACCGAAGCCCTTAAGCACGGCTCATATATCATGGTCAAAGGCAACCATTCCGTCTTGTGCTCATTCGGATAGGTCAACGAATTCCGACAGAAATTGACCGTCACCAACGTATCTCCGGAAAAGCGGATTCCCTCTTCATACGTCGAATAGAGCAAACGGCTTATCTCCTCGGCATGGGGCGTGTTTTTCTCCATGTTCAGATATATCTCGCCATAAATCAGCCCCCACATCTCCTCCGTCGAATTACAGAATATTTTGGAAAGCCAATAGTAGTTCGGTGCAAAAGAAGGATCGACCTGAACCCCCTTCTCGTAAAAATGCAGGGACTTCACCAGATTCCACTGATTGACATCGCCCAACCCCTTATAGATACGGCCAGAATTTGGGAAACGCTTCACCCCGTCCATCAAGACAGAGACAGACTCCTCCTGCTGTCCCATAAGGAAATAACAGCTGCCCAACATCACATAACAGAAATCGGTGGCATCCGCCTTCTGACAAGCCATCTTATAGAAAGGGACAGCCTTGGCATACTCCTTTTCCAAAACATGCGTATAGGCTATTTCATACGAATAGAGATAGGTGGACGTATCCAACGAACAAGCTGAGGAAAGAAGCTTACGAGCCTCCCCATACCTCTTTGAAGAGATCTGGGACAAAGCCTCCCTAGCCAAGTTCCTTGCCTCCGTCTTCCGTTCCGGCAAAGATTGCGCATTCGCCGAGAGCAAAAGTCCAAAATAGAGAAAAACTAAATTCAACACCAATCTCATATATTCGTTTTATCTAACCCAAACAAATGTAACAAAAAAGGAGATACGGCACAAATAAGAGGAGGTCCTCCTATCGGCTAAGTCCGAATATTTTGCCTCTCAACGAGACAAGGGTTAAAACGAATAGAGGCCAGATTGAAAATCCAGCCTCTACTATCCTATCTCGGAGCCACCCGACTTCCGTCAGCACTCCGAACAAATCTCCCGAATGGGAAGATTAATCGTTAATACATCTTACGATTCCGCGTTCAGAAGAACGGACGAAGTCAACAATCGTAGAACGCTCAATAGAAGGCTTAACCTCCTGTTCAATACGCTCAATTGCTTGAGAAACGTTCAATCCTGATTGATATATGATGCGATAAATCTCTTGAATATCCTTAATCTGCTCCTCCGTATAACCACGACGGCGTAAACCGATGATATTGATGCCCGCATACGAGATTGGCTCACGACCTGCCGTGATGTAAGGAGGCAAATCCTTACCCAAGCGAGAACCGCCTTGCACAATCACATGGCATCCAATATGAGTAAACTGATGAACCAACGTACCACCCGAAAGAATGGCGTAATCATCCACTACTACTTCACCTGCCAATTGAGTCGTGTTACCCAAAATCACATGGTCACCGACAACACAATCGTGAGCCACATGGGAATAAGCCATAATAAGGCAATCCTCACCCACGATAGTCTTTCCCTTGGATGCCGTTCCTCTATTAACCGTCGCACACTCACGTATACGCGTATTGTCACCGATTTCCGCAGTTGTCTCCTCGCCTCGGAACTTCAAGTCCTGAGGAATCGCAGAAATCACAGCATTTGGGAATATGGTTACATTCTTACCTATCCTTGCACCTTCAAGAATTGTCGCATTTGACATGATTTTAGTACCATCTCCGATAACGACATTCTTATCTATTGTCACAAACGGACCAATCTCCACGTTTGCACCAATTTGGGCATCCGGATGAACGCATGATAATTCATGTATCATATCTGACTTTTATTTATTTTTTACAATCTGAGCCATAAAATCAGCCTCAGCAACAATCGAATCTCCTACAAATGCATAACCCTTCATGTTTACGCAGCCTCTACGGATCTCTCCTGAGAGTTCCAGACGGAATATCAACGTATCGCCCGGAACCACCTTCTGCCTAAACTTAGCGTTGTCTATCTTCATGAAGTATGTGGAATAACGCTCTGGCTCATCCACCGTACCGAGAACCAACAAACCACCCGTCTGTGCCATAGCCTCCAATTGGAGAACACCCGGCATCACAGGTTCCTGAGGGAAATGTCCGCAGAAGAACGTCTCGTTGCCCGTCACATTCTTCAAACCGACCACATAAGTATCTGTACGCTCGATTACCTTGTCGACCAACAAGAATGGCCAACGGTGAGGCAAAAGATGCTTGATCTGATTCACATCCAAGACAGGAGCCTGATTTGGGTCATAAATAGGAACAGGAACCTCTTGTCTTCTCAACTCCTTACGGATCTTCTTAGCCAAGTCGGTATTAGCCTTATGGCCAGGACACGTAGCGATGACACGACCCTTGATAGGTTTGCCGATGAGGGCCAAGTCGCCCATCACATCCAACAACTTATGGCGAGCAGGCTCGTTTTCGAATTGCAATGGCTCCTTGTTCAAGTAGCCCATATTCTCCACGCAAATACGCTCCTTACCCAAAATGTCTGTCAAATGGTCGATATCGGATTGTGGTAGGATCTGGTCATAAATCACGATTGCGTTGTCCAAATCACCACCCTTAATCAAATTATTCTTAAGAAGGGCCTCCAACTCACGAACGAATACGAACGTACGGCAACTAGCGATCTGCTCAGGGAACTCAGCCAAGGAGTCGAGAGATGCGAATTGATTGTTCAAAATCGGAGAAGGATAAGAGACAAGGACATTTATGCCAAACTCCTCATCTGGCAACAAAATGAACTTGGATCCCGTTGTCTCATTGACAACTTCACTCTTCTTTCTGATGATGTAATATTGCTTATCAGCCTTTTGTTCCTCTACGCCTACCTCTTGGATAGCCTTAACATAGGCGCCTGCACTACCGTCCAATATAGGGAACTCAGGTTGGTTTACTTGAATCAAACAGTTGTCGATGTCGAAAGCGAACAAAGCAGCCATGGCATGCTCTATCGTACTGATCCGAACGCCATCCTTCTCAACGACCGTACCGCGAGAAGTCTCGACTACGTTTTCAGCCAATGCATCAACGATAGGCTGGCCCTCCAAGTCAACACGTTGGATTCTTCGTCCCGTGTTCACCTCTGCAGGATTAAACGTAATTGTCACAGGCAAACCAGTATGCAACCCTTTGCCCTCCAATGTAAATGCACTCTTAAGAGTCTTTTGCTTAGACATATATATATTTTTTCCTTAATAGACGCATTCCGAAAGGAGAACCTTCCGAAACACCTCAATCGTTTATTACTTATTCTTCTCCAATTCAGCCTTCAACTCCGTAATTTGTCGTTGCAAATCAAAGATACGAAGTCTCAAATCAGGCAACTGCTTGATACAGATGGAAGCCCTCTTGAAATCAGCGGCAGGCATGTGAGGCGAACCTTGGAACGCTTGGTTCGGCGTTTTGATCGTTCCTGAGACACCCGTCTGCGCACCCACCATCGTACCATCGGCAATATGGGAATGTCCTACGACACCTACTTGACCGCCAAACATACAATGCTTGCCAACCTTCGTAGAGCCGGCCACACCACATTGGGCAGCCATGACCGTATTCTCACCCACCTCGACATTATGGGCCACCTGAACCAAATTGTCTATCTTGACACCTTTCCTCAAGATGGTAGAGCCCATCGTCGCACGGTCGATCGTGGAATTTGCACCGATCTCGACATTGTCTTCCAAGATAACGTTTCCGATCTGAGGAATCTTATTGTACGAGCCGTCTGGCGTTGGTGCGAAACCGAATCCGTCGGCACCAATAACCGTTCCCGCATGAACCGTGCAATTATCACCGATAACGCACTCCTTATATATTCTTACGCCTGGATAAAGCGTCACGTTCTTTCCAATCTTCACATTCATCCCCACATAAACCTGAGGATAGATGTAGGCATTCTCCCCGATCTGCGCACCATCATCAATCACCGCGTACTCGCCGATATAGGCATTGGCACCTACCGTAGCCTTTTCCGAGATGAATGCAAGCGAAGAGACACCCGTCTTCTTCGGACTCATACTGTCCACCAAAGAGAGCAACCCAGCCAACGCCATATAAGAATTCTCCACCTTAATCAAGGTCGCAGAAATCTCCTTCTCCGGAGTGAAATCCTTATTGACCAACACGACACTTGCTTTCGTCGTATATATAAACTCTGTATATTTAGGATTTGATAGGAACGTCAAAGTACCTGGACAACCCTCCTCAATCTTCGAGAGATTAGAAACTTTCACATTCGGATCACCAACAACGGTCCCCTTCAAATATTCGGCTATCTGTTGTGCTGAAAACTCCATATTCACATTTTTTTACAAAAATATCACAAATCAACAAGAAAATAAAAAATAACGCCACAAAAATAAACGTCACCCTCTATTTCATAACTTGAAACAACAAAAATAATACTTCTTCGTATTCTTCGACATCATGGATATATTCAATATATCCGAGGCCTCCGAGATGTCTTTCAAGGAACCATCCGCATACAAGACATTAATACTTGTATCCTCATTATCAGAAGTATACGTACTTGCAGATACGATATCCTGCGACGCGAGATAGGAGGCTTCCTTCTCCGTTAATTTCAATTCTTTGACATATTGTGCCATCCGTTCCTTGAAATGGGAGGCGGGAATGGGTTCGTCGAAGACCTCCGTCTTAAACAACCGCCTGTTCATCAACGAACGAGCCAAAAGGGAGAGCACCCTATCGGGGTGATGCGCCCAAGCCTTTATCGCACATAAAATATCATTATCATCCAACTCTGCATAATTCTGCAACGCTATTTCCTCTTTTTTAAACTTCTCCTTATCCATTTTATTGTATAAAAAATAGGAGAAAGCAGGAGAAGCAAACAATTCTTCGCCCGACAAGGCCAACGCTTTTGCCCTCCTCAAAAGATTGATCAGCAGTTGTTCGGCAGCCACCGAAGTCTTATGATAATAGACTTGCCAATACATCATTCGTCTGGCAATCAAGAACTTTTCTATCGAATAGATGCCTTTCGACTCCACCACCAGATGGTCGTCATGGACGTTCAACATCTTAATGATGCGGGCTGTTCCGACGGCACCTTCCACCACACCCGTGAAAAAACTGTCCCGAATCAGATAATCGAGACGATCCATATCCAATTGGCTGGATACCAATTGGTGCAAGAAATGTTTTGGATATTGATTTTGGAAAATGGCGAGCGCCATGTCCAAGCGTCCGGAAAATTCATCATTGATACGACGCATCATCATCAGCGAAATCTCCTCATGGGAGACACCGTCAACCACCGTGTTTTCCAAGACATGGGAGAAAGGAGCATGCCCCACATCATGGAGCAGAATAGCCGACAAGACTGCATCGGCCTCCTCGTCCGTTATCTCGTTCCCCTTCATGCGGAGCTGAGCTATCGCCTCGCCCATCAGGTGCATCGCCCCCAACGAATGTTGGAAACGGGTATGTTGAGCCCCCGGATAGACCATGTAACTCAATCCCAGCTGGCGGATGCGCCCCAACCGTTGGAAATAGGGATGCTGCATGATGTCAAACTGCAATTCCGACGGAATCGAGATGAAACCATGCACAGGGTCGTTTACTATCTTCTTCTTGTTGTACATTCCAGACATTCAAAGTGAGTTCTAAAACCCACAAAAAAAGGGTTCGGCAATAAAGCCGAAACCCTTCTTATAATTTTTCAAGATAACCAGCCATCTCCTCTTGTACCTTCTTGGCCGAAGATCTTGCCGCCTCTGCAAAATCCTCACCGTCCGAAGCATAGATGATTGCACGCGACGAGTTGACCAAAAGTCCACATTGGGAGTTCATTCCGTATTTCACCACTTCCGCCAAACTGCCGCCTTGCGCACCAACGCCAGGAACCAACAAGAAGTGATCAGGAACAATCTGTCGAATGTCCGACAACATCTCAGCCTTCGTGGCTCCAACCACATACATCATATTATCTGCATTGCCCCAATTCAAAGAGGTCTTCAACACCTTTTGGTAGAGCGTTTCGCCCGTCTCGGCATCCTTCATGAACTGGAAGTCGAAGGCGCCCTTGTTGGACGTCAAAGCCAAAAGCGTAACCCACTTGCCCTCATAGGTCAAGAAAGGTGATACGGAATCCTCGCCCATATAAGGAGCCACCGTCACGGAATCAAAGTCCATAGCTCCAAAGAAAGTGCGGGCATACATGGCTGAAGTGTTGCCGATGTCTCCTCGTTTCGCATCTGCGATCAAGAACTGGTCAGGATAGTTCTTGCGGATGTAATCCACCGTACGCTCCAAAACATCCAAACCGTCGGAACCCAAACTCTCGTAGAACGCCAAGTTCGGTTTATAGGCCACACACAAATCGGCCGTTGCGTCGATGATTGCCTTGTTGAAATCAAAGATAGGATCCAAATCGTCCTTCTTGTCAAACAGGAACTCCGGAATCTTATTGACATCCGTATCAAGACCTACGCAAAGAAACGATTTCTTGCGCTTAATATTTTCAAACAACTCTTCTCGTGTCATTTCGATACTTTTTGGGAAATACATTTTTGAGGAGAGACACCTCTCCCCTTTTTCGTGCAAAATTATACATTTTCAAAATATATTTACAAAGTTTTCCTCATTGTTTCATAGGGAATAACTACTTTTGAATAAAAAAGTAGGACCGCTCCTTGTAGGGAGAAGGCAAAAAAAGAGATTATGACGCAAGAACCACAAATAAATGTCGGCATCATGAACGAAAAGAGCATCTGTTTCCAACTGAACGGAGTGTTCAAGACGGATGCCAGCGAAGAGACAATCACAGGAATCCACGAAATATCCTTCTCGGAAGGAAAATTGCTATTCGAAGGGGGAAAACACGAAACCCTACGCTTCATCCCCTCGGAAGAGTCCTGCTCTTTCGATCTGAAGGGGGTCACCATCGGCAAAAAGTTCCATTGGGAGCAGAAGCAAGACCAACGATTCTTGGGCGAACTCCGCTTCATCGTCGAGGAGGGTGCCGTGACGGCCATCAACACGCTTCCCCTCGAATGGTACCTGACAAGCGTCATCTCTTCCGAAATGCGTGCCACTTCCTCCTTGGAGCTACTGAAGGCCCATGCCGTCATCTCCAGAAGTTGGCTACTCGCCCAACTCAGCCAGAAGGGGAAAAACAACCATTGCGGAAACTGCAAACCGGCAGAGACGGCAGAGGAGCGCATCCGCTGGTACGACCGTGAAGACCACCTGCACTTCGACGTCTGTGCCGACGACCATTGCCAACGCTACCAAGGCATCACCCAAATAAGCACGAAGGCTGTCGAGACAGCCATCCAAGCGACCCGAGGCGAAGCCCTGAAATATGGAGAGGAGATTTGCGATGCACGCTTCTCGAAATCGTGCGGCGGCGTGGCCGAAAAGTTCGAGAACTGCTGGGAACCGACCCCCCACCCCTACCTGGCGAAAGTCGTCGACAACGCCAACGAAACGGATGCCGACGCTCAAGACCTCACCATCGAGGCAAACGCGGAGAAGTGGATACGAAACTCCTACGACTCCTTCTGCAATACGACAGACAAGGAGATCCTTTCGCAAGTGCTCAACGACTACGACCAAAAGACGCCCGACTTCTACCGTTGGACCGTCACCTACACGCAAACAGCATTGACAGAACTGGTCAACCGACGGACAGGCATCGACTTCGGTTCAATCATCGACCTAATCCCTGTCGAACGAGGTGTCTCCGGACGACTCACCAAACTAAAAATCGTAGGCGAAAAGAGGAGCCTCATCATCGGCAAGGAGTTGGAAATCCGAAAATCGCTCTCCGAAAGCCACCTCTACAGTTCGGCATTCGTGGTAGACAAAGAGAAGAACAACGACGGGGAGACGATCTTCAAACTGACGGGCGCAGGCTGGGGCCACGGCGTGGGACTCTGCCAAATCGGCGCCGCTGTCATGGCCCACAAAGGATACGATTACCGACAGATTTTGCAACATTATTATAAGGATTCGGAGATCGTAAAGGTATATTAACCCAAAACATTCTCAACATGTGGCAAGAAGGGACAGAACTCACCATAAAGGAACCGAAATTCACTCGCTTTTTACCGCCAATCGCCATCACATGCCTTTGGATAGTTGGATTAGTCATGATGTACAATAATTGCAGGGAGTATGTCAATTGGTCCATCGCACTCTCCATCGGATTTTTTGGAATTTTTATCCTAACAATTCTTTGTGTGCTATTCGTAAAAAATGGGAAACCCATCATTGTTTCGAAAGAAGGCATCGAATTAGCCGAACATGGTCTGATTGAATGGAATCGAATCAACTATGCCTACATAGAAGGAGTCAGCAGAAACCACTGGATCGTGGTTGAAGTCGCTGGAGCAAAGAATGTTGAATGTTTTATCAACACTTACAAATATGACGAAGAAGAATTCAGGAGAGCCGTCAACTATTGGAGTGGGCGGAATATAGGAAGTCTGGTCGACAAAAAACAAAACTTTAGACTCAACGAAATGGAAACGCAAGAGAACGTCTCCTTAGAAGAAGAAAAGTATGCAAAATATCGACCTCTTTTTGAAAAAGAACTAAAGAAAGAAAAGACGATAGTTAGCGTTGCTTCAACACTCTCAGTCATCATCCCCATCGGATTTCTAATCCATGATCCATCCATACTTAATCAAAAGATCCCCTTAGTCTCCTTAATGGCCGCCATTATGGGTTGTCTCAGCTATCTCTTTTTTGTCAACAACGGCACCCATGTCCTCCTAAGGGAAATATTTCTAAGGACGCCTCCAATAGCACAACTCACAGAGACAGACATCACCAACCATTTCCTGAGTTTAGACGAATCCAATTACAGTGTAACCAAGACATCAGCCCTCATGGCTGGCATAATCATGTTTGCTTGCATTATCGTCTATAATTTGCAGTTATGAAAAGGAAGGCAGACTTACAAAATTTTCATAGATTCACCCCATTAAAAATAATTTCCACATGTGGCAAGAAGGAACAGAACTTACAATAAAGGAATCGAAGATTGCTCCATTTTATTTCCCATCAGTCATTTTTCTCGCATGGGCATTTTTCTCAGGCATAACCTATTTTGATAGTGGGTATGATGACGCTATGCTCTTCTGGGGGTTGGCAGTCCTTGGCATATCCGTGCTATGGGTACTAATCAGGGGAAAGAAAAAGCCCATCATTGTTTCGAAAGAAGGCATTCGATTAGCAGAAAAAGGACTTGTTGAGTGGAATAGAATTAAATACACCTACCCCAAAAGCAGAAAAACAGGGAAGAACAGTAAACTTTATCTTTTCATAGAAGGTCCATTCGAGGACAGGGAATACCTTATCGACGACTACGCTTTTGACAAAGAAGATTTCAGGAAAGCAGTCAACTATTGGAGTGGACGGAAAATAGGAAGTCTTTACGACAGGAACATAGCATCAATACTCAACCAAATGGCCACAGAAGGAATCTCCACGAAAGATGGGGAGGAAAGGATCCAAAATCGTTATGAAGAATATAGACCATTGTTTGAAAAAGAGATTAACAAAGAAAAGATTGTAAGTGTCTTTGAATTCATTGCCACAATAACTGCAGTATTCTTAGGGATAAAGAGCATCTATTCCGACACCCTAATAGCCAAAATCACCTCATTCGTTTTATTCCCCACAGGATTCTATTCCCTCTTCTATCTTGTCTCTTGCATCACAAGCCACCTCATGAGAAAGAAGTTTCAAAAAAAGCCGGAAATAGCCCATCTTCCAGAAACCGAAATCTCCCAATTTTTCTTTATCGCAGAAAGAGAAGACAACCCAAGCAATGTTGACGAGAGCAAACTCAAAAAAATAGCCATTATTTGTGGTTTAATAGCGATTGCCTGCGTCGCTATCCTTCTGTTGGGCTGGTGAAAGGGAACTCGCCCCATATTGACAAATACGAAAAAATCCTTATTTTTGTATCATCCGATTCATTCTCGGACCATTCGAAACATTAGATTGAAAACATTACGTCTTTCCTCTGATAGACCCTAAATAACGTAGAACATGAATTTTTCCTTTACGCAAATCAAAGAAGCCTTGAGAGGCTTAATGAACCGTTTCCCCGTGACCATGGGATTCTCCGTCGTAATGCTTTTAAACCTATATATTGGCATTGACACGGCTTTCGAGAAGGGATCCGCAACACTCATCACATATAGTACCTACTTTCTCACTTGGGGAATTTTCATTTCGCTGTTTTTTGAATTGTGGGAAGAAGAGGCTCCCAACAAACGACTGACAAGAACACTTTGGTGCACCGCAATCCTTTTAGCTCTGGCAGATACCATCATTCTCGCCAACAAGTTTGAGGGAAACCCGTTCACCCAATTCGAAACGGAAAGCGTCATTTTAGCCCGAGCCTCCATTTTCATTTCGTTAATCTGTGGATGCTTCTGCATTTCTTTCCTGCGAAACAAAGACGACATTCAGTTGTGGAATTTCAGCGTCAAAGTCTTTTCCTCCCTTTCATTGGCCTGCATCGTGACCGGCATCATGGTCGGAGGCGTCCTAATCTTGATTTTCGCCTTTACGCTACTATTTTCCTTTCACTTCGAGCCCCATTGGATATTGAGGATTTTGCTACCGTTCTTAGTACTACTCCCCATCTCCATGACCCTGCTCAGCGTGCCGAGAAAAGACAAGCACGACGACTCGAATATTATGCGGAAGCACATCTCCACAATGACACGCTACTTGTTCCTCCCGTTACTGATTTGCTACCTGGTGGTCATGTACGCATACCTGATTAAAATCCTATTTACGTGGGAACTGCCCCGCGGAACCGTCGCTTGGATGGTAACTGTGATGATGGCGGGAATGCTTGCCCTCGAACTACTACTCTATCCCATTCTACGATCCAACACAAAGACATCCAACGCAAAGGAGGAGACGGAAGTAACAACACATAGGGACGCGAGAGAGGAGAATAAGTTCAACATCCGGATGGCGAAACTGTTGCCATGGCTCATGCTGCCGCTGCTCGTCCTCATGACGGTGGGCATTGCTCGTCGTGTAAGCGACTACGGCATCACCACGGATAGGCTCTACGTCATACTTGAGAACATCTGGTATTATGTGGTGTGCCTCTATCTCATCTCCACCCAAAACAGGCGGATTCTCTGGATTCCCCTATCCTTCTGCCTGCTGTTCCTGCTTTCATCGGCACAACCATTCAACTTCGTCTATCTCCCCAAATACATCAGGACTCGTACTGTCTCAAAAATCATGGAAAAACATGTTCCGGCGAAGCTTCCGATGGATAAAGAAAGCTTTGGACAATGGATCCAAGGCCTTTCTGAAGAGGAAAAAAAGAGCCTCATCATCAGCTTGCACCATTTGCAGAATTCATATAGCGAGGACACCCTTCAATGGGTGAATTTCACAATAAAGACAGGTTGGCACTACCAAGACAGGTATGGAAATGAGAGAGAAACGTATTGGGATGATGATGAATACGAAAAACAGTACAAAGAGAAGGAAGTAAAAAACATATACTACACCCTATCTAATCACGACAACCTAACCATTCCTCAAGGGTACAAAACGGTTCAGTTCGTCAAAGGTAGTTTCGGATTCAGTTTTAACGACAAAAGCCAAGCGGTATGCACGGTTCGCAACCATACAATTGCCATCGACACCACCGCCATGCACAGGGACAACGGGGAAGAGATGCTTATCCAGACATCCGACACGAACTTCATTTTCATTCCGACTTCCATGCATCTTCAACAAATAGATGATTTCAAAGAAATTGATTTATATGGATATTTCTTTGGGAAATGAGGGGAAGATGCAACTCCGCCCCTTACACTCAACCACTCATCAAACTGGCAATCATTTATTTGAATACATTTAGAGATTTTTCGAAACCTCTAATAAACTAACAAAAAAGAGTTTTAATTAAATTTAAATAGATTCTTACTATCATGAATTTTAAAAGATTATCAGGAACAATTTGGCTATGTTCAAGTTTCCTTATGCTCCATGCGCAAGGCCTTGACGAGGATATGATTTTCGATGCGAACGTGACGATTAAGGGTTACACGTTGATGGATAACGGAGGGATTGTGAATAAATCTCTTTCTGTTTATACGGGTTATATGGGTGAGACACCCGATACGGAACAGCACATTCAACTATCTGGAAATGAGACGAGTTATGGAGCCATCATACCTGCGATAGCCTCCTTGTCGAAATTTGGCACGTTGATGCCTTTGAATTTTCATTCCAAGGATTTCAATTTCATAGGCGGTTCGGTTCACATGGATAGTACGTTAAGCGTGATGGGCGAATGTTCCCTGCAAAATAAGTTGACCATATTCCCTATAAAAGGAGCACCGTATCATGTGCGGGTTTCGGCGGAAGATATGACTCCAACCATATATTTCGGTGGAAAAAACATGCAGTCTATTGCTGGAAAATTCAAAGCCTCTTCGTTCTCCTTCGTTGGAGGTCCAGTGAATTTTGACACGACGGTAACTGTTCGGAAATCTTTTAGGGTGTATGATGAGTTGTTTGTATGTCCGAATATCGAAGCTCCATTGGGTGTAAGTATCATGTCAGGGGATAATTATACCCCAACAATTATGTTCCAAGGTCCGAGAAATGGTATCGAAAGGGGAAGTATCAAGGCGTCTACGCTTTCCATCGACGGCAAGGTGGGCATAGGAACCAATGAGATCAACGAAGATGTGCAGTTGCAGGTTGCGGGCAAGATCTTGTGCAAAGGTGACATCGAGGTGGCCAGTATCGACGCAAGCGATATTAAGACCAATGATATCACTGTCAAGATGAATGACGTAGCCGACTATGTTTTTGAGGAAGGATATGATTTGAAGAATTTGTCGGAAGTAGAGGCATACGTCAATGAGAACAAGCATTTGCCTGGTATTCCTTCGGCTGCGGAGATAGAGAAGGACGGCGTCAGCCTCTCTAAGATGACGAACCTTTTGTTAGAGAAGATTGAGGAATTGACTTTGCATATGATCCAACTGGAAAAGGAAAATAAAGCGTTGAAGGCTGAGATGGAAAGTTTGAAGAAATAACCATAGCATTATTATATCATGAAACAAATAGTCCTTTTATTGTTACTTTCTTTGTCTATGGCCGTAAACGCCTCCGTGGGCGATTCAGGCATGAACGGACGGGCGAGTAACCCGAACGATTATGGGCTTTCCTTGGTTCATCCTGCACCTATGGCTGATAGCCTAAGCAGAAGAGGCACAAATGGTTATCTGATTGTAACCACAGATAAATATAGCACGGCTGTCGCAAAATTTATCAGATGGAAAACGATTCAGGGCTTTAATTGCCTCGTTTTGAAGAAACCATCGTGGACGGATTATGATGAGGTCCTTTCCGAGATAAAAAAGACGTACGATTCGTTTGCCCCTAAGTATTTACTGATTTTTGGAGATAACGAGGATGTGCCGTCTACTCATTACGCGTGTAACCATGCCAAGGAATATTTTGGTGTTCCCTATTTTTTGTCTGATGTGCCATACACGACATTGAGTTCGCCGCTGCACATACTTCGACCCGACATGATTCATGGAAGAATATCCGTCTCAAATGAATACGAGGCTGGCGTTGTGGTTGATAAAATCATCAATTACGAAAGGTATCCTGTTGAGGGTGAAGAGTTTTACAACACGTCCACACATTATACGGTTCCAGAGGATGTGATGGATGCAAACGGTGATGGCATACAAAATGACTATTTTCTGCTTAATTCGGAGCTTATCCGTAATTATATGATGGGTTGGGGAAAAACGGTAAATCGGGAGTACATATATGGCAGGACTCTTCCTACGCAATACATGGATTATTGCTTCCGACAGGGATATTTGGTGTCGGAAGATCTCCCGGATCCCAGTGTATGGCAAGCTACCAGTGCGTCGTTGTCTGAGGAGATAAACAAAGGCCGTTTTTATCTCCTATATTCCGGACATGGCGGTATTGATGGCTGGCACGGTTTTACGGTCTCTGACGTCTCCGATTTGGCGAATGGGAACAAACTGCCTGTCGTGTATAGTGAGACCTGTTTGTCAGGTTCATTCGGTGAGCCTAGTTGTTTCGCGGAATCCATGTTGAGGAAGGAAGACGGAGGTTGTGTGGGTATCGTGGCAGCGTCGATGACCGCTCATTTTTTGTGGAATGAGGCATTGAACATCGGTATGTTTAACTCGATCTACCCAGACCCTGGAATTAGAGCTAAAATCGGGCAATCTGACACTCCTCAGTGGTTTCTGGACACGAGGAAAATGGATAACGGAGAACCTTGCTACGAAATGGGTGAGGTGTTGCAGAAAGGTAAGTTTAAAATGGTGGAGATGTTGGGGGACACAGCTATAATCGATTCTATAATGATATATATGTATCATTATTTCGGAGACCCAAGCATGGAGATCTATACAGAAACACCGGCTTGTTTCGACCCTTCCATCGTCCAAAATGGTTCTACCGTCACGGTGAACACGAGTGGAGTCGATGGTTGTAAGATTGTGTTGAGCAGTTTGACGGGCGACCAGATTCTTGTGAAGGAGAACGCTGATTCCGTTGATTTTACGGATGTGACATTCCCCTATACGGTGTTCATCTCTAAGCATAATTATAAACCGTATGTGATGCATTCGGTGAATTATCTACAGGATGAAAACGTTAAATATAACAGGGATATCCTTGCGGATAGCATAGTTGTGGGCAGTGGCGTGACTTCCCTCTACGAAAGTGGAGATGTGGTTGTGAATGGTGGCAAACTGACCCTCGTGGCGAAGAACTCCATTCAACTAAAGCCTGGATTCAAGACGAATGGAGGTAAACTGTTGGTACATAAGGGAACGGATTATAACTGTCCATTCAGTTATGAAGCTCCAGTTAGTGTGTTCAATGGCTCGCAAATGGTTGAGGAACCGACGAAATCTGTCGATCTAGTATCTGTGGATGGCTCCATTTATGTGGATGGCAACACCTTGGTTCTTAAGTTCACAAATCCTACAGATGTCGAGGTGTATGACATGTTGGGAAGAGTGGTTTACGCTAATCCTAACCTTCATCAGGGACGTGTGAATCTGAACCGTGGTATTTACTCTGTGAAGTATGGTGATTCCGTGAAAAAGATTATGATAACGGAAAAGAGATAAGCTTTTTCTCTTCTGTGAGCAATAGCACCGTTGGAGCAATCCTTCGGTGCTTTTTTATATGGCTGATTATTCAATGATACTCTCCGACTCCCCGCTGTGGATCTTTTTGTAGAAGATGTACATAGGTTTCTGGTTGACAGGGTCATACCACACGCAATAACCCGCCCGCAAACGGTTGATGAACCACTGCGCATAGAACGCTAGCACGTCCGTCGATCGGCTGGCGGAGATTAGTGTTTGGACTATTTATATGCAAATATATTGCTTTTGTGGCGAGAAGTTCGGTTGCAGAAAAAACGATTGCGGTTTTGTGGCGCAATATTTGGTATCGATTATAAAAAGCGGTATATTTACACAATAAAATAAACTTACAAACTGAATTTACCTGTAAGTTATCATTTTTGATAATATTTGTATATATTTGCACCGTAATTTATTGTTTATGATTATAGAATACGAAGATGAAGAGCTTAGAATATTGATATCCACTCATAATAGTACAGATAAACGCTATAAAAAGCTGAAAAGCAACAAGACGTTCCTTCGGGATTTGGATAAGGTGATGCTAATTTTGAGGGCTACAAAGAACGTTAATGGGTTGGAAAAATACCAACAACTGCATTATGAGAAACTGAAATATGGGTTGTCCGGGAAATCGAGTGTGAGGATTGGGTACACGTCAAAATATAGGCTAATCTTCGAGGAATATGAGAATGGTATCAGGATCAAATTAATTGAAATCAATGAACATTATGGAGACAAATAAAAATACGGGAAATGTTCCATTTGCGGCAGTTCACCCCACGGAAATCATTAAAGATGAGATAAAAGCGAGGGGGATGTCGCAGAAGGAGTTGGCATCCAGGATGGGGATGAAAACATCCAATCTGAGCCGGTTGCTCAAGGGGGAGAACATCACTCCTTCCATTGCGGCCAAATTAGAGTTGGCACTTGATATCCCTTCCGATTTCTGGCTAAACCTACAGTCTCAATACGAGATAGATTCCAGGAACGTGGCATTAAGGGACGAGCATGAAGCTGCCTCCATCAAAAAGGAAAGGATCCTTTCCGACATTCTAAACCTTCCGGAGTTATACAAGCGGCTTTCCATTCATCCGTCGTTGTTTATTCAAGACAAATTGTCCCAATTGGAAGAGTTGTTGGGATTCCCTGCCCATGAAATCGGGCACCAACAATTCGTTATGCAGACACGTTATAAGAAAAGTGACAAACTGGACATTGAGGAGAAGAACCAGACGACGTGGCTCTTGTTGGCCTATATCGCATCTAAAAACAACCGACCGAAGGAGCCCTTTTCAAGGTCAAATGCGAAAGATGCCGCTTTGAAGATAGCCGAAATGACCCATAGAGGAAGCATAA
>JAFZKQ010000051.1 GCA_017553575.1 Paludibacteraceae bacterium
GAGTGCGAGCGATGCGGATAAGGATATTAGTTGGGGCGATATGTTCTTGCGCCATACGTTGGTGGGCCTTGAATTTCTCCCGACCAAGAGTTTTTCGTTGATGGCGGCCTATAATCATCGTCGGAGCCAAGAGTATGATTTGGAGGATTCGAAGTCGCTCAATGGTTTCTCTTTGGGTGCTTTGTTGAATGTCTATAAGTTCCGATTGGGCGTTGCCTATGCTCAATATGCGGCGGCCGGCAATACGTTGACGCTCTCTTTGGCGACTTCGTTGGATGAGTTTAAGAAATAAGTATGAGTTTTAATAAGATAAGTTTATGAATAAGATTATAGTAGCCATTGATGGTTTTTCCTCTTGTGGAAAAAGTACAATGGCAAAGGATTTGGCAAAAGAGGTGGGCTATGCCTATGTGGATAGTGGGGCGATGTACCGCTCTGTGACTTTGTTTTGCCAAAGGAACGGTCTGATCAAGAATGACGTGGTGGACGAAGAGGCTTTGCAACGTGTCATCGATACGATTAAGATTGAGTTCCGCCTGAATGAAGAGACGAAGAAAAACGAGACCTACCTCAATGGCGAGAATGTCGAGTCGGAGATTCGCTCGTTGGCTGTCTCCAATCAAGTGAGCATCGTCAGTGCGATTCCTTTTGTCCGCAAGGCAATGGTGCTTCAACAGCAGGCCTACAGCAAGGATAAGGGAATTGTGATGGATGGACGTGATATCGGTACTACCGTCTTCCCTAATGCCGAGTTGAAGATATTCTTGACCGCCTCTCCGGAGATCAGGGCGCAACGTCGTTATGAAGAGTTGAAGGCGAAGGGTCAAGAGGAGAAGTTCGAGGATATTTTGGAAAACGTGAAGAAACGTGACTATATAGACCAGAATCGGGCAGAGAGTCCGTTGAGGAGGGCAGACGATGCCATTTTGCTCGACAATGGAAATATGACGATCGAAGGACAGAAACAGTGGTTGATCGAGCGTTTCAACGAGGCTTTGAAAAAGGCGAATGCGTGATATGGAGGTCGAGATAGATTCTAATTCGGGTTTTTGTTTTGGAGTGGTGAAGGCTATATCCAAAGCGGAGGAGGAGCTTTCTTCCGTCGGTTCTCTCTATTGTTTGGGCGACATCGTCCATAACAGTATGGAGGTGGATCGTCTTGCCCGGAAAGGGTTGGTGACTATCGACCATTCGCAATTCGAGTCCTTGCGGAATGCCAAGGTGCTTTTGCGTGCGCACGGTGAACCGCCGTCAACCTACGAGAAGGCTAAGCAGAATGGCATAGACATCATTGACGCTACTTGTCCGGTGGTCCTCAATCTCCAGAAGAACATTAAGAAGGCCTACGACGAGGGCGATTCGGAGAATACGCAGATCGTCATTTATGGTAAGATTGGTCATGCGGAGGTGAATGGTTTGGTCGGACAGACGGAAGGCCGGGCGATTGTCGTGGAGAGCGTGAATGACTTGTCGAAAATCGATTTCACCAAGAAAGTCAAGCTTTTTTCTCAAACGACAAAATCCATTGACGGATTCAATCAAATTGTAAGCGAAATCAAGAAAAAAATATCAAATAGTGATGATTTTGAATATAATGATACAATTTGTCGTCAAGTAGCCAATCGAATACCTAAAATTGTTAATTTTGTATCGAGGCACGAATTAGTCTTTTTCGTTAGTGGACGGAAGAGTTCCAATGGAAAAGTGCTTTTTGATGAATGCAGGAAGGTGAATGATCATATATATATGATTTCCGATTTGGACGAATTGGATTTCACCTTGCTGGACGGGGTCTCCTCCGTGGGCATTTGTGGTGCTACTTCTACGCCTAAATGGTTAATGGAAGAACTCAAAAAAGAGATAGAGAATTATTTGAATGGATCCGCTCCTGAAGCGGGTACGAAGAAGTGAACGAGGATTTTAAAGTGTAAAGGTCATGTATGAGGTTAAGTGTATTGGTATTCTGACATCAGGTGGTGATGCACCTGGCATGAATGCGGCAGTTAGGGCTGTGACGAGAGCAGCTATTTACAATGGCATTGCTGTGAAGGCAATTTATCGTGGTTATAAAGGATTGATATCCAATGAAATTGCGGATTTCAAAACTCAGAGTGTAAGTAATATCATCCAACAGGGTGGTACCATATTGAAGACGGCTCGTTGCATGGAGTTCAAGACTCCAGAAGGTCGTAAGCTCGCTTATGACAACATGGTGGCTGCCGGTATCGATGCGCTTGTCGTGTTGGGTGGTGACGGTACGTTTACAGGTGCCCGTATCTTTGCGCAAGAGTATAATGTTCCTGTGGTTGGTGTGCCTTGTACGATTGATAACGATTTGGCAGGTACGGATTTCACCATCGGTTACGATACGGCGTTGAATACGATTATAGAGGCTGTGGATAAGATTCGTGACACAGCCAACTCTCACGAGCGTCTCTTCATTATCGAGGTGATGGGTCGTGATGCTGGTTTCTTGGCGTTGAATGCGGCGTTGGCTTCAGGTGCCGAGGCTGCCATTATCCCTGAGATTCAGACGGGAGTGGATCAATTGAGCGAGCTTATCGGCCGTGGCTTCCGTAAATCAAAGAACAGTAGTATCGTCATCGTGGCCGAGAGCGACGTGACAGGCGGTGCGTTGGGTGTTGCCAGCCGTTTGAAGAAGGAGCATCCTGAGTATGATGCCCGTGTGACGATCTTGGGACACATCCAGCGTGGTGGTTCACCAACGGCTCAAGACCGTATCTTGGCCAGCCGTTTGGGTGCTGCGGCAATCCAAGCCTTGTTGGAAGACCAACGTAACGTCATGGTGGGTATTGTTAACGATGCTGTTCACTATGAGCCGTTGGCAAGCGCCATCAAGAACGAGAAGCCGGTTAACCGCTTGAATTTGGATGTTTTGAAGATGTTGTCCATCTAAAAAGTCCTGCCATCCGATGGTGGCGGAACCTTTCATTATAGCCCTTGGAGACGATTGGCTCTTCAAGGGCTTTTTTTATTGATCGGGGAATAGAATGGTTTGGAAATCCGCATTGCCCACGGGTTCACCTCCGTGTATGTATTATGCCACCCCTTCGGAGTTCGGGTGCGCAAGACACCCGAAAAATTGAATATTTCCCGGAATAATGAAAAAAGCTTAGCTTCCCTTGTGGATTTTTGGCCGTAGATGTTATCTTTGCTTTGAATAATGTTTATTCATGGAATGGATATATGAAGAGTTTTAAGTACGTACTAATTTTCTTTTGTCTGATGGTCCTTTCCCAAAGGGCTGATTCCCAATCCTATCGTTCGGCAGAGACAATCGCTTATATTGAGAAATACCATAAGGTGGCTATCCGTGAGATGTACAAATACAAGATTCCGGCCAGCATCACGCTCGCCCAGGGCATTTTGGAGTCGGGTAGTGGTCGGAGCGATCTCTCTACGGTGGCCAACAACCATTTCGGCATCAAGTGCACCAGCGATTATACGGGACGTAAATTCTTGAAGGATGATAATAAGAAAGATGATTGTTTCCGTGTCTATGACCATGCGGACGGCTCTTATCGTGACCATTCGATCTTTCTGACCACGCGTAAGCATTATGCTTCCCTCTTTACCTTGCCCATCACGGATTACAAGGCTTGGGCGAAAGGCTTGAAGGCGGCAGGCTATGCTACCAATCCGAAGTATCCGAGTTTGTTGATTGAGGTGATAGAGCAGAACCGTTTGTACGAGTATGATCGTCATCCGGAGAAATATTTGTCGAGGGCGGATGCGGAAAATCTCACGTTGGATGATAATCCGAAGCAGAAAGAGACGGAGGGCGGAAAACTCCCCGATCAGGAGCCTTCTATCGTCAACGGAATGTTGAATGGCGTGCCTTGTGTCGTGGTGAAGTCGGGCGACACCTTCTATGGACTTTCTCGCCGCCATGGTTTGTCTATCGAGAAACTTCGCTTCTATAACAATTTCCCTGAGGATTATGTCTTGAAGGCCGGCGAATATCTCTTTTTGGATCGTAAGCAGCGGAAAAATCCCGATTACCCGTCCTATATTGTGAAGAAGGGGGATACGCTTCTCTCTATCTGCCAGAAGTTTGGCGTCAGAAAGCGTGGTATAAAGCGTCATAACAATCTGGAGACGGATGAGGTGAAAGAGGGACAACTGCTGATTTTGAATTGGTGATTTTATTGCTAAATTATCTAATGGGCTTGTATGAAAAATGTTTTTTTAGGATTTCTCTTGTTGCTTCTGTCAGTTTTCTTCTCGTGCAGTGTCGGTAGGGATGGCGGAAGTGTTTCGACGGAAAGCCCTCAAATCTCAGGTGAGTTTGACTCGATTAAAGTCATTGGTCAATATGGATGGTACTCTGCCACTTTTCCTTTGAATCCTATGGTTTCTTGTGCTTTTGACATGAAAACTGGGGAGGGGCGGATTCACTTGTTTTCTCATCCTCTTAATTGGTCTAAAAAATGGAAAACTCGTGTGGAGGCATGTGGAGATACCATTAAATTGGAACTCTATGGAACTCCGCAAGACGAAGGCCCTTGGTATTATGATATTTCAACAAAGTTGGCCGGTGTGCAGGCAAAGCGCTATGTAGTTTCTGTCCTTCTTCCTCAAGAAGGGGATTTCCATTATTCCTATTCTTTCGTGATGGATTTGAGGGATGGCGTGGAAGGTGAGTATCGAGACGAGGATGGAACGAGGAGATTCTTCTGTATGCCTGATGTGTATGACTGTTTACCTTGGTTGGCATCAAGACCAGACTCGATAGACTTATTTTCTAAAGGTGCAAAGAGCTCGTGTGGGTCTTTGGACAATATTTTTAAGGGAAGCTCAAATGGAAAATACGAAACGGTTAGATGAAATTGTCCAGGTTTGTGCGGTAACCCTGTTTATTATTGTCAGCACTGTCCAAATTTCGGTCTCTATCCGTGCTATGATAGGGGCTGTTCTAACGTTGCTTCTCTACTTCTTGATGAAGAGGTATATGCCGAGATTGGAGTGGTTGGTTGGATTCTTGCTGGTTGTGACAACGATCTCTTTCCTTAATATCATTGTTGTTAACGCGATAACCTTCCTTGATGTCCTTCCTGTTGGCACGATAAGGAGTGCCTTCTCAGCCATATTGATTTATGTCCTGTGTGCAGGTGGATTGCTTTATGTGGCAAAGAGATGCAATACAGATAGGATGTTTGTTGATGCCGTTGTTTGGGGACTGGCATTGTCGCCTTATGCGGCGTTGGTCGATGATTGTTATGACAAATGTTCGGGGGGCTATGACCGTTCTCATACCTGCCTAATCATCTTGTTGGGGTGTTTTGCTGTGTTGTATTTCTTTGCGCATCGGAACAAATGGGGAGATCTCCCCGTGAAGTTGATGTTCATGTTGCGCATTATGATCTTTATAGCCATAGGGACATTGATTGATTTGATTTTTGATATAGATGATCCTGATTATCCTAGATGCTATGTGTTGGTTGCCTTGTTGGTCTTCTCCCTCTATCAGGTATTTGTTTACCGCAACTCCTCTTACCGATTGATAAAGAATTTCTCCGTAGGCGAATTCCTGCATAAGTTTGGAAACGATACGTTAATAATTGTGGTGGTGTGGGTGATGTTACCTTTTGTGGTGGATCTCTTTTCTTATATCGGATTTCACCTGCGACAGAACCTTCGGGCCGTCTTGTGGAGTGTTTATCCTTTGATGTTGATATTCATCGGCTTGAAGAAGGACATCGCGTACATTCGTATTGAGGGCAGCATTCTATTCTTTTTGTTTTCCCTAACCATCATTGACAAATTCGATGTTTCCGATCCTCTTTCGAGGATTATCTTATGGATCTTGACTGCTACTTGTCTGTTTGTGGTTGCGCTCATGTATAAGCGTATATATCGGCGCGTCGGCAGGAAATAGGTTACGGAATGTGTTTAAGAAAGATCGTTTGATTATATTGAAGCTAAAAGGACAACAAGTAATGAACCCAAAGAATAAAAGACATGAAACAAGTATCGTTGTTGCTATCATTATTCCTTTGCGTTTGTTTTACGGCAAAGGCAACAGATGAATATGTGGAAATAAAAACTCCAAGTATGATAGAATATCTGAAGGTAAGGCATGAAATCTTGCCTAATAAAGATGGGCTTTACAGCATGGACAGTTTGTCTCGTGTCAGATCCTATCTTGTACGAGAGTTGCCATTACCAGCTGAGTTCAAATATCTAAGAAATCTTAGGGAAGTTCGAGTGTTCACTAAAAATGATGACAATATA
>JAFZKQ010000052.1 GCA_017553575.1 Paludibacteraceae bacterium
TGCTCGATTTTATGGATATTGACGAGCCTAATTTGTCTTATAAAAGGACTGCTGGCTTTGGCGTTGATTGGTTTTCCCTTTTTATTGATGCGTCTCCTTTTCAATGAACCATTGGATTCTTATTTCTTGGTTCTATCTTGTCTTGGGGGATTGCTCTCAATAAATATAATTGCTGCTTGTATATTCCCTGGTAATCTCTTTGACATCAAGTTATGATACGCTTGTATAGAGACTAATTTTTAAAGTATGCTATGAAAGTATTATGGTAATATCTTAAAATAAAGATAGTTATGAATATATTGGAAACATTTCTTTCCACTGTCCCTCTTTTCGTTAAGTTGTATGTGGTGGCTCTCGTTCTTGCGGCATTCTCCTCTCTTTGGGTTTCTAAGAAAAGGCCTTGGGATTGGGATTGGGTACTTGTTGCGGTGGTGTTTGGGGCAATAGCTTTTTTGTCTTTGATTCCAGTATTGGGTGTTTATTCTTATTATAAAGAATATAAGGTGTTGTTTTACCTGATTTCTGTGCTTTGTCTGATTTTGTGGACACCGAGTTTGTTGTGTCTATTAAGGGGGCTTTCAAAATTCCCCACGGTTTTATTGGGGGTGGCATGGATAGCAGTGCCCTTCTTGTTGGCTCATTTCCTTTTCGATGAATCAGTAGGTAATTATTTTGGTCTTGCATTATGTCTCTCTGGATGCTTGTCAATAAATATAATTGCTGCTTGGTTTTGGACGGCAAAATTCAGTTGCGGCGGAGTATGAAAATGGGGTAGTTATGCGAAAGTACTGCTCTTTCCCTTATTCTGGAATTATAAATCATGATAGTTATGAATAATATATTGGAAAATTTTCTTCCCTCAGCCTCCATCTTTGTCAAGTTGTATGTGATGGCTCTTCTTTTTACGGCGTTTATGTCGCTCATTGTTTTGTCTTCCACTGAATTTAGAATTGCGGCAGGAATGTTCTTGGTGGTGGCGTTTTTGTCGTTGATCCCTCTCTTAGGAGTCCATTCTTATTGTAAAGGATATAAAGGGTTGTTTTACTTTATTTCTATATTTTGCTTGATTTTATGGATATTGTCGAGCCTGATTTGTCTTTTCAATGGACTTTCCCATCTGTCGTTTTTGCTGGCCATAGTGTTGATTGGCGCTCCCTTTTTATTGGTACGTCTCCTTTTCAATGAACCGTTGGACTCTTATTTCTTGGTTCTATCTTGTTTTGGAGGATTATTCGCAATAAATATAATTGCTGTTTGGTTTTGGTCGACAAGCTTTCATTGTTGAAGGGTGATTTGAAAATGAGGTGGTTATGAAAGAGATTTTGAGGGATTTTCTATGTGCTCTTCCCCTCTTTGTCAAGTTGTATCTCTTGACTCTCGTTCTTGCTGCATTTTCTGCGCTTTTTGTTTGGATGGACAGGGATTGGGAAGTGGCAGGAGGAATGTTCTTGGTGGTGGCGTTATTGTCGTTAATCCCTGTCTTAGGGGTACATTCTTATTATAAAGGTTCTAAGGGACTGTTTTATACGATCTCTTTGTTTTGTCTCCTTTTGTGGATTCCTTTCTCTCTGTTTGGTCTTTCCGATTTGTGGCTGGTGTTACTGTGGATTGTTGCCCCTTTCTTGTTGGTGCGTCTCTTTTTCGATAAATCATTAGGTCATTATTTTTTGCTTGTGTCTTGTGTTGGCGCATTCTTATCGATAAATATAGTCGCTGTTTTTCTTTGTACGCTAAAGGTTAATGCTGGAAAGGAGGACCGGGAAGGCGTAATGGGCGAGGCGGAGGTCGAGGAGGTCTACTGTGTCGAAGATTCACTATATTTAGAGTCTTGACTTATGAAATGAGTTGCCAAAGAAGAACCCTATGTTTGATTGCTATAATTAGTGATTGATCTCCCCTTATATACCCAAAACTGAGAATTGAAGCCTCTTCTCCTCCTGTCTAATTTTGCGGAAAAATTAGCAGTGAAATGGATTTGAAGAAGAAGGAGATGTTGGGCTTGGCTTTGCTATTGATGGGGAATCTCTCCTTGTCGGCCCAAGAATATTCATCATCCGAAATTGATTCGTTGGTAAAGAGGATAGAACGCCTCGAACAGCAGAACGTCGCTCTCCAACAGCACGTTGCAGACGCTTCGTCCCATTCTTCGCAAGAGGAAGAAGGTCGTTATCAAGGAGATCCTTCCTACCGCAAATATCAGATTGGAGGTTATGGTGAGATGCTTTATCGCCACAAGGACTATAGCTATAATCGTTGGGGTGGTAATGGCGTTTATCGTATCGACCGTTCGGAGGTCTCCATCCCCCGTTTTGTTTTGGCGGGCGATTATAGGTTCAACCGTTGGTTCCAGTTGGGCGCCGAGATTGAGTTCGAGGCGGGTGGTGTAGGCACGGAATGGGAGCAGGAGACGGGCTCGGGTGCTGAAAACGGTGAATTGGAGAGCGAATGGGAAAAGGGTGGCGAAGTCGCGTTGGAACAATTCCATATCACGGTGCCTTTCTGGAGGGAGTTTAATCTGAAAGTGGGTCACATGGTGGTGCCTGTCGGATTGACCAATACGCATCATGAACCTATCTTCTTTTTTGGAACCAGTCGTCCGGAGGGCGAGTCGAAAATTTTGCCTTCGACTTGGCATGAAACGGGATTGGAGTTTTTCGGTAGCGTAGGTCGTGGCTATGGCCGTTTCGATTACCAATTACAGTTGGTGACGGGCGTGACGGTGGACGGTCTGGACAAGTATAACTATCTGGGTGGGGCCAAACAAGGCCTTTTTGAGCAAGACATATTCACGAGTCCTGCCTATGTCGCTCGTTTGGAATACAAGGGTCTGCCAGGCTTACGGGTTGGTGGCAGTTTCTATTGGTGCGACGATGCGGGAAAGAATTCGAATTATCCTCATTATTACAGTGATTTTAAAGTGCCTGTCAGAATCTTTTCGGGCGATGTGCAATACATGAACCGTTGGGTTACGGCCAGAGCCAATTTCCTTCATGGTAATATCGGAAATACAGTCCGCCTAACGCGTGCTACCTTGGGTAGGACAAGCGTGGCTTATGGTGGCAATACGCCTGTAGCGAAATATGCGGTCAGCTATGGGGGAGAGCTGGGCCTCAACGTCGGTAATCTCTTCTCTACGAAAAGGCCGTTGAAAATTCTGCCGTTCGTTCGCTATGAATACTATAACCCACAGGAGAAGTTGGACGATGCATGGACGGGTGAGGTGGAAGACCCTCGTTGCCAAGTCGCTGCTTGGACGTTCGGCGTGAATTGGTATGCTCTTCCTTACTTGGTGGTCAAGGGGGATTGGACGACCCATCACATAGGGACCAAGGATGCTTTTGATTGGAGCACGAAATACCATTCGGAGAATGATTTCTCGTTGGGATTGGCCTATATCGTTTGGTATGACAAGAAATAGAATTTAAATAAAAGATAAGATTATGATGAAAAAGAGTTTCAAGTATGCCCTCTTCTTTGCGATGGGAGTGGCAATGGCGGGAGGGGCTACTTCCTGCGACGACGATGATGACGACGACAAAAACGACGATGATTCTGCGTCCATTATCGAGAAAATCGATGCGGAAGACGATTTGGAGTATGACAACACCAACCAAAAGAATTGGAATGCCTATATGAAGGTGGTTGCCAACTATTTGAAAGTGGATGCGACAAACCTTTATAACGATTGGGCTGAGTCATATGAGGGCGGTGAGGCCTATTCGGTAGTCTTCGCCAATGCGGGAAAGAGTGGTTACACCTCGACTTTCAGCTCTGCTCTTGCTGCTACGGAGCAGATCGTGGACGGTTGTTCGGACATTGCCAACGAAGTGGGTGAGGCTAAGATTGGTGATCCGTTGAATTTGTGGGTTTCCGGAAAGTATGCGGAGGCTTTGTATGCGGTGGAGTCTTGGTATAGCTGGCACAGCCGTGTCGATTACAGCAACAACATCGAGAGTGTGAAGAATGCTTACTATGGTTCTTTGGATGGTAAAGTGGCTGAAAATTCCATCAGTGCGCAGATTGCCAAGATCGATGCTGACCTTGACAAGGAGGTGAAGGCTTCCATCAAGAATGCCATCGACAAGATTTTGGCCATTCCTCAGCCTTTCCGTAACCATATTGCTTCTTCTGAGGCCAAGAGCGCACAAGACGCTTGCGCTGATTTGAAGGATTTGTTGGACAAGAGCCTACGACCAGCCTTGTCTAGGTTGAGCGAGTCCACTTGTGAGAAGATCAACGAGAATTATGTGAAAAACGTGGTTTTGCCGACTTACAAGGATTTGAAGGCCGCCAACGAGGAGTTGTATACTAACGTGGTTCTCTTCGCAGACAATTCAAGTGTTACGTTTGAGACTTTGTGCGAGAATTGGATTAAGTGCCGTACTTATTGGGAGAAGAGCGAGGCCTTCTTGTTCGGTCCTGTCTCCGATATGGGTATTGACCCGAATATGGATAGCTGGCCGCTTGACCAAAATGCCATCCGCGAGATTTTGGTGAAGGGAGACTTCTCAGGCTTGGATTGGAACGGTGAGTTTGACGAGGAAAATGAAAACATTGCGGCAGCTCAAAGTATTCGAGGATTCCATACGTTGGAGTATTTGATCTATAAGGCAGGAAAACCTCGTGTTTCTCATGTCTCCAAATAATTTGAGTTCGGGTTTTCCCGAATGACCATCTACTAAATAAAGGGGAAAGGCGGCTTGTGTAAGCCGTCTTCCCTGGTTTCTATAAGAAGTAACGTCTAAAAATGGTGCGTTTTTAATTCACCATTAAACAAGAATTTTAAGGTAAGTGTTGACCACCTAAAATAGATCCAAATGAGAAATAAAAAGTATACGTGCTTCTTTTTTTTGAGCATGATTTTCCTCCTCGTCTCTTGTGAAAAGGAGGGAATTACGGAGCAATATGTGGAGGTGAGGGACGGCTATGCTTTGTCTGCCGGGATATCGACCATATTCTCCAATTCGGCGTATGCCTATGAGACGGAGGCTGATTGGGTGACTGGCAATAATAAAACTCGTTGGAACCGAGGTAATAAGTTGTATGATGAGGGACCTCGTGACAATGCTGGCTTAGGTCCTGTCTATGTGGGATATAGTTGTGGCAGTTGCCATAATCGTACGGGGCGTTCCATCCCGGCTGCCTGGTCGGATGCGGAGGGTAGCGGTAAGTATGGCTTCAGCAGTATGTTGGTTTATGTCAGTCGCAAGAACGGCAAATTCTTCCCAGACTATGGTCGTGTGCTCCATGACCAAGCCATCTATGGTGTCGAGGCGGAAGGAAAGTTGAAAATCACGAAGAATTACAAGAAATTCCAGTTCCCGGATGGGGAGGAGTATGAACTCTGTTGGTTCTCCTATCGGATTACGGATTGGTATGCGGATAGCATTGCGCCGGAAGATCTTTTCTGTACGGTCCGTATCCCGCTTCGCCATGTGGGCATGGGTCAGATGATGAGTTTGGACCCGCACGAGATTGAGACGTTGGCTGCCCGTAGTAATTACCCTGAGTATGGAATAAGCGGCAAGTGTAACTACATCACCGAAAGGGGAATCCGACAGTTGGGTGTGAGCGGCAACAAGGCACAGCATGCGGACTTAACGGTGGAATTGGGCTTCAGTAGCGATATGGGCTATACGAATAGCCGCTATCCGGAGGAGATTTGTCGAGGTCAGGCCCAGATCGGACAAGGTAGCATGATGGGTTTGCTCTACGACCGTTTGGATGTCCCCACGGAGGATATGGAAAATGTCGATCTCTACATGCAGGCCAACGGTGTTCCTGCGCGACGTGACGTCAATGATGAGACGGTGAAAAAGGGTGAGCAGCTTTTCTATAAGGCCAAATGCCATCTTTGCCATGTCACCACTTTGCATACAAGGGTGGGTGGTTCCACGCTTTTGAATGGTACTCGTCTGCCTTGGTTGGGCGGACAGACGATTCATCCGTATAGTGATTTCCTCCTTCATGATATGGGCTCCGAAATCTGTGGGGTCGGTTTGAACGACCATTATCAGAGTGGTTTGGCTATGGGCAATGAGTGGCGGACAACTCCGCTTTGGGGCATCGGCTTGCAACAAGTGGTGAATGGACACTCCTATTTCTTGCATGACGGTCGGGCCCGCAACTTGGTGGAGGCTATCATGTGGCATGGCGGAGAAGGTGAAGCTTCTAAGGCAATCTTCTCGAAAATGTCCAAAGAGGAGCGAGCGGCGCTTGTCCGTTTCTTACAATCTTTATAATGAAATAGAATTATAGAACTCACTTTTAAGTGTTAGAAAATAGGGTAGGGATGCAATCTCATTTAAGATACGTCTCTGCTGTCTTTCAATAAAATAAGTTATGGAAATGAAGAAAAAATATATGTTGATGGCAATGGTAAGTTTAAGTTTGCCATCCTTGGCGCAGGATTCTGTTCGGTATGTGGATCGTTCGGAATATGATGCCTTGTTGAAGCGAATCGAATATTTGGAGAGTCGGGCGATTGTGGAGAACTCCGAGAAGGAAAAGCCGGACGCCACCACAGGGGCTACCAAGGTGCCTGATAGGGAGAAGCAGATCATGGAGGACAATGATTGTGGCGTGATTCCGATTGCGGGTCGCAATGGATTCGCCATTCAGAGTGCGGACGGAGGTTTCTCGTTCAAGCCTTACATGATGTTGCAGACGACGGCCAACTACAATTGGTATGACGACGAGGAGCTGGACAAGGCCTACAACCAGGACAATGTGGCCAATTCGGGTTTTGCCGTGCCCTATGCGATTATCGGTTTCACGGGCCGGGCTTTCGAACGCTTGGCCTTCAATGTGAGTATCAATGCGGCTGCGAGTGGGGGTAATGTTCTCCAGCAAGGTTGGATCGATGCTCGGGCTACCTCCTCTGTGCATGTGCGTGTGGGAAAGTTCAAGACGCCATTCACCCATGCCTACCTGACTATGTTGGGTGGTACGTTGTTGCCCTCTCTCCCCTCATCGTTGACTACCTCTACCATTATGCCCTATACGCTTAATGCCGTCACACCGACCATCGGGACAGGCTTTGATTTGGGTGTCGAACTCCATGGCCTTTGTGCAAAGAATCGGGTCGGGTATGAACTCGGCCTTTGGAATGGCTCCGGAAGTGCTGTGAATGGAGCCACCAAGACTTTCAGTGACGATTGGCACATCCCTTCGTTGCTTTATGCTGGTCGACTCTCTTTTATGCCTAAGGGGGTGATGCCAACTACGCAAGGCGATCCTGACCATTTGGACGAAAACAAGATGTTGTTTGCCCTGTCTGGCGGTATCAACGTGGAGAGCGAATATGAGAGTACCAATGATACAAGGGTGGGTTTTGAGGCGGCTTGGCTCTATAAACGCCTCTATTTGGCTGGCGAAGCCTATATGATGCATGTCGGATTTACGGAGAGACAGAAGATCGAGGATGATTTCTATTATTTGGGCGGATATACGCAGATGGGTTATTTCTTGACGCACAATTTGCAAGGGGCTTTTCGCTATGATTTCTTCAATCGTAATGGTTGGGATGCGAACGGTTTCTTGAATATGCCGGCGGTCGGACTGAATTATTTCGTCCGTAGCTGTAACCTGAAGATGCAGGCTATGTATCAGTATACGGGTCGAACCAACCATGATACGCAGTTGGACAGGGACAACGACGATTTGGGTATTGCTACGCACAAGGCCATGCTTTTGTTGCAATATAGTTTCTAATGTGTGATTCTTAAAGGAAAGAGTATGAATAGGTTTGTGGCTATCTGGTTCTTGGGGGTGGCACTCTTCTTTTCGGGTGTCGGCTTGGAAAGTTGTGACGATGGAAATATTGAGGAGGAACTCAATTTTTCCGTGAAAGAGGGGCTGGTGGTAAAACTGACTGGCGGACTGAAAAATATGGAGCAGTGGAACTCGGAAAAATATCAGATCGTGGTGGCTGCTTTTGCGGCGAAGGACTCTTATCCACTTTTGGCGAAGTCCCTTCCAATCCAGGCAGATTCTCAGGATTTCCTCTTTGAGGGAATCTCTCCTTCGTGCGAGACCATCGAATTGTGTGTCCTCAATTTGATTAACAAGCGTGTGGCGACTTTGAAAACGTTATATGAACGCTCGGACGAAGTGAGTTTGGATGCAAAGGATACGATATATTACCATTCGGATGGCTTGGACGTGGGGATGTTCCCTTGCATTCAAAGTGCAATCTTCACGAAACGTTGTGCCTACTGTCATGGCATGGGCGAGACCCCGGCGGCGGGTCTCTATCTTACGGAAGGCAATAGTTATGCAGCCCTTGTGAATGTTCCTTCTAAGAAGTTGGATTCCCTTAAACGGGTTCTTCCTTATGATGCGTCGCATAGCATGCTCTATAAGGTCTTGACTGAGTATGGCGAGGGGTGCGGTTGGCATTACGATCACACAAAATTTTTCTATGGCAATACGATGTCCAATTTGGTCAAGGAGTGGATTGAGAGCGGGTCTGAGCAATAGCCTTTCTCGATAATCTCTCTTTGAGGTGGAAAGTATTGCGGGAAATGCGTATCTTCGTGAGCTATATGGTGAATGGGCACCGTAAGCGTCTAATTTAGTTGGAGTCCAATCGCTTAAGACGGGCGTCTGAAGGGGATGGACTAAAAGAGAAAGAATAGTATGACATCGAATATATATAAACTTAATGTAAATGGGAATGAGGTGAGAGTGGAATGTTTTGGCTTCGATTCTGCCAAAGGGTGTGGCGAACGTCATGTGATGATCCATCTCACTCGAAAATCCTTGCCTGCCCAACAGCAGGTGGCGGATATCTTCTCAGCCTACCAAATGCTGTTGGCGACGGAGCTGAAGGGGTATTCTCCTGTCTTCCGACGTTTCTTTGTCAGTGATGCGGCGAATCAGTCCGAACTGCTGGACGCTGCGATGGCTCGGGAACAGGATTTCGTCTCTACTTCGATTGTGGAGCAGCCTCCTTTGGATGGCACGAAAGTGGCGTTGTGGGTTTACCTCTTGGAGGGGGTGAAGCCTGAATTGTTGAACTCTGGGCTTTCCATCGTCCGCCATGGCGAATATGATCATTATTGGAGCGGAACGACCACTTTGCCTAAAGGCGATTCCAGAGAACAGACGGTCGAATTGCTTGATAATTATGCAAAGGCGTTGAGTGAGAGAGGTTTGTCTTTGGAAAATAATTGTGTGCGGACGTGGTTTTTCGTCCAAAACGTGGATGTGAATTATAAGGGGGTGGTTGATGGGCGAAACGAGGTTTTCGATCGTCATGATTTGACTGTCCAGACCCATTTTATTACCAGTACGGGTATTGGCGGTCGGTGTGCCGCTTCGAATGAATTGGTTCAGTTGAACACATATGCGGTGAGTGGTTTGCAGAAGGGACAACTCAAATTCCTCTATGCGAAGGATTTCCTGAACTCCACCTATGAGTATGGTGTTCGTTTTGAGCGTGGAACGAGCGTTGATTATGGCGATCGTAGGCACGTCTTTATATCGGGTACTGCCAGCATTGACGAACGAGGCAATGTGGTCCACGTCGGAGAAATCGATAGGCAGGTGCATCGAATGTGGGTGAATGTGGAGGCGTTGTTGCAAGAGGCTGATTGCACCTTTGACGATGTAGCCCAGATGATTGTCTATTTGCGTGATTTGGCCGACTACGATTGTGTGGCTCGCTTGTTCGAGGAACGTTTTCCGGCTGTGCCTAAGGTCATCTTGCTTGCCCCTGTCTGTCGCCCTACTTGGTTGGTGGAGATGGAGTGTATGGCGGTCAAGAAGGTGGACAACAAGGCCTTCCCTGATTTTTAATTCCGTCACCTTTTGAAAATGGAACGATATGTCGAGACCTTTTTTCAGGTCGTTTATGTTTTGTTGGTTGTCGTCTTGGGTGGGGCCACTATTGTGGAGAATAGTTTAGGGACCCACTTCGTGGAGACGTATGTTTATGGTCATTCGTGTTTTTTTATGCTTTGTTTCCTCTTTTTTCTTGCGGCAGCTTATCTTGCCATTCGGAAACAAGTTTGGAAAAACATTCCTTCTTTGCTGATGCATCTCTCTTTCTTCTTGGTCTTTCTGGGTTCCTTCTTGACCTACGCAATAGGGGAGAGAGGCTTTGCCCATGTAGTGAAGGGCGAGCAATGCGCCTTTTTTGAAGATAAGGAAGGCGAGCGCCGTTCTTTCCCTTTTGCCTTGGAGTTGGATAGTTTCTGTGTGAGGTATTATCCGGGGACGGAGGCTCCGATGGATTATGTCAGTTATCTGCGTTTGGATGGAGAGCCGACGGTTGTCTCCATGAACCACAACCTGGTGAAAGAGGGCTATCGCTTTTGCCAATCGAGTTTTGACGAGGAGGGACAAGGCACTTGGCTGAGTGTCAACCATGATCGCTATGGGGTCTCTCTTGTTTTCGCTGGGTATCTTCTTTTCGCGGTGGCGGGATTGCTCTCTTTCTTTTGGCGAGGAGGCCGTTTCCGTCAGTTGCTGAGTCATCCGTTATTGCGGAAAGGCTCTTTCTTGATCCTCCTGATTCTAATGGGAACCCCTTTTGTCAAGGCGGAGAGCCTCGACGAGGAGCCTCAGCGGGGCGTGGCGGTTGATTCGAGTGGCTCTTATGACAAGACGGGAAAGGTGCCCGTCCTCTCTAAGGATGAGGCCTTGGCTCTTCGGAGCATGCAGTGTGTTTATCAGAACAGGATTGTCCCTTTTAATACAGTTGCCATTGATTTCGTCAAGAAGATTACGGGAAAGGCGAATTACCAAGGTTTGATGCCTGAGCAGGTCTTTGGAGGCTGGAGCTATGCGCCGAAAGTGTGGAGCAAGGAGAAGATGATCAAGGTGAAGTCTGCCGAGTTGAGGCAACTCCTTGGCATGACGGGCGACTATTGCAGCCTCTCCGATTTATACGATGAAAAGGGCGTTTATCGTCTGCAAACAATCTGGGCGAGGGAGTTGACGGACCCGCATAAGAGCAAATTGGAGAAAGCCATCAGCGAGTTGGACGAGAAGGTGGGCATCATCTTCATGTTGCAGCAAGGCACCCTTTGCCAACCCCTTCCGAAAGATGGATCGGTCCAGCCGTTGAGTGATATGAAAGTCAGCGCAGAGTTGCTCTATAACCGTTTGCCTTTGACGAAGGTGCTCTTTATGGTGAACCTGACCTTAGGACTCTTGTCTTTCCTCTTCTTCCACCTTTGTGGCGTCAGCGGCAATCGGGGAAAGGGTCGATGGATGGAGTGTGCTCCCCGCATCTTGCCATGGGTAATGATCCTTGTCTTGTTGGTGCAGATGGTGGGCTATGCCTTGCGTTGGTACATCAGTGGGCGGATGCCTTTGAACAATGGATATGAGACGATGCAGTTCTTGTCGATTTGTGTGATGGCGATATCGTTGCTTGCTTGCCGGAAGTATCGTTTTGTCCTCTCTTTCGGCTTCCTGCTTTCCGGATTCGTCTTGTTGGTCTCCCATTTGGGAGAGATGAATCCTCAGATCACACCGTTGATGCCGGTCTTGAATTCGCCATGGTTGAGTATCCATGTCTCTATGATCATGATGTCGTATGCCCTCTTTGCCTTTATCATGCTCAACAGCCTTTGGGCTTTGCTTTTGATGCGGAGGGAAAATCATGAGATTCAGGTAGAGCAACTGACGCTGATTAATCGTATTTTGGTTTATCCTGCGACCTTCTTGATTGGAGTCGGAATTACGCTTGGCTCTGTTTGGGCGAATGAATCGTGGGGAAACTACTGGGGTTGGGATCCCAAGGAGGTTTGGGCGTTGGTGACTTTCTTGGTCTATGGGGCTGTCATCGTATTCCCTCAGGCTCGAATCTTTACGGAGAGGCGGTGGTTCCATATTTATCTGCTACTTGCCTTTCTGACGGTCTTGATGACCTATTCCGGCGTGAATTATTTGTTGGGCGGAATGCACAGTTATGCTAACCAGTAGGGGAGAACAAGTGTGTTTGAAGGAGTATAGTTGAAATTAAAAACCATGCGAATCTCTCTTTTCAAAGGTATGTAGGCCCTATAATCGATATAAATGTCACTAAGAAAAAGGCCCAGTTTGTCGGAGGATGTAGTACCGTTCATTCATCGGCAGGTTGCTGATGGTTTTGGATAGATGGGATATGTGCCCCACATATTGCTGTTTTTCAAATATATGGCAAATCCCGCAAATTTCAAAATAGGGTTCAGCTAAATCTAATCTAGAACGATATTGGAGAATCTCTGGTGTCTGATGTGCTTTCCTCATGGACAAGAACCTTACGAGATTTTTTGTTAATAAATCTTAATACTGTGTTCGATTGTGGATTTATTCTACAAATAAATTCTTTGAAAGGAGTGACCTTTGTGTTGTTGAAACGATGATTTAATCCGTCAATCATTTTTTGTTGATGGAAGTGTAAATCGGTTCTATTAAAGTAGTTTATAGTTTTATTGTGTGATATGTTATAAGTCTAATGCAAGGAAGAGACGGAATCTACTATTTTGTTAGTGTCTGAATGTAGAATGAGATTGATTGTTTTTTGAATTAGTTTTTTACCTGGTAAAACAGGTAATAGAAAGGACTGAAATTCGATGAGAATTCAGTCCTTTTTTATTGTGTCGCCCATAAAAAAGTAGGGCGAAACGTGCTGTCTCGTCCTACTTGTGGTTGACCTTATCTCTCTTTCCAATCTCCGTTGTCCTTGATGAGTTGGATGAGTTTCTCGACTGCCATCTCTTCGGGAACCAACTTCTCGACGCAGGTTTGGCCTTTATAGAGGTTCACTTTCCCTTTGGCTGAGCCTACGTAACCGTAGTCTGCATCGGCCATTTCGCCTGGGCCGTTCACGATGCACCCCATGATGCCTATTTTAAGCCCTTTTAGATGCGATGTCTTCGACTTAATTTCGGCTATCGTGCTTTGCATGTTGTAGAGTGTCCGTCCGCAGCTTGGGCAGGAAATATACTCGGTCTTGCTGACTCTTGCCCTTGCCGCTTGTAGGATTCCGAAAGCGGTGGACAGGGTTTTGCTTGGCTCTATGTTCTTGTCTTCAATCCAAAGACCGTCACCCAATCCATCGATGAAGAATATGCCCGTGTCGGCACCTGCCATGATTTGGAGTTGGGAACTCTCCTTCGATTCGTAGCTTCGCTTGATGACGACAGGATTTTTTATTCCTTTGCGAAGTAAAAGATGGAAGAACGCCTTTTGTTCGCCCACTCCGTTCTGGTGGTTGGTTTGGATGATGAATACCGTCTTTTCGTCGATTTGGCTCAAAAGTTGGTCGTCTGCTTCTGGATAGTGGAGGCTCAGGAATTTGATGCCACAGGAGGTCTCCTTGATCTTTCCGGCGTTTGAAGCATGGAAAAGAGGGTAGCAGTTGCTTCTGCTTTGCCAAACGCTAAAATCGACTATGCTGTTTGTCCCCGCTACCGCTTTGCCGTCGGAACAGTAGACAAAGTCGGCTGTCAATCCTTGGCCGTCGGAGCTTTGCTCGGCAATGACGATGGGGAACTTGTTGCCTCCGATGTTCTCGATGCTGAGGCTTTCGCGTTTCCGATAAAGGAAAGGGGAGACCTTTTGGCTGTCGATGCCGTTGATGTGGGGATGGTTCTCTCGTTGGCTGATATACTCTGCCAAGAATTTGGCTACGGGTATTTCGCATTCAGGAGCTTCGCTGAGCGATACACGGATGGTGTCTCCGATGCCGTCGTTAAGGAGAGCACCGATGCCGACAGCTGATTTGATGCGCCCGTCTTCGCCGTCACCAGCTTCAGTCACGCCGAGGTGTAGCGGAAAGCTCATGCCCTCCTCTTTCATGGTGGCTGCCAATAGGCGGACGGTCTGCACCATGATCACCGTGTTGGATGCCTTGATGGAGATGACGATGTTGGAGAAATTCTCCTCTTGGCAGATACGGAGAAATTCCATGCACGACTCGACCATGCCTTGGGCGGTGTCGCCGTAACGGCTCAGGATTCGATCAGACAGCGAACCGTGGTTCACGCCGATGCGTATAGCGGTCTTATGCTCTTTGCAGATGTTCAGGAAAGGGATGAGCCTTGTCCGGATCTTCTCTATCTCTTGCTTGTATTCCTCGTCGGTATATTCGAATCGCTTGTTCGTGTGGACGCTGTCTACGAAGTTGCCGGGGTTGATGCGGACTTTTTCCACGTGCTGGGCTGCCGTGTCGGCTGCGTTGGGATTGAAGTGGATGTCGGCAACCAATGGCGTGTTGTAACCTTTTTTCCGAAGTCCGTCGTGGATCTCTTTCAGGTTGGTCGCCTCTTTCACGCCTTGAGCCGTGAAGCGTACCAATTCGCCGCCGGCTTGGATTATGCGTATGCATTGTTCAATGCTGGCTTCCGTGTCGTTGGTGTTGGTGTTGGCCATTGACTGGATGCGGATGGGAGCCGCCCCGCCCAAGGTGAGGTCTCCTATCTTGACTTGGAGGGAATTTCTTCTCTTGTAGTTGAACAAGGCATCTGATGATTCGTCTTGTAGATGGGTCTTGTATTTTCCTGTTTCCATGCTGTCGTCTGTTTATTTACGCAAAGATACGAATGAAAGCGGAATTAAGAGTTAGGAATTGAGAATTAAGCGTGGGGATGTTGCTTCTTCTCGTCGTGGCCGATTCTCTTTGATCGGTTGGCTTCTCATTATGGAGTATGCCCAAATAAAAAGAGGTCGCCGAAAAGCGACCTCTCTTCACTCTGTTATGAATAAATTATGCGTTAGCTTTAAGCTGCTCTTCTGCAGCTTGAGCTATTTTAGCTGCTTCTGCTCTCTCTTTCTTCTTCGTCAAGATGTCGTAAGCGATTGGCGCTGCGACGAAGATAGTAGAGTAAGTACCCTCGATGACACCGATCAAGATGGCGAAGATGAATCCTCTGATAGTCTCACCACCGAATAGGAATATGATAACCAATACCACGAAGGTACTCATGGATGTACTGAACGTACGGCTCAACGTAGAGCTGATAGAGTGGTTGAATACCTCTTTCTCGTCCATGTCTGTATGCAAATTCCTGTTCTCACGGATACGGTCGAAGATGACCACGGTATCGTTGATGGAGTAACCGATCACCGTCAAGATGGCTGCGATGAAGGATTGGTCAATCTCCAAAGAGAATGGCATGATTGCGTAGAGCAATGAGTAGCAACCGAGGATGAACAATGTGTCGTGTGTCAAGGCTGCTACGGCACCGGCACTAAATGCGATGTCTCTGAATCGGATGAGGATATAGAGCGCAATCACGATGAGTGCGAATGCAACTGCCCAGTAAGCGGAAGTCTTGATGTCATCAGCCATTGTCGGACCTACTTTCTGTGAACTTTGGATACCGAAAGTAGTTGCGTGGTCGTTAGCAACAACTGCCATGCCGTTTTCAATAGCGAAACGATTAGCGAACATTTCGAAAGTGATGTCGTGATCGTACATTGACTTCAAGTTCTCGTACAAGATGCCTTCGATTTCCTCGTCTACATCTTTGTCCTCGTTGTCAATCTTGTAGTTCGTAGAGATACGGACTTGGTTCTCGTCACCGATAGTGATGACAGATGCACGGTCCTCACCGAATTTACCATTCAATTTATCTGCGATTTCAGATGTCTTTACTGGTTTCTCGAAACGAACGATGTAGTTACGTCCACCACTGAAGTCGATACCTTGCTTCAAACCTTGAGTTGCCAAAGAGATGATAGCGATGGTCATGAGAACTGCAGATACTCCGTAGAACATCTTTCTCTTTCCAATGAAGTCGATCTTGATGTTTTGGAACAAGTTCTTTGTCATGCTTGTGCAGAATGTCAAGTTTTGACATTTATCTCTATCCATCAACCAAGAGAAGATCAAACGGGTGATGAAGATAGCTGTAAAGAATGAACAAAGGATACCGATGATCAATGTCGTAGCAAATCCACGGATAGGACCGGTACCGAACATGAACAAGATGATACCTGTGAGGATGGTCGTCACGTTGGAGTCGATGATGGCGCTAGAAGCGTTGCTGTAACCATCCGCGATAGCTTGCTTAAGAGGCTTGCCGAGTTTCAACTCTTCCCTGATACGCTCGAAGATCAATACGTTGGCATCCACGGCCATACCCAAGGTGAGGACGATACCGGCGATACCAGGCAATGTCAAGACTGCCTTGTAGGAGGCCAATACACCAAAGATGAAGAATACGTTAGCCAAAAGAGCCACGTCGGCTACCAAACCTGGAACAAGACCATAGTAGAAGATCATGTAGACCAATACCATGCAGAATGCGATGATGAACGAAATGAGTCCGCTGTTGATGGCTTCTTGACCCAAAGACGGACCAACCACATCCTCTTGGATAATCTTTGCAGGAGCAGGCATCTTACCAGACTTCAATACATTTGCCAAGTCTTTTGCCTCTTCAACGGTGAAGTTACCAGTGATTTCTGAACGTCCACCTGTGATTTCAGAGTTTACTCTAGGGTAAGAGCAGACGTAACCATCCAAAACGATGGCAACTTGTCTGTTGAGGTTCTCTCTTGTGATGCGAGCCCATATCTTAGAACCCTCTGGGTTCATTTCCATGCTTACGTTAGCATAGGCTGAGTGCTGGCTGAAGTCTGCTCTAGCCTCAGTGATGACACTACCTGTCAAAGGAGCCTTGCCGTCTCTTCTCTTAGATTGGAGAGCAACCAATTCGTAGATGTTCTCTCCTTTGCCGATACCCTTGGAAGTCCAAGTAGGGTAGATGTTGGAAGGGAAGATGTTCTTCTCCTTGGCCATCTGGAAGTATCTCGAAATCTTTGCAGTATCTTTTGCCTCTGCTCTACCGATTGTGGCACCTTGGCCAGGGTTGAATTGTCCGTCGGCATTCAAGTCGAGGATACCCAAAAGAGGATTGTTCTTTTTGAATTCTTCTCTTGCTATGTTTTCAGAAGGAGTCTCTTGACCTGCCATTTTTGCCAACAAGCTGTCAGTTGCGGAAGTGGCAGCAGAGTCAGTCTTTGCTGTCTCTTTCACTTCTTGGGTGGAAGCCATTGACTCAATGTCTTTCGCCATCCTGTTGACAGCCAATACACTTGAGATGATTTCGCTCATTTCGGCAGTTTCCCAGAATTCGAGGTTAGCAGAACCTTGGAGCAACTTGCGGACACGCTCAGGCTCCTTGATACCAGGCATCTCGATGAGGATACGGCCTGCGATTTCCAATTGTTGGATGTTAGGTTGAACAACACCGAAACGGTCTATACGGGAACGCAATACGTTGAATGAGTTGTCTACTGCACTCTTGACTTCTCCCTTGAGAACTTTGATTACCTCTGCGTCTGGAGTGGAACTGCTGATTTTGTCTTTCAACTCAAATGTGGAGAAGACTGAATTCAACGGAGCACCAGTGGATTTAAATGCTTCAGCAAAGAGGTCTACGAAGTCGGCTTGCTTGCTCTTTTGCATCTCTTTTGCCAAGGAGATGGCTGATGTGAAGTTTGGATTGGTAGCTTGGGTACCTGCCAACGATTTAAGCACGTCTGGCACGGAAACCTCCATGACTACGTTCATACCACCCTTTAGGTCAAGACCCAAATTCAACTCTTGCTCACGACACTCTTTCAACGTGTACCCTAACCAAACCTTCTCTCCTGCAAGAGAGTCAAGGTAGCTGCTTTGCTTATCGTAGTCATTCGCATACAATGTCTCAGCCTCTTTGGTGATGCGGCTGGTCACTATGCTGAATGAAAGATAAAAAAGACACACTAAGGTAAGTAGTACAGAAAACAACTTAACAATACCTTTGTTTTGCATTTCTTTGTTACTTTATTAATGACTATCTTTTTGTTTTTGTTTCTTTCTTATTTTTTAAGTCGCAAATATAGGCATTTTTTTGATATATGCCATTCCAGCAATCATCTTTTTTTGAAAGGGGGATTTCTGCTAATATTCGGGACGCAATCGAATTGTCTGCGGACTCTTCTCGACTGGGTTGGTGTCTGTTCGTACTGCAATGGGTAAGGGATTCCATAGGGTGATCGACGGAAACAAAAAAGGACTGCCACCATGTGACAGCCCTCTCTGTTCAATCTTCCTCGTTTGCTGAGGATTATCGTGACGATTTCTCTTTTCCTATCTTTTGTTGGATGACCTTTACGGATACGGGAAGCCTACCTGATTTTAAGATGGTTGCAAGTTCTTTCGCCTCTTTTTCGGTGAATTGTCCGGTTATTTCGGAAAATCCGCCTTCAATTTCACTGTTTACCCTTGGATAGGAGCATACGTAGCCATCCAGAACGATGGCAATACACTTGCCGATGTTTTTCTTCGTGACCTGATACCAAAAGTCACTTCCTAGGTCGTTCATCTGCATGTCTATAACGTAGTTCTTTGTCTTTTTAGCCTTTAGTGGGTTTAGACGGTTTATGAGGTTTTGGAGGCTGCCGTCCCTCTCGTCTTCCTCCTGTAGAGCCCATGCGTCTGTGATAACGTCTCCGTCCAAGGCCGCCTTGCCGTTGCGTATCGATCCTTTGAGGGCGATTAAATCGAAAATTTTTGTCGGACTATGTTCATCATTGAAGCCGAGCGCTTTGAGTGACCAAGCGGGATAAATCCCGGATGGGAAGATCTTCTTCTCTTTCGCTAAATTAAAATAATGCATGATTTGTGCAGTGTCTTTTTCCTGAGCCAGACCTATTGAAGGTCCCATGTTCCTGATGTTTGGGTTGAGAATGGCAAAAAGCGGGTTTTCTTTTGCATATTCTTCTGGGGTTATGTAGTTGGCCTTCTCTTCTTCCTCGATTTTTTCCAATATGCTATCCATGCTTGTCTTGGGCGCATTTTCCTTTGGTGCTTCGGCTTGGTCCGTGGAGTCTTCGAGTTCTTTCGCCATCTTGTTGACCTCTACCACAGCATTTATGATTTCGGAAAATTCGGTTGTTTCCCAAAATTCAAGCTTGCCCGGACTTGTAAGTAGTTTGAGAAGTTCTTCTGGCTCTTTGACATTTTTCATCTCGATGTGGATAAGTCCTTCGGTGTCTATCTCTATGGCTTGATGGTTGTTCGGGTTGACGATAGGAAACAGGACCGCCGAAGCTTTCAGCATGGTATCCATGTTTTGGAGCTTGGGGTTGACGACTCCGTAGCTTTCCAGCCGGGAGCGTAGTATGTTCATCGTGCTGTCTGTTGCTTCTTTGACTCTCTTTTTGAGAATCTTGATGGCTTTTTCGTCGTCGATGAGTACGGCGCTCGCGAGAAACTCTTCAAAGAGTAGGCTCGGAGAATGGTTGGTACTCTTGCATGCCTCGACAAAGAGGTCTGTGAAATCGGCCTGTCTGCTCTTCCGCATCTCTTCCGCCATGGCAATGATGGTGTCGGCATGGAGAGTGTGGTCCATCGATTTGAGGACTTCGGGCACGGAAATCTGCACGGTTATGCTCATGTCTTGGCCTTTTTCTTTTAACAATGAGTCGCAGGAAAGGCATCCTAATGTAAGGAGGATAAAAAGCAGTGTGGTAATACTTTTCTTTTGCATCTTTTTTCGGTTTTTATGGGCGTTTTGTTTTTCAAGTTGTAAATATAGTCATTTTGGGGGAATGTGTCATCCCTACCATCGTAGAGACAAGTCCTGCCTTGTCTCTTATCTTATTTCTTCACCTTCTCCTTTAAAAGGGCAATCACCTTGTCCCTCTCCGATTCGGAAGCGAAGCCTTTCTTGTCGATGGGAAACATCATATATCGTGTGAGGTATAGAAAGATGTAATCCTCTTTTATCTCTATGTTTGTGAGTTTGTTGTAAGGGTAGGTGGCATGGGAGTCTTTGGTGAGATCATTGATCACATTGGATTCTATTTCCTCGTCTTTGAAAATGTATGAGTGGCGGGATATGTTTTCTCCAATGAGTTTTTTGTAGGTCTTCCTTGTCATGAAATAGAGATAGGCGTGGTAGACGATCGGAAACACTAGTGTGAAGTATACCATAGGACTTTTAATCCACTCTCCAGTTGTTGCGAAGTAATATAATTCGAAGGAAAGCATACAAATTAAACAAGCGTATGTTATGTAGAGACAGATTCTTAGTCTTCGAGTTGATAGAGCTAACTTCGTTAATAGTTGGTAGGTTAAGAGTGTCTCGTTTTTTATTTCCATTTCCTTTTGCTTTTTTGGTTTTGGTCTGAATGATTCTCAGCCCTTGGCAAAGGTATGAAATATATCGGGACGAAGTCTACTTGGATTGTCGTTTCTTTCCCAAATAAAATTTGCCTTACGGTTGTCTCCGGTGCTTTTGTGTTAAAAATGGTTTTGTTTTATTCATTTTTCTGCTTTTGTTTGGTGATTTTGTGGAAAATCTGTAAATTGGCACCGCTTTTAAAGATAATGTATTTTATGTTATTCTGAAATTTTGGTGCTGGCCATAATGCGCTGAGGATAAATAAGGAAGTTGGATTGGATTTTAATTCTGGGATTTTACGTTTCTTGGGCAAGGTCTGAATCAAAAATACTTTTTAATAGAATATGTATATGTGTGCTTTCTTTTACGGAAATGGGAGCAGGCGTCTCTCTTTTGGCTTGCAGCATTCTCTGCTGTCTGGTGATAACTACATCTTAAAATTGGAAATATAGGGGTTAGATATAGCTTTTTTTATAGATTGATTGTTTTTTTGAGGGCATCTTCGTTGAATGTTGCGGAGATGCCCTTTTTTTGAATCGTTGAATGTTGCGGCTCCTGTTTTTACAAGGTCAATTCGCAAATCTCTGCGTTGCTACATTGAATCAGGTCTTGTGGTGCGGCTTTGATTTGCAATCCTCGTACGCCGGCACTTACATAAATATAGTCGAAGTCAACGGCTGTTTTGTGGAAGAAGGTGGGATAGTTCTTCTTCATGCCCAAAGGAGAGCAACCGCCACGGATGTAGCCCGTCAGTCCTAAAATCTCTTTCATGGGTATGAGGTCGCAGTTCTTGTTGCCGGACACCTTGGCCGCCAATTTCAAGTCCACCTCGTCGCCTCCTGGTATGACGCAGACGAATACGCCGGTTTTGTTTCCCCGTAGGACCAACGTCTTAAAGACCCTTTCGATGGGTTCGTCCAATTGGGCTGCAACGTGGATGGCACTCAAATCGCTCTCGTCCACCTCGTAGGGGATCAGTTCGTATGCGACTTTCTTGCTGTCCAATATTCTTGCTGCATTTGTTTTGTTTATCTTCATGATTTTCTCTTTTATTTGATAATCAATTCTTGTCCTAAGGAGATGGAGTTGTCTTTTAGATGGTTCCATCGTTTCAGATCCTCTACGCTACATCCATATCGTTTGGATATGTTGTATAGCGTGTCTCCTTTTGCTACGGTGTGCGTTTGTTGGATGGCCTTCACTTTCTTCGGCTCCTCTTTCTTTGGGGAGACTTTGGGCGCTTGTTGCTCCACCTGCTCGTTCCGTTCTTCTGCCTTCTCTTTCGCCTCTTTTAGCTCTTTCATGAAATGTTTCCGGGCCTTGCGAATGTCTCGGTCGCTGGTGATGCGCCTTGCTTTTTTGTAGCGCTTTTTGAAGTATTTGGTCTCGCTGTCTTCAATCATGATGCCTTTAGAGGAAGAGGCGTGGATGAAGTCGAATTTTTTCCCTTCCCTTTTTCGGTAGACGATGCCTACATGTCCCACCTTCCTGCCTTTGGAGCCTCGGAAGAAGACGAGGTCGCCCTCTTTCAGATGCCTTCTGAATCGAATCTTTTTCCCTTGCTTAGGCTGGTCGATGGAGGAACGGTTGAGCGTGATTCCCAGCCGTTTGTAGCAGAATCTGGTGAATCCTGAGCAGTCGAAGGCATTGGGCCCCTCCGCTCCATGTCGGTAGGGCTTGTTTTGTTGCTTGGCGGCGAACTGTAACATCTCCTCGATGCTCTCCAATTCGGGCATTGACTTGATCTCCTCTCGGCTCCGTGCGTCGGCATGGAACGGGAGGCTGACGATTGCCAGTAGTAAGAATATGAGTTGTCTGCTTCTCATCTTTTTCTCCTTTCTTGAGTAAATCAGGTTGGACGATTGCGTCTCCTGCATGGTCAACTTCTCAAAGATACCATAAAAATGGGCAGGTGCGTGCTATAAACTTACCGTTTACCGAAAAAAGATTTAGCTTGCCCTGCTTTGTCGCCCTTCGGGTCTACATGTTTTTGGATTTTCCTTTCCAAATTTTAGTTTCGTTTTTGTCGGGTTTGGGAACTTTGACGGAGAACCATCTGTAGACAGGTGTCTCCAGCCCTATGCCGTGCATGTAGTTGTATGTGGCGAGGTTGAGCCCTTCGCCGATGGCGTCGATGTCGTAGTCCAGCTCCTCTTCGAAATCTATTTCGTTGTTGGCGAAAGGGTTCCTTTGGAGGGTGGTTCTCCTTACGTTGAACTTCTCTGGATTCTGTCCGGAAGGACTATGTTCGGTCATCGCGTATCTATGCCAGAAGGCCGATTGCACCAATCCTTCACAGAAGAGTTGCCGTACGACCTCAATGGCATTGATGGTCTCTTGGAGCGTTTCGCCCGGGAAGCCATACATGAGGTAGGTGTGGACCATGATGCCTGCGTTGGTGAAGTGGCGTGCCGATTCTGCGGCTTGCCCTATGCTCACGCCTTTGTTCATGAGTTTCAGTAGGCGGTCGGAAGCCACCTCCAGCCCTCCTGAAACAGCTACACATCCAGCATCGGAGAGCAGGTCGCAAAGCTCTTGTGTGTAGGATTTCTCGAAACGAACATTTCCCCAAAAACTGACGGTCAGTTTCCTGCGGAGAATCTCTTCGGCCACCTCTTTCAGCAACTTCGGCGGAAGTGCCTCGTCGGTGAAGTGGAAGCCCGTCTCTCCTGTTTGTGCGATGATGCTTTCCATCCTGTCCACAATGAGCGTCGCCTTGGGTGCGTCGTATCGACAGATGTAGTCGATCGTCGTGTCGCAGAAGGCGCATTTTGCCCAATAACAACCGTGGGCCATCACCATTTTGTTCCATTTGCCGCAACTCCAAAGTTTGTGCATGGGGTTTACCATGTCAGTCATGGAGAGGTACAAGTCCATCTTCAGTCCGCTGAAATTGGGCGTTCCATTTTCCGAAAAGGGGATGTTCTCGTCGTCGTTGCCGCTATAGATCAGTTTCCCCTCTTCTATGTAGTAGGTGCGTATCAAATCTTTTGCCTGACATTTTCCTGCCATATATTCGGTGAGCCTTTGGATGGGCAACTCGCCGTCGTCCAGTGTGATGTAGTCGGCGTATTGGAAGATTCGGCTGTCGCTCAAGTGCCTGAGCTCCGTGTTGGGGAATCCACCTCCTATTACGACTTTGATTCCGGGATAGTGCTTCTTGAGGTATTGTCCGCATCGTAGGGCGGCGTAGAGGCATCCTGGAAAGGGCACGGAGAATCCGACGAGTTGGGCCTCCGATTCCTTTATTTTCTCGTCGAGAAGCTTCATCGTCTCGATGTCGATGATGTTCGGCTTCGTATTCAGCGCTTTCTCTATCTTGTCGAAGGTGGGGGCGTAGGAGGAGAGGCTCTCCGCATATTTGATGAGGTCGAAGAAGGGGGAGACCATCTCTCTCAGATAGTCGGCGATATCTTCGATGAAGAGCGTGGCGATATACCTTGCCTTGTCCTCGATGCCTGATACGCCGAAGGCCCATTCCATGTCGGCCGTGTTGTCGAAACGCGGACCTTCGGGAAATAGTGATCGGTTGGCAATCCGTGGCGCGAGTGTCCTGTCTTTCCCTTGCAGGAAGCGGATGGCGGCCTCAACACTGTGGATGTAGCGGTCTCTTTCCTGAAAGATGCGGGCGACCTTCTGTGACATTTTTTTCCCGGAGGTCTCGTCGAAGACCCTTTGTAGGAAATCTTTTGTATAGATCCGACAAATCAATTCGATTCCCAAGTCGGATTGAAAGACCGTATGCCCCATCTTCTCTAAGTATCCTTTCAGGACGGAAGTGGAGGGGTAGGCCGTGTTTAACTGGGTCAGGGGCGGAATTGTCAGAAGTATTCTCATGATGGTGTGGCTGTTATCGTTTCTCTACCAATTCGCATATCCGTATGATGACGGAGACGGCTGCTTCCATGGATTCGATAGGCACGTATTCGAACCGACTGTGGAAATTGTGTCCTCCGGCAAAGATGTTAGGGCAGGGAAGTCCTTCGAAAGAGAGTCTGGCTCCGTCTGTTCCTCCCCTGATGGGGCTGACTTTGGGCTCGATGCCGCAATCTTTCATGGCTTGCTTGGCAATGTCCACGACGTGCATGACTGGGGTGACCTTCTCTAACATGTTGTAGTATTGGTCTTTAATCTCGGTGCAGAGGGTCTCCTTCCCGTATTTCTCATCGATTTTTTTTGCTAGGGTTGCGAAACTCTTCTTCCGTTCCTCGAATCGGGTTCTGTCGTGGTCTCGGATGATATAATGGAGCTCGCACCGTTCTACGGTTCCCTCCATTTGGTTGAGGTGGAAGAATCCTTCTCGGCCCTCCGTCTGTTCGGGAACCTCTGCGTGGGGCAAGGCCTGCGCAAATTCCATGGCGATGGAGAGGGCGTTTTTCATCTTCCCTTTCGCATATCCGGGGTGTACGTTCCTTCCGTTGACGACGACCTTGGCCGAGGCTGCGTTGAAGTTCTCGTATTCCAACTCCCCGATTTCGCCTCCGTCCATCGTGTAGGCCCACTCTGCTCCGAACTCCTTGACGTCGAAGAAATCTACGCCCCGACCGATCTCCTCATCGGCGGTAAAGGCAATTTTGATGGTGCCGTGCTTGATTTCCGGGTGGTGGAGTAGATACTCCATGGCTGTCATGATCTCGGAGACGCCGGCTTTGTCGTCTGCCCCCAACAGGGTGGTCCCGTCGGTGACGATGAGGTGCTTCCCGATGTATTGGTTCAGTTCGGGGAACTCTGCTTGGGAGAGCGTGATGCCCAATTCCGGATTCAAGAGGATATCACCTCCTTCGTGTAGGAGGGTTCGAGCCTTGATCCCTTTGCCTGGAGCGTCGGGACTGGTGTCGACGTGGGCGATGAAGCCGACGGTGGCGCACTCCTTCTCCGTGTTTTTGGGAAGTTCCGCCGTAATGTACCCTTTGGAGATGTGGTCACGGCAATTTTTTAATCCTAAGGCCTCAACCTCTTTGAGTAATTCCTTGAGAAAGAGGACTTGACCTTCTGAGGAAGGTGTGGTTTCGGATTCTTCGTCAGACGTGGTGGCGAATTGAACGTATCGTAAAAATCGTTTGTCAACAGATTCCATAATCGTGAAAATATTAGTGCTCGGGGCCTTGAAGCCCGCCCTTCAAAGATACCATAAAAATGGGACGTGCGAAAGAGGGAAGAACGCTTCTTTCCTTGCCATACGGAATTCTTCCTCGAAAGTGCGATAATAAGGTGGGGGAAGGAGACCATTTGTCGTTTTTTGTGTAATTTTGTCGCTTGTTTTGAAATTTGATTTTGTGTATGTTTAATGTATTGATTTTAAATAATTTATAAAATATAAAAATGAAGGGGTTATATACGATTTTGCTTCTTGTTGGTTCCAATATCTTCATGACGTTGGCGTGGTATGGGCATTTAAAGCTTCAGCAGGCTAAGATTAGTGAATCTTGGCCTTTGTATCTGGTGATTGTCTTCTCTTGGGCGATTGCTCTTTTTGAGTATTCGTTGCAGGTGCCTGCCAACCGCATCGGTTTTGAGCAGAATGGAGGACCGTTTAATTTGGTTCAGTTGAAGGTGATTCAAGAGGTGGTCTCCTTGATCGTCTTTTCCATTGTTGCCATGGTGATGTTCCAAGGCATGGAGATTAAGTGGAACCATTTGGCTGCCTTCGCTTGTTTGGTGGCGGCGGTCTATTTCGTTTTTATGAAGTGATAGAGGAGCGTTTGAGTTAGAGGTTTCCTCTATTGTCTATGTTGCTGAAAAGATGTGGAGTTCCTCATCTTTTCAGCAACATTTTTTTGAGGAAAGATGGTTGTGCAATATTGGTTTCTGAAATGTTCAAAAGAGGGGTGGAGACTGGTGAATTCTCGTTTGATTCACATCAAGAAATGAAAATAAATGAAAAATTATTTGAATGATTTTAGAATTTCATTTTTGTATATTTTGAGGAATCTATTTTGGGGGTGGCTTTTATGCTTATTTGTTGTCTCTTTGATACTTGCAAAGAAAAAAGTCTGTTTTTTTTTTTTTTTTTGTATGATTATGCGGCGAACTAATTCCCAGATTGGACTCAATTCCCTTTGTGAAAGCCACTTTGCGAGTCGTGACCTCTTTTTCTATGTCCTAATAAAGTACTATTTTTGTGGCGGAAAACTCGTTTTTCTAGCTGGACCGTAAAATATATCCACAATAAAAATCTAATTGTCTTGCTTTCGCTTGCATTCCGTCGGGAATAGATGTGAATGTATAAATATTCAGTTTGTTGGCCCGTTTGTGACTAACAAGGGCGAAGCTTTGGTTATTTAGAAGTAAAATGTTCAGTTGAGTATTGAGAATTCACCATGTTTATCGCAGGAAAGAGGTCGTCATGACTTTTGAATTTTTTCTTTGTTCACGTAAATTGATTTGACACCTTGGAAGAAATTTGTTTCCATTGAGTTCTTATGGAGAAATAATATGTCCTATTGCAATCCCTACTAATCTGTATCCATGAACTGCATTCCAATTGTATTGAAACAAACAAGAGAAGTAAACAAGTCGTTTGATTTTGGTTTTAGCATGTTGAATTGTCTGAGAAGTTGAAGATTCCAGTTTCGGAGTCTTGTTATAGCTGTGTGGCAATCCGTGCTTTCGTTGTATGATTAGATGGTTGATGTCTGTTGTGGGCATTGATGAAAAATATAAAATAGAGAAAGAATGAGTATTTTTGCGGGTAAGACCCTCATGATTACTGGAGGAACAGGTTCCTTCGGTAACGCAGTACTTAAAAGATTCCTTCGTACTGATATTGCAGAGATTAGAATTTTCTCACGCGATGAGAAGAAGCAAGACGATATGCGTCACGAGTATCAGGTGAAATATCCTGATGTGGCTCACAAGATTAAGTTCTTTATCGGGGATGTGCGCAATCTTCAGTCGTGTCGCAATGCGATGCCCGGCGTGGACTACATTTTCCATGCGGCGGCTCTCAAGCAGGTGCCTTCATGCGAGTTCTTCCCTATGGAGGCGGTGAAGACCAATGTTATCGGAACCGACAACATCCTGACTGCGGCTATCGACTACAAGGTGGGGGCAGTCATCTGCCTCTCTACGGACAAGGCGGCCTATCCCATCAATGCCATGGGAATCACGAAGGCCATCGAGGAGAAGATCGCGGTGGCTAAATCCCGCTATTCGGGCGACACGAAGATCTGTTGCACCCGTTATGGTAACGTGATGTGTTCGCGTGGTTCGGTCATTCCGTTGTGGATCGATCAGATTCGGAGCGGAAATCCGATTACCTTGACGGAGCCTAAGATGACCCGTTTCATCATGTCTTTGGAGGAGGCTGTGGATTTGGTGCTCTTTGCTTTTGAGCATGGCGAGAATGGAGATATCCTTGTCCAAAAGGCGCCTGCCTGTACGATCCAAACGCAGGCTGAGGCTGTCTGCGAACTCTTTGGTGGCAAGAAGGAGGATATTAAGATTATCGGTATCCGTCATGGAGAGAAGATGTATGAGACGCTCCTTACGAATGAGGAGTGTGCGAAGGCGGTGGATATGGGCGACTTCTATCGCGTGCCTGCGGACAACCGAGGCTTGAACTACGACAAGTTCTTCAAGGAGGGCGAGCAGGAACGTAATAAACTCATCGAGTTCAATAGCGACAATACCCGTCGCTTGACGCTGGAGGAGACCAAGGCGAAGATTGCTTCTCTCGAATATATTCAGAATGAACTTAGCGGTGCGGGCAATTTCGTCCAATAATTTTTAGTATTTTGCCTAAAAAATAGGATTATGCGTATTTTAGTGACGGGAGCCAAGGGATTTGTAGGAAAGAACCTTTGTGCTCAACTCAATAATATCAAGGACGGAAAGGCGAAATGTTATGGAGACCTTGTCGTGGAGGAGGTCTTCGAATATGACTTGGACTCTACGCCGGAGCAGTTGGACCAATGGTGCCAAGTGTGCGATTTCGTCTTTAATTTGGCTGGCGTCAATCGTCCCAAAGACCCGGAGGAGTTCATGAAAGGGAACTTCGGCTTTGCCTCCGAACTTTTGAATGCCCTTAAGCGGCACAAGAACAATTGCCCAGTGATGATCAGTAGCTCCATACAAGCTACGTTGGCGGGACGTTTCGGTACTTCCGAATATGGCAAGAGCAAGAAGGCAGGCGAAGAGTTGATGTTCCAATACGGAAAGGAGACTGGGGCTAAGGTGTTGGTCTACCGATTCCCGAACCTTTATGGCAAATGGTGCCGTCCTAACTATAACAGTGCGGTGGCTACCTTCTGTAACAATATCGCCAACGACCTTCCCATTCAGGTCAACGACCCGAATGTGGAGATGGAGTTGCTTTACATCGATGATTTGGTTGAGGAGATGATTTGTGCGCTGAAAGGAACGGAGCATCACTGCGAATTTGACGGAGTGGAGACGGTTCTGAAGGAGGACGGCCGTTATTGTGCTGCACCCATTACGCATCATGTCAAGTTGGGCGAGATCGTTGAGTTGTTGTATCAGTTTGCCGAGATGCCAAAGACGTTGATGATTCCTGAGATCCCGGCAGATTCGTTTGCCAAGAGACTCTATAGTACGTATTTATCCTATCTTCCGAAAGAAAAGGCTATTTTCGACTTGAAGATGAATGTCGATGCCCGGGGCAGTTTTACGGAACTTGTCCACACGCTTAAATGCGGTCAGGTGAGCATCAATATCTCCAAGCCTGGCATTACGAAGGGGCAACATTGGCACCATACCAAATGGGAACAGTTCATCGTGGTTTCGGGGCACGGACTTATCCAACTCCGTAAGGAGAACGACCCGGAGGCCGAGGTGTTGAACTACGAGGTGAGTGGCGACAAAATCCAGTCTGTCATCATGCTTCCTGGGTATACGCACAACATCATCAACCTCTCTGATACGCAGGATTTGGTGACGGTGATGTACTGCAACGAAGTCTTTGACCCTAATCGTCCAGACACATTCTTTGATCCTGTCGAAAAATAGATTTCCGTAAAAACAGATATAAGTTATGAAGCAACCAAAGTTTGATTATTCAGATATAAAGTGGCAAGAGAACGGTAAGCTCAAGCTTATCATCATCGTGGGTACGCGTCCTGAGATTATCCGCCTTGCGGCTGTCATCAGTAAGTGCCGTGACTATTTCGATGTTATCTTGGCGCATACGGGACAGAACTACGATTATAATTTGAACGGCATATTCTTCCGTGACCTCAAATTGGCAGAACCGGAGGTCTATATGGATGCGGTAGGTGACGACTTGGGCGCTACTTGCGGAAACATCATCAACTGCTCCTATAAACTCTTTGTGGCCACGAAACCAGATGCAGTGCTTGTCCTCGGAGATACCAACTCTTGCTTGAGTGTCATCGGGGCGAAGCGTCTTCACATTCCGATTTTCCACATGGAGGCAGGCAACCGTTGTAAGGACGAGTGTCTTCCGGAGGAGACCAACCGACGAATCGTCGATATTATCTCGGATGTCAACATGGCCTATTCGGAGCATGCCCGTCGCTATTTGGCCGATTGTGGTCTTCCTAAGGAGCGTACTTATGTTACGGGTTCGCCGATGGCGGAGGTGCTTCATGCCAATCTTGCGGAGATTGAGGCCAGTGACGTGCATCAACGTCTCGGTCTTGAGAAGGGCAAATATATCTTGTTGAGTGCCCATCGCGAGGAGAATATCGACACGGAGAAGAATTTCCTCTCCTTGTTTACGGCCATCAATGCCATGGCAGAGAAGTATGACATGCCGATTCTGTATAGTTGCCATCCTCGTTCGCGCAATCGTTTGGCGGCTTCCGGTTTCGTTTTGGATTCGAGGGTGAATCAACAAGAGCCTTTGGGCTTCCATGACTATAACTGCTTGCAGATGAATGCGTATGCTGTGGTGAGCGATAGTGGAACCCTTCCGGAGGAGTCTTCCTTCTTCACTAGTGTCGGACATCCGTTCCCTGCGGTCTGTATCCGTACCTCAACAGAGCGTCCGGAGGCCATCGACAAGGGCGATTTCATCATTGCCGGCATAGATACGAAGTCGCTTCTCCAAGCAGTTGATACAGCCGTGCAACTTTGCCGTGACGGACAACATGGTATACCGGTGCCTGACTATGTGGATGAGAATGTCTCCACGAAGGTGGTGAAAATCATCCAAAGTTATGTGGGCATCGTAAATAGGATGGTCTGGCGGAAATACTAAAACCTAATGAATATAGGTGCTACTCGCACCACCCAAACCTTCGAACTCAATTCACAGAATCTTCCTTACATTTATTATCATGAAAATAGATACAGCATTGTTGGATGATTTGTCATCTAAGGCTAAAGCGAATCCTCGCTTGAGGCAAGCCTATGATTTGAGGACGACACCGAATGATCAAAGCCAGAGAATATTGAATGCATTGGAACCGGATACTGTAGTTCCGATTCATCGGCACCTCCACTCGACGGAAACGGTCGTGCTATTGAGGGGCAAGGTTCGACAGTTCATATATGACGACCGAGCCAATGTGATCGATTCTTATGTGGTGGAGGCGAACTCGCCCGTTTGTGGTTATAGTATCCCCTTGGGACAATGGCATGCTACGCAATGTTTGGAGTCGGGTACGATCATGTTGGAGTGCAAGGACGGTCCGTACGAACCCTTGTCGGAAGAAAACATCTTAAAGCATGGTTGAATATGCTCGTTAAGCGGGTGTGCCCAAACTAATTTCTTAATTCATAATTCAAAAATAACTCGTGTCCGATAGTAATAAGAGAATTGCCAAAAATACGGCGTTCCTTTACATACGTTTGCTATTCGTGCTCTTTGTCTCCATCTATACGACTCGGGTCGTATTGAGGTATCTTGGCATAGAGGATTATGGAATCTATAATGTTGTTGCGGGATTTGTCTTGATGTTCTCTTTCCTCAACAACTCCATGTCGATTAGCATCCAACGTTTTTATAACTATGTCAAGGGAGAGGATGGCGAATTGTCTCAGTCGGATGTCTATAGTGCTGCATTGTTGGCGCAAGGCATCATTGCGGTCGCGACTTTGGTCCTCCTTGAGTCGGTGGGGTGGTGGTATATCAATAACGTGATGGTCGTTCCACCGGAGCGGGTCTTCGCGGCTAATTGTGTCTTTCAGTTTTCTGTCCTCTCTTTGGTGGTGGTGGTTATGCAAGGACCATTCAGTGGAGCCATTTTGTCAAATGAGAGGATGGATTATTTCGCCTTGGGCTCGATGGTCGATGTTGTACTCCGCTTGGTGATTGTCTTGGTGTTGCCCTATCTTCCTTTTGACAAGTTGCTCTCATACGGAGTCTTGTCTTTTGTGGTGAGTATCGTCGGCTTTTTCTGGTACTATCTCTATTGCCATCGGTGCTTCCGTGATTTACGTTTCGTCAAGGGTCGCTCGGGCATCCTTTTGCGTCGACTCTTAACTTTTTCCGGCTGGAATCTGTTGGATATGTTCTCCTATACGGTAAAGGGACAAGGTCTGAATGTCCTTATCAATGCCTTTTTCGGACCAACCGTCAATGCGGCTCGGGGAATTTCCAACCAGATCATGTCAGCCATTCAAGGCTTCTCTTCCAATATCGTGATGGCTTTCCGCCCTCAGTTGGTCGAATCCTATGCGAAAGGGGAGCTGGCACGGACTACGATGCTCATGTTTAGCATGTCAAAGATTTCGTATGTCTTCCTCTATATGTTGTCTGTGCCTATTGTCGTGGAGTTGGATATGGTTCTTCGACTTTGGTTGGGTGACAATATTCCTGATTATACGGTGCCGTTCACGATTTTGGTTCTTGCCAATATGGTTGTCAGCAGTTTGAATACCCCTTTGTCGCAAGTGATGCAGGCTGTCGGCGAACTGAAGTGGTATCAAATCGTAAGGAGTTTGATCATTACCTCGATATTGCCCTTAGCGTGGCTCTCCTTGAAGTTGGGCGGCGACCCTATATCGGTCTTTGTGGTGAGCTTCTTGATGACAATTCTCAACCAACCTGTGAGCATGGTGTTGCTGCATCGGCATTACTCGTATAGCTATCGTGATTATCTGAAGCAAATCGTCTGGCCCTGCTGCCTCTTTTCTCTCTTGGCGCCTTTGTTGCCGATGGTCGTGGTACGGACGATGGACAGTTCTTTCCTCCGATTGATGGTCTCTTGTTTGGTTTCCGGAGTCTCGTCCCTTTCCCTCATATATATTGTTGTGTTGAATAGTAGTGAGAGGCAGATGTTGGGGAGTCTCGTGCTGTCGAGACTGAAACGAATAAAGAGTTGAGGCTATTCGGTGGATTCTTTGTCCTATTTTAGAAACGATTCGAATGAATAAAAAAGATCTTTGCTTATCGGTATTGTTCGTGTTATCGGTGGGCTATATCCCTTTTAATGCGTTTGGATCTGTTACGAATCAAATCCTTTGCCTGATAGCTGTTTTTTGCTCGCTGTTCTCTTCTTTGCGGGGGTGCGTGTTGCAGATGGCCTTCTTCTTGCCGTTTGTCTCAGTGACGGCATTCCCCATGTTTGGCATAAATTTTCATGCCATTAGCATGATTGAGATGGTACTCCTGCTAAAGGTATTCCGAGATGGATTTTTCACGGTCTCAAGGAATGGACGACTCTTTATCGTGTGCGCTTTGATTCCTCAACTCTATCCTTTGCTGTTTTGCTATCAGGAACTTGGCAACGTCATAAAGTTGGTGTTGGATATCTTGCTTTTCATCGGATTATTCAATCTGGTGAAAAATGAAGTGATCAGCAAAAATGATGTCATGCTTTTCCTCACATTTGGCATCCTTGTCTCTTGTGTCACAGGTTTGTTTTATGACAATCCGGACACGGGAATGTATGATTCAGATGTGTCGTATGACCGATATAAGGGATTGTGGACCGACCCGAATTTCTTGGGTATGTTTTGCCTCATCGGTATGGCTACCTGCATAAGCATTGATTGTGCTTCCCGTTGGGGAAAATTGATGAATTATGCCATTGCGGCCGCCTTGCTTTATTTCGGTTCGCTTACCATGTCAAGAACCTTCTTGGTGGTGCTTGTGCTGTTGTTTGCCATTTATGCCTTGACGGTTCTTCGAACTTCGGTTTGGGCGGTGGTTGCCTTTACCCTTGTGGGGATATTCCTTGTCCCGCTCTTTTTCGAATTGGTTGACAATGTGGCCTCTGTCCGTATGGATTCGGAGGGCGGACTTGCCAATGGCCGATTGAATCGGACAATGATCGTGTTAGATGTGATGGAGAGTAGGATTCCCACATTATTGTCGGGCATTGGCTTTAACAATCTGGCCTATCTGCCCAATCTCGGTTATATGCTGACGGCCACCCATAACACCTACGCCGACATATTCACGCAGTTTGGAATCATCTTCTCTGCGTTGCTGGTCGCCATTGCTTGTTCTATGCGGGCTGTTGTCGGACGTTTGGCGAGGAGCCTCTTCAGTATGGAGGGCTTGCCCTTGTTCATCCTGATGATTTATGGAGGAACCTTGTCATTGCTCCCGTATGAATTCACTTATGTCCTTGTGGCAGTATTGGTGGTGGAGCAGAAAGCTAAAGTTGAAATCTAAAATCTCTGGGGAAAAGAAGTTTCCTCTCTTTTGATATACAATGTTTAAGTTTTTTTATCGATACTATGTCGGACCGCTGAGGTCTTATCTCAAACTTTTGAGACTCAGGTTGAAATATAAGGATTCGTACATAGCGACTTCGTTGGTTTCGGTAGACTCCGTGGCGTCGTTTTCCATAGGTCCTCAGAGCCGAATCATGAAGAATACAGTGATCGCCATAGTCAATCATTCGGTCCCTTCGGCCATCCATATAGGGCGGAACACCTATATCGGGGAGAATAACAATTTGCGTGCTGCCGATGGCGTGATTGAAATCGGTGATAATTGTTTGATTTCTCAGGGTGTTACGATTGTTACTAGTAATCATCAGTCGTCCAAGGAAAAACTGATGGTTGAACAGCCGTGGGTCAGCCAAAAGGCAAAAGTCTTGATTGAGGACGATGTCTGGATTGGTGCCAATGCGGTTATTCTTCCGGACGTGACGATACACAAAGGAGCTGTCGTGGCGGCTGGGGCTGTCGTGACGAAGGATGTTCCAGCCTATGCCATTGTAGGGGGATGTCCTGCTAATGTTTTGAAATATAGATCATAATAAAGGCCAGTATGCACATTGTTTTAGCCACAGACGACAATTTCGTACAGCACTGTACGGTGGCCATTTTGTCCATCCTGCAACATAATAAGGCTGTCCATTTCCATATCCTGACGGAAGGACTGAGCCAAGAAAATAGCGATTATATGTCGGGACTTGTCGATTCGACGGATAGTCAATTGACAATTCATGTTGTCCCTTCGGATATAGTCCACTATTTTCCCATGTCTTCGTTGGCATCCAACCATATTAGTTTGGCAACCTATTACCGATTGTTCATCACTTCTTTGTTGCCTGCGGAGATAAACAAAGTGATTTATCTTGATTGTGACATGGTGATTCGAGGTAGTCTTGATGAGTTGTGGAATGTCGATCTTTCCGAATATGCTTTGGGTGCTGTATACCAATTCTTTGAGTGGAGTGACCACAATGATTGCTGGAATCGCTTGCAGATACCACGAGAGGCGGGCTATTTCAATGCGGGTTGCCTGCTGATGAACTTGGACTATCTGCGAAGGGTCAACTTCCAACAGCTTGCGGTGGATTACATCCATGCGAACCAAAAGCGTATCATATCGCATGATCAAGATGTCCTGAATGCCTTGTTCCACGACCAAACAAAGGCGTTGGATTGCCGATGGAATTATTTGTCCTTGTTCTTGAGTGACCGTTTGAAACCTTCTGATTTCCCAGAGAGGTGTCACTATGTGGAGGAAAAAAGGGAGCCCGGATTTGAACCTGTCATCATCCATTTCGTCTCGAAGCCAAAGCCTTGGCATTATGGATGCAAGAATCCGTATGTGTCTGAATATTATCACTATTTGAGGCAGACTAAGTGGCGTGATTTTCAACCATACTTCTCTTGGAAGGTCTATATGACGAATGTGCTCATTCCTTCTGTCAAGCTCTTTGTCAAGCGATTGGATTTTCTCGGAATTACAGATAAGAGGCATCTTAAACAGGTGCGGAAACAATATATGGAGTAGCAATGAAATCAGTTTTGTATATCGGTGGATTTGAACTTCCCGACAAGAATGCCGCCGCACAGCGTGTGATGGCCAATGCGAAGATGTTGCGAGAGATGGGGTATGAAGTCTCATTCATTGGGGTTTCAAAGGATATGGCAAATGCACCCAAAGAGGTGGATGGATTCGCAAGTAATCCAGTTAAATATCCTACGAATGTGAAAGAGTGGGTGCGACAAATCATTTCGTTCGTCGACACAAAAGATATTTTGAATAGGAAGGTTGATTATGTGGTTTTGTATAATTTCCCTTCGATTGCCTCCCTCAGAATCTTGTGGGCTTGCCATAAAAAAGGAATCAAGGTCTTTCATGACTTGACGGAGTGGGAGAGCTCAATAGGGTGGTCGTTCCGAGAAATAATCCGTAAGATGGATATCTATATCCGAATGCAATGTGCTGTTCCTAAGATGGATGGCTTGATAACCATCAGTCGCTATTTGTACGACTACTACAAAAAGGCAACAACTTGCATTATTGTTCCTCCTTTGGTGGACTTGTCCGTTGAGAAGTGGGATAGAAACCGGACTTTGACGACGGGCGATACCGTGAAGTTGATCTATGCGGGTACGGCGGGTTTCGGAAATAAGGACCGACTGGACTTCGTGCTGGATGCCTTGCGTGGAAAGCTAGGCGTTGAGTTGACCGTCATAGGCATGACCAAGGCGGAGTATGAGGAGAGTTTCGGCAAACAAGTGCCAGGGCAGGTGAACGTGAACTTTAAAGGCCGGTTGCCTCACTTGGAAGCAGTGAAACTTGTCCAACAATCTGATTTTCAAATTTTGATACGGGAGAGCAACCTGAAAAACAATGCGGGGTTCCCTACCAAGTTGGTGGAGTCTTTCGCTTGCTGCACGCCTTTGGTTGCCAATCTCACCAGCAATATTGGCGATTATCTGAAAGATGGGGTCAATGGTATCGTCGTGCCCGACTTGGCAACCTTGCCTCAGACCTTCGAGCGGATAGCCCAACTTCCAAAATCAGACATTGTTTCTATGAAAGAGGCTTGTCGCAGAATGGAAAACTTCGATTATCGGAATTACAAAGAAGAACTTGCTAAATTATTTGTGTAAAGATGAATAAACGTGCGATAAGGGATGCTATTAATTTGGCCAAGGCGCTTCTTTTTAGTTGGCTCTATTTGCCCCATCTATTCCTGTACGCTTTTAAATGCAGGCTCAGGAATGTGTTGAATGCTGATTTGGATAGGCGTGTCGAAAAGTTGGATATTCGGATTCCCAAGGGATTGATGCTCCTCTATTACCTCCATAACGATGCTTTTTTCCGCAACTTGTTCTATCATCGGGTAGGACCTGTTTGGGAACTTTTGATAGGGTGGTGGCGTCCGGGCGACCGTTACTTTGTCATCTCCAAGACGACGGAGATTGGAGCAGGAGCCTATTTCGCCCATCCTTTTTCTTCGGAGATTAATGCCAAGTCTATCGGAAAGAACTTTTCTTGTCGTCATTTGACGACGCTTGGCAACAAACGGGACGGCGATAATGAGGATCGTCCAACGATAGGCGATAATGTGACTCTAGGGGTGAACGTGACAATTGTGGGCGGTGTGACCATCGGCAACAATGTGACCATCGGTGCGGGCTCTGTCGTCGTGAAGGATATCCCTGATAATTGTGTGGCTGTGGGCTCTCCTTGTAAGCCTATTAAGTTTATTGAAAGTTGAATGTTGATATAGTTGAGATGCAAAAGAAAAGAGTTCTTTTTTTATCGAACCATTTTATTACGCTGTATGCCTTCCGGAAAGAGTTGATTGCTGAGATGATTCGGCAGGGGCATGAGGTTTATCTTTCATTGCCGGAAGACAAGGACAACCAATATTTTGAGGATTTGGGCTGTAAGATTATCCTTACGGACATTGATCGGCGAGGGGTGAACCCGTTGAAGGATTTGCGTTTGATTCGATTCTATAAGAAGATGATACCGCAGGTGAATCCTGACATTGTTTTCTCCTATACGATAAAGCCGAATATCTATGGCACCTTGGCGACAAACGGAAAGTATAAGCAGGTGTGTAACATCACGGGTACGGGGGCGACCTTCCTCAAGAAAAACCTGATGAGTACAATTTGCGAGATGCTTTACAGATCCAGCATCAAGAAGTGCTATAAGGTCTTCTTCCAAAACCGTGGAGATCGGGATTTCTTTATCAATGAGGGATTGGTGAAGGACAATTACGCAATGTTGCCCGGGTCGGGTTGCAATTTGGAGCAGCATAAGTTCAAGCCCATGCCTACCGATGATGAAATTCGTTTCTTGTTTATTGGTCGCGTGATGAAAGTCAAAGGCATTGAGCAATATTTGAAGGCGGCAGAGCTGATTAAAAGGAAATATCCTAACACCCATTTTTACGTGGCGGGTTGGAATGAACAGCCGGAATGTATGAAGATGGTGGAGGACTCCCAAAAGGCAGGCTTTGTCGAATATATAGGTTTCCGTAAGGATATCGACCAATGGATGGAACGATGTCAGTGTACGGTCCTCCCTTCCCATGGGGGCGAGGGCGTTCCGAATGTCTTGCTGGAGTCGGCGGCGACGGGTCGGGCTTGCATCGGTTCGAAAATCAACGGTACGATGGATGTGATTGAGGACGGCAAAACAGGCTATCTCTTCAATACGGGAGATGCGGAAGATTTGGCCGCACAAATGGAGCGGTTCCTGCAATTGCCTGCGGAGGCGAAGGCTTCCATGGGACGTGCAGGTCGGGAGAAGGTTGAACGTGAGTTTGATCGGAACATTGTGATTAATAGATATTTGGAGGAAGTCGCAAAAGCTTAATAGGTATAGGATTATGAAAGTGTTTGTGAATGCGTATGCGCTCTATGGGGTCATTTTTATGATTTTGCAGTTTTTGGAGCTGACCTATTTCAAGGTCGCTGATAAGTATAACATCATTGACAAACCCAATGAGCGATCGTCGCACAAAACGATTGTGCTTCGCGGGGGAGGCATCATTTTTTTGTTGGGGTTGTGGATTTGGAGTCTGTTGTTCGGCTTTTCCTATCTCTATTTCTTGCTTGCCGTGACCTTGATTGCGGGGGTCAGTTTCATTGATGACATACGTTCTTTGCCCGATAGCATACGTCTTGTCGTTCAATTTGTTGCCATGGGGTTGATGTTCTATCAATTGAATATTCTGCATTGGGATATGTGGTGGATCGTGGCTGTTGCACTTATCGTCTGTGTGGGAGCCTCCAATGTGATCAATTTCATGGATGGTGTGAATGGCATTACGGGAGCCTATACGATGTCGGCTTTGATTCCACTCTTTTGGCTCAATCGAGATATGAATTTTGTGAGTTCGGCCCTTATCATAATCGTGGCGATGTCTGACATCGTCTTTTGTGTTTTCAACTTCCGTGCGAAGGGCAAGGCAAAGTGTTTTGCTGGTGATGTGGGTAGTATTGGTGTGGCTTACATACTGTTGTTCTTGATTGGCCGCTTGGTCTTGAAGACGCAGGATGTCACTTACTTGATTTTTCTGCTGGTCTATGGTGTGGATGGTGTTTTGACGATTTGTCATCGCATTTTGTTGCGCGAAAATTTAGGTCAGGCGCATCGTAAGCATGCCTATCAGTTGATGGCGAATGAGTTGAAGATTGGGCATGTGAAGGTGGCCAGTTTTTACGCTCTTCTGCAATTAGTCATCAATTTGGCCTTCATTTTCTTGTGTCCGAACACCCCTGAGGCACATTGGATTTTTCTGATAGGCGTTGCATTGGTCCTTTCTATTACTTACCTGCTTTTCATGAAGAAGTATTATTATCTGCATGAGGAGTATTTGGCATCGATAGGAAATTTATGAGTTAAAAATTAAGGAGCTGTTCCTGCTCGGAACTTCTTTTCGTCTTGAAGAGTCGGCATTACTATTAGTGCTATGCTTTGGGATGTGATAGGAAAATTTGGGCAGTTTTTTAAGGAATTAGAATAAAGAGGCTGTTGATAGAAAGTTCCTGTAAAATAGAAGTTGAGAGTTTTATTAAGGGAGGTCGTTGTTGGACTTCATAATTTAAGTTGTTTTATGAGAAAAATTTTTATGTTCGCATTGCCTTTGTTGGCATTGCTAAGTCTTGTTAATTGTAGTAAGGCGGAAGATGAAAAAGAGGGTCCTGTGGCGAATAAGAAACAGGGCAGACTTCCAGGAAAGTTTTCTGTCTCGGCCAACAAGCAAGTCTATTTTTCTATGGGAAACCTTCAGTATCAGGCTAGCACATCGACCTGGCGGTTCGCGGAGAATCAATTTGACATCTTGGGTGAAGAAAACAAGAATATCTCTGACTCCAATGAGGGCTGGATTGACTTGTTCGGTTTTGGTACAAGCGGGTATAAGCAGAAATATCCCTATATGACCAGCACCAATTACTACGATTATTTTGGAGAGAATATCTCTGAATCGTTCTATGATTGGGGGCAGTTCAACAAGATTTCCAATGGAGGAAACAAGTCTGGACTTTGGCGTGCGTTGAGCAGTGAGGAATGGAACTATGTGTTAGAGCATAGTACGAATTTTTATACCTCTGTCAATGAGGTGAATGGACTTTTGTTCCTTCCTGACGATTTTAATGTCATCACCTTCTATTCCGATTCGGAGGTTTTGGTAGAGGAGGGCGAGACTTTCTCGTTGGCTGATTGGTATAAGATGGAGGCGGCTGGAATCGTCTTTTTGCCTTGCGCTGGCAATCGCAACGGATCGGGTGTTGGCTATGTCGGTGAGCGAGGTTTCTATTGGTCTTCTACGGTGAGCGGTAATTACGGTACGGATGATTTATATTTCTTTGCGAATAGTGTGACAGTTAGAAGCGATGCTCGTCTGAATGGTTTTTCCGTCCGATTGGTCTCTGAAGTAGATGAGACGGAAGTGAAGAAATAGCTTCGTTAGAGGTTTCTTTTTGAATAGAAAGGGCTGAATCCTGAGAGGGTTCGGCCTTTTTTCGTTATGGACTATTCGTCGACTTGGGGAAGCTTGCTGTTTTTTCTATGCCTAATGCCTATTGATTTTGAGAGGTTGCCTTTCCTTTCCCATATTGCAAAAAAAGTAGGAAGAAAACTCGCGCTTTCCTCCTACTCGTGAATCTGAACTTAGTTCGTTATTTTGTCATCAGATATGCTTTGAAATCGGCGAAGTTCTTAGACAAGCCGATGCTCTTTTTCTCACCCTTCATAAACTCTTGTAGTTTCTGCGGAATGCTGACCGGTTCGCCGATGATGCCTTCGACCGTATCTTTGAATTTGGCAGGGTGGGCAGTCTCCAAAAATACGCCAACCTCATTTGCCTTCAGGTGCTCGCATAAAGCTCTGTATCCCACAGCTCCGTGAGGGTCCAGCAAGTATTTGTGCTTTTTGTAGCAGTCGTTAAGCGTCTCCTTGATCTGCTCGTCGGTGTAGGTGCAGCCAGAAATCTCTGCGGAAATCTCCTTGTGCGATTTGTTGTAAAGAGCAAGAATGCGGGCAAAGTTGCTCGGGTCACCCACGTCCATTGCATTGGCGATGGTTTGGACAGATGGTTTAGGCGAGTAAACACCCGTTTGGAGGTATTGATAGAAAATGTCGTTTTTGTTGTTGGCTGCGATGAAACGGCTGACAGGCATTCCCATCCTTTTGCCGAAGAGTCCAGCCGTGATATTTCCGAAGTTTCCGGATGGAACGCAGATGACGATATTGTCTTTCTTCCCCAACTTGTGGAGTTGTGCTACAGCATAGAAGTAGTAGAATGCTTGAGGAAGGAAACGAGCCACGTTGATGGAGTTGGCCGATGTCAGTTTCATGTGCTTGTTCAAGTCTTCGTCCATAAAAGCGGACTTGACCAAAGCTTGGCAGTCGTCGAAAACACCGTCGATTTCCAAGGCTGTGATGTTTTGTCCGAGCGTCGTGAATTGACACTCTTGGATCGGACTTACTTTACCCTTCGGGTAGAGTACGAATACGCGGATGCCCTTCACTCCTAGGAAGCCGTTCGCAACGGCCGAGCCTGTGTCTCCGGAAGTAGCTACCAATACGTTCACCTCTTCCTTTTTCTCCTTGGCAATGAAGTATCCGAGTAGTCTTGACATGAAGCGTGCACCGACATCCTTAAAGGCTAGAGTTGGTCCGTGGTAAAGTTCCAAACTATAGATGTTGTCGTTCACATGAACGAGCGGAACGTCGAAACTCAATGTGTCATAGACGATTTGTTTAAGTGATTCGGCATCTACATCTTCACCGAAGAATGCGTCGGCTACCGTGTAGGCAATCTCTTGAAACGTCATGTCTTTCATCTTTTCGAAGAAAGAGTTGGGAAGTTGTTTGATGACTTCTGGCATGAAAAGACCTTTGTCAGATGCCAAACCTTTCACTACGGCTTCTTGCAAAGTGGCTTTTTCTGCCTTCCCGTTGGTACTGTAATATTTCATTGTCTTTTTGTTTGTTTCTGAAACACCTTGGTTTACAAATCAAAAGGTGAAAATCCTTGAGACTTTGTATAAACCCCACAAAAGTAATAAAAAAGTTGTAGCAATCTATTGGTGGTGTGAAGATTGATGGTTGGAGTTGCGAGAAAAATGATTCTTTGCTAAGAGGAAGACTCCTTTTGCCTTGTTTTTTGCCTTTTGAACGATAAATTCGCGGGGTATAAATTTCGGAAAGAAATATTTTTTCTCTATCTTTGTGGCGATATGTGTCAATATGTCTTGCAAAAGGTCTGTCTCTTTCTATTCTAATTTTAGGAACGGAGGATAGGCTGATGCGTTTTCGTATTGGCGATAAACTTTTAATGTATTTACCCATAGACCTTTAGTTTTGGTATGTGGGGTGAAAATAAGTGGAAAGGAGTGATTTCAGTGGAGACATTGGTGGAATTTTGCTTGGAGAACCTCAATTATTGGACGGTTTCGTTTTTTATGATGATCGAGAGTTCATTCATTCCCTTCCCATCCGAGGTGGTTGTTCCCCCTGCTGCATATAAGGCCGCTGCTGGTGAACTAAACGTTTTTCTTGTGGTTTTGGCTGCTACGGTGGGAGCTACGGTAGGTGCGATAATAAATTATGGTTTGGCCTACTTTTTAGGTCGTCCGTTTATCTATTATATTGTGAATAGTCGTTTTGGCCGCATGTGTCTTCTGAGCCAAGACAAGGTGGAAGTGGCGGAGCGTTATTTTGAGGAGCATGGTGCGCTTTCCACGATGGTGGGAAGGTTGATGCCAGCAGTCCGGCAGTTGATTTCGATTCCGGCGGGGCTTTTCAAGATGAATTTTTTCATGTTCTTGCTCTATACGGCGATTGGCGCGGGATTGTGGAATACCGTGTTGGCGGCGATTGGCTACTATTTGCATTCTTTCATTCCGCAAGAGGAGTTGTTGGAGACGGTGAGAGAGTATAGCCATGTCATATCCATGGTATTCTTTCTTTTGGGTGCGGCAGTGATAGGTTATGTTGTGTATAAAACAAAGAAGAAAAATTAGTATAACGTTATATAGATAATATTATGGACAAAGGAAAAGTTGTATATCAATTATTGTGTGCAGCTCTACTGATTGCAGTAGGGGTTTTGGTTTGGAATAATAAGCAAAAGTCGGAAGCTTTGGAGTCTGCTAAAAAGGTTGTCTCGGATATTGATAAGAGGCAAACTTCTTATATTTTGGAGACAATGACAAAGGATAGTTTCGACTTGCCTTATCCGAAGGTTGTAGGAGGAATGCCTATACAGGAGGCTTTCTCTGCTCGTGCTACGAACAGGAA
>JAFZKQ010000053.1 GCA_017553575.1 Paludibacteraceae bacterium
GTTTCTAAAGCGTCGCCATAACTTAATCCCTGGGTAGCAGACTCAAAATCACTCTTTCCTATCTTCTCGGAAGAAACTTTATCTGTTGAAGCATAAGCCACAGTAGACTTCGAGTAAGTCACAACGGGTTCTGCATCCGGATCCGCCTCTTCATCCAACTCTGATGTGCACGAATAAACTGTTTCGATATTGCTATCTTTCAAGAGATAGTATTGTGACAAGCCGTATGTTCCACTCTCATTACCTGATGAAACCATGGTCATACCGTTTTTGAAGAAATAGATACCACCAATCTGAGCCATAGTGTGCTCTATGCCAATCAGTTTCAAACCTTTACTACCATTCGCAAATGCGGCGATGAAACCCGTGAATTTTTCATTTCCATTAAGGATCACTTCCCTCAAAAGGATTTCCTCTTTTCCATCCTTGTCAAAGTCGACCAAAGCATATTGACTCGGTTGAGGTACGTTACCAGTTGCCTCCGCATAGTTTTTGAGTTGTTCCTGTGCATTCCATAATTTAACCGCAGCATCGATTGCAGCCGACTGATCGGACGTTCCCGCCTCATTGGAGGTAGCCGATACCGCCGCTTCTGGTTCTTGTCCTTCTGAATTTTGTTTCGATGAATTGCCCGTACATGCCGAGAGAGAGGCCAAGGCTAAAATAGCAAAGATTGATGTTTTCATGATATGAATTTTTATGATAGGCTCTATTTCTTAATTCCATTCTAATCGGCAGAACCCATTAACCGAAAATGACAAGGAAGAATCCCCTGCAGAGATGGATACACAAATATAACGACTTTCCTGTCAGTTACTAACACTATTTTGTATTTTTATTAAATAAAACCACGGAAATTTCAAAAATCATTTGCAAACCCATGCACGTTTACATTCCATCATGGGTTCACCCCATGCCTGTGTTATGGGATCCAATATACAAAACGACGACAGAGTCCCAGATGGACGGCACAGTGTAGCCATGGAGAAAACTCATGGTCATGGGAATGCATAAAAATCCATTCTTTAGAGCGTGTTCAAATTTTTCCAGGATGGAATAGAATCCATGTCATAAGTCTCATTTTGATCATTGGGGTTGGGGAAGTTTTGCTTCTCATATTCACTTTGGGTTATAGGCGAAAAAATCGAATCCATGCCATTGCTAAAATAGTACTCCATAGCATAATCTCCCGTTTCTTGTTCCTTCTCCTTATATCGATAGCTCGCTTCCAAATTACTGTTTTTCAACAAGAAAAATGTCCTTATGAATGTGCCGCCTTCGCTTTCGTCATCAAGCATGATCATGCCATTTTTGAAAATCAACAAGCCATTTCCCATACCCCCAATCTGATACGATTCGACCATTTTTAATCCTTCGCTTCCGTTGACAAAAATAGCGAAACAGAGAGTGTAGCCTTCCCAATCTTGAGCCCTCACACGCAAAAGGATTTCATCAACACCATCCTTATCGAGATCCATCAGCGCAAACTGTTTTGCCTGTGTCTTATCGCCGTATGCATCATTCCAGATCACTAATTCTTGAGGGTTCCACAATTCAAAAGCCTCTTCTATCGTGTTTTTCAAAGATTTAGAGGAAGCGACTGGTTTGACAGGATGAACTATGGATGGACTTGGGTTTTCCGAAACTCGCCGTTCCAAAACTGGATTCTTCACCTCAATGCCTAAGTTTTCCGAATTTTGTTGATTGACATTGCCCGTACACGAAGCGAGAAAAATCAAAGCACCGAAAATGACAAATCGTGTTTTCATACAAACTGAGCGATTTTAGGAGTGGGCTCACTGATTTTTGTCTACCTCCATCGAAGAACCCATTACCGACGAAAGGAAGTCATCCCGAGAAAGGAACGATCACACAAATTTAACTTTTAACTCTTAATTTTTAAATCTCAATTCTTAATTATCTTTTTCTTATCTTTGTTCCAAATAAATAGAAAATGACAAAGTTAAAACAACAGATATTTGTGGCAGCCCACCCTAATTCCTATCCTGGCAAAGGGGTTGAATTGGCCGTCCACTTGGCAAAGGCTTATAGGAAGGCAGTCTGCTTCCTTGGTATTCCACAAAACAAAGAGAAAGAATTGTCCCTCTACGAACCCACGTTCAAAGAGTGGAAAAAACGTTGCGTCGAAAAGAATCCCGACATACAAGTAGGGAGCTGGATTTTGGACGAGGACGATAATTTCACCGATTGCATGGAAAAGACGGAGGCTTCGATGATCATCTTCGAATTGACGGACAAAGCACCTTTCAACAAGCCGATGAAGCAGTTGGAACTTTGTCGCCAGCTACGAATCCCCTACTTCTTCGTAAAACCAGACCAAACCATCCGTTTCGACAGAGTCTTGGTTCCTGTCGGAATGCTTATGGAGGAACGGGAGAAAGGTCCTTTCAGCAGTAGTTTGGGCCGTTTTTTCAAGTCGGAAATCCTTCTGATGCCTGCCAACGACTATGGTAGCCGTGCCAAACAGAACACCGAGGGCATAAAGACGCTGTTGGACAAATTCTCCCTGAATTATCAATTCATCAAGGCGGAGAAAGACAGCTCGAAAGTGGAAATCGAAGCGGGAAAGCGCACCACGGAACTCAACGCAGGAATGTTGATGATTTCAGCCTCACGCGACTATGGTATGGACGACCTCATCTTCGGCCCGAAGGAGTTGAAGGTGATCAAACAAGCTACGGTGCCAGTCATGATCATCAATCCGCGTGGCGACCTCTACGCACTCTGCGGATAAATTCAAAAAACCGCTATTCATCGAAAAAAAGGCATTTATGTACGATTCAATCATAGCGAAAGCGCTAAATATACAAACACGGCAAGTAGCCAACACGTTAAAACTATTGTCGGAGGGAGCAACCATTCCTTTCATCAGCCGATATAGGAAGGAGATGACGGGCGAACTCAACGAGGTTCAAATCCAAGCCATCCAAGAACAGTTCGAAAAACTGACGGAATTGGACAAACGCAAGGAGAGCATCCTAAAGTCCATCGAAGAGCAAGGCAAACTGACGGACGACCTGAAGAAACGTATAACAGACTCGTGGAGCCTGAACGAAATAGAGGACCTCTACTTACCCTTCAAGCCGAAACGACGCACCAGAGCCGAGATCGCCAAAGAACGAGGCTTGGAGCCATTGGCCAAGTTGCTGATGCGCCAGCAAAATAACGATGTCGAGGGTGCAGCCCTCCGCTTCGTGAAAGGCGATGTGGCCGATACGGAAGAGGCTCTGAAAGGTGCCAAAGACATCATTGCCGAGTGGGTGAACGAAAATGAAATCGCCAGGGATAAAGTCCGCAAGAACTTCGCCTATGAATCTGAAATCATCTCCAAGGTGGTAAAAGGCAAAGAGGCGGAAGCCGAAAAATACCGCGACTATTTCGATATGCATGAGCCATTGAAACGTTGTTCGTCACACCGCTTATTGGCGATGAGACGTGGCGAATCGGAAGGTTTCCTGCGCATCTCCATCTCGCCTGACGACGAGCACTCGCTCGACCGGCTCTACCCTCTTTTCGTGAAGGGACGGAACGCCATGTCCGACCTTGTCTCAGAGGCTGTTACCGACTCCTACAAACGCTTGTTGAAGCCCTCCATCGAAACGGAGTTTGCCGCCTCAAGCAAAGAGAAGGCCGACGAAGAGGCCATCCGTGTCTTTGCCGAAAACTTGAGGCAATTGCTACTCTCTCCGCCGTTGGGGCAAAAGCGTGTCTTGGCCATCGACCCCGGTTTCCGAACCGGTTGTAAGGTGGTTTGCCTGGATGCCCAAGGAAATTTGCTCCACAACGAGACCATCTATCCGCACCCACCTCAAAATGAGCGGACGATGGCGATGAAAAAGGTCGCCAAGATGGTGGAAGCTTACAATATCGAGGCCATCTCCATCGGAAACGGAACAGCAGGCCGTGAGACGGAACAATTCATCCAAAGTATACAATTCGACCGAAAAGTGCAGGTTTTTGTCGTCAGCGAAAGCGGAGCCTCCATCTATTCGGCCTCTCCGATTGCGCGGGAGGAATTTCCCGACTACGACGTGACCGTGCGTGGAGCTGTCTCCATCGGTCGTCGATTGATGGATCCTTTGGCAGAATTGGTAAAAATCGACCCTAAATCCATTGGTGTCGGACAATACCAACACGACGTAGACCAGACGAAGTTGAAAAAGGCGCTCGACCAGACCGTCATCAATAGCGTGAACCTCGTCGGCGTGAATCTGAACACGGCAAGCAAACATCTGCTGACCTATATTTCAGGATTGGGACCTCAATTGGCGCAAAACATCGTCGATTACCGAGCAAAGAACGGTGCATTCACCTCCCGAAAACAACTTAAGTCAGTTCCCCGATTAGGCGACAAGGCCTACGAGCAATGTGCAGGATTCCTACGAATTACGAATGCGGAGAATCCGTTGGACAACACGGCCGTACACCCCGAGAGCTACCCTATCGTGGAGAAGATGGCCAAGGATTTGAAGAGTTCCGTAAACGAGCTCATCCAAAACAAGGAGTTACGGAAAAAAGTAAACTTGGAAGACTACACGACCGATAAAGTCGGACTTCCTACGTTGCGTGACATCATGGAGGAGTTGGAAAAGCCAGGGCGTGACCATAGGGAATCCATCAAAGTTTTCGAGTTTGACCCAACCATCCGAACCATAGCCGATTTGAAGGAAGGGATGACCTTGCCTGGAATCGTGACCAACGTCACCAACTTCGGAGCCTTCGTTGACATAGGCATCAAAGAGAACGGACTGGTCCACATCTCCGAGATGGCCGACCGATATATCTCCAGTCCATCGGAGGTAGTTTCGCTCCACCAGCATGTGGAAGTTCGAGTTTTGAGCGTGGACATGGAACGGAAGAGAGTGCAGTTGTCGATGAAGAATATGGCGAAATAGGAGATTTTAGAATACCTATCACTAGATAGAAAAGCGGCTGGCACATAAGTGTCAGCCGCTTTATTTATCTATGAATAGAGTTTTATTTTGATACAGCCCTTACGGAACAACCATAAGAGCGGGAAGATGTTTTCACGACAGGACCATAATCTTCGCTACCATAGAGCCAATCACCGAATAGCAAACAAACAGCGTCAGTTGGATCAGAACTTTCGTGTAGTGTCGATGTCCAATAATGACCACCACTATAGATTTCGTATTCCGAACCTTTTGCCTCAGCATTGTGCAAGTAAATAATGTTTCCATTAGCTTTGGAAGTACCGAGTATGCCCCACTCGCCCTTACCGCAGCCATCGTAATTTTCTACCCATTTCCAATCACAACCAGCAATGAGTTCTTCCATCTCCGCCTTGGTCGGCATACGCCAAGTAGAACCCCAAGTTGCAGAAGCCACATCATCCGCAGCCTCCAAAACAGTCTTTCCATCATTCACATTAAAATTGAAATCCGTAGTACTGTACTTTGTAATAGCAGACATGGAACCATACTTGTAGTTTGACCAATCATATCCTTCTTTCTCTTGAGTCTCTCCCCAAGAAAAGTAGGAACCGATTTCCGTAAGTGTTGTAGCCCCCACATTGTAGGAAGCCCACTTCAAACCGCTCTTTAAGCCCAAGTCTACGTATGGATAATCGCCCACCTTTCCACTAACTGTTACAAGTTTCTTTTCATATTGAGCATAAACATTCAAATCTTTCAGGACTTTAGCGAAATCTTCGTTCCAACCGATAAAGTTATACCCTTCTACATTTGGAGCTTGCGGTGCAACAGCAGCCATTCCACCAGCGACCTGCTGACTTTCTATCAATGTACTATCCATCGTGTAAAAATTCACAGTAAACTGCTGTGCTACAACAGGGCGTATTGGCACTCCCAAATAACGAGCACCTATATCAACTTTTATTCCCTTTTCATCAAGTTCCAAATGATGAGGGTACCATGGACTAGAACTTGGAAGGGACGAAGACCAATAGACACCATATTCACCCCCATTCTGAAGTTTAATGTCAGAAAGTTTATCATATTTATAAGCTTGCCCATAATAACCGGCAGCTGGGAAGAAAATGATATTGCCATTGAATTTTGATATTCCCACACATCCAGCAACTCCTGTTGCATGGAAATCACTTGTCCAAAACCATGTACATCCATCACATAACTCCTTCATTTCCTTGTCTGACGGCATTCTCCAACCCTCTCCATAATTAACAATGGCTGCATCGTCTTCTGGATCCAATTCTAATTTATCATCAACAATGCCATGAGAACTCATATCACAATACTTTAACAATTTCACATCAGTATCAGATTTTGGATTAACCGTATCCCACTTATAAGTTTCTCTTGTATAATTATGATCCTCTTCAACAGCGGTTTCTCCCCAAGCATAGTAATCTCCATATTCAGCAGGTTTAGAGGCACCCATATTGCAAGTAGCCCATCTCATTCCACTTGGCAAACCGAGGTCAACATAGGCATAATCACCAACCTTACCACTCGCCAACACACCTTGTTCAGCAACGTCAAAAGTACTCTTTTCTTTATACCGAGCATAAATGTTCAAATCGCGTTTAGCTTGAGCAAACGAATAGTCACTCCAGCCAATAAACTCATAGCCATCCAAATCCGGAGCCTTCGGTGCAACCGCCTCCTTTCCATCCTCTACAATTTTACTTTCAATCAAAGTATTATCTGGTCCGTAAAAATTCACAGTCCAATGTACTAATATTACAGCACGAACAGCGAGACCCATATAACGGGAAACTTCACCTTGTGCTATAGACGCATCTACTGTTCTAAAAAAGTGTGCATTACGGTCATAATTATCATAGAGCGAAGATGTCCAATAGCGACCTAAATCACCCATTTTTGAAATACTGTCTGAGTCACAATATCCAACTGCGGGGAAAAATAGAGTGTTATTATTCGCCTTCGACGTGCATATTAAGCCTGCCACACCCGTTCCATTGAAGTCATTCGTCCATGTTTTTTTACTATTTTGAAATAATTCCTCTACCTCTTCTGGTGTAGGCAATCTCCAATCATGACCCCAATTCACACCTGCTGCATCATCCTCGGCATCCAGCTCCTTCTTGTTATCCAACGCACCATATTCGCTATCTGTACAATACTTAGTAAGAGCAACAAATTCCCCATTTTCATCTACGGTACACCATTTGTAAGTTGAACAACTATAGTCTTTTTTCGGTGTGGTTTCACCCCAAGCATAATAATTACCTGTTTCTGAAGGCTTCGTTGCCCCCACATTATAAGTAGCCCACTTCAAACCACTTGGCAAGCCTAGATCCACATACGTATATTTGCCCACTTCTCCATCAACCGACACACCCTGATCGTAGGTATATTGAGCATAAACATTCAAATCTTTCACCACCCTAGAGAAATCTTCACTCCAACCAATAAACTTATAGCCATCTAATACAGGAGCATCTGGAGCTTTTGCACTCTTCTCCATCTTCACTTCCTGACTCTCAATAAGAGTGCTATCTAAGGCATAAAAATTTACGACATACGTCTCTTTTTTTACATGAACAGCATCAGAAACTGCACGAACCGCTCTTCCATAATATCTATGGCTATAGGCTATTTTCATTGTGGTTTGATTAGGATAATAGATGATATCCGCCTCGCTTACAATATCATTATTCGTTGTAGATGACCAACAAGCATGTGAAGCGTCTGGCACATGTTCAGTCCCTTCACAATAACCAACCGTAGGGAAGAAAATGGTACGTCCATTGACTTTTGATGTACCCAAATAGCCAGCCACTCCTGTGCCATGAAAATTCTCCATCCACTTCCAATTACATCCGTTAAGCAACTCCTGTTGCTCTGCAAGAGTCGGCATACGCCAATTTTCCTTCCAATTAGCCGTAGCTGCATCATCTTCAGGATCCAATCTTCTCTTGTTATCCACCGTACCGTAAGAACTTGAATGACAATACTTAGTCATTGATTTCGCAGTGCCCTCGCACCATTTGTAAGTCACCCATCTATAGTCTTTCTTTGGCGCCGTCTCTCCCCAAGAGAAGAAATCTCCCGTTTCTGAAGGCTTTGTCGCACCCACATTATACGTTGCCCACAACAACTTACTTGGCAGACCGAGGTCCACATACGTATACCCGTCCACGCTACCGGAGACATTCACACCTTGTGCAACAGTGCCTGCTGTATCCGTAGTGATATTGACATCTCCATAATTGACTTCGACAACCTTCTCCACATCATAATTATCTACCTTTCCATCAGCAGTTTTAGTACGCATATATCTAGTGGAAGTTGTAGCGTCTTTCTCATAATCGACTTGCTTCACATTGTCGACATCGTACTTCACTTCCTGTCCATCGACAGTCTTCACACTCATATAAGTAACAGCACTCGCCGCTATTGCAAGCATAACTGCTGTCACTGATAGTACAATCTTTTTCATCTTCTGCGATTTTAATTACTTACGAATTACTTTTATTGAATTTGTTCCTACGGTCAACACATAGACACCCTTCACTTCTGGCAACTTGACAAGGACAGAGCCCTCGCCATCAGCCGTAGCTGAAAAGAGAGTCGCACCGTTTGCATTAACCAACGACACCTTTTCCGATGCCTGTGCATTCCGGACCTGCAACGTAGCTTCGTCAAGACTCACGATTTGCAACATCTTTGCCAAAGGAGCATCTACTCCCGTCTCATTCCCTTCCGTGAAATGATAGTTTTTGACACCCGCAATCGCATAACTTGTGGTAGCGTTTCCGTTCACCACCAAACTTCCGTTTTCATACGTCACAATGGGATTATCTTCCAATAAAAAACTGTACTTCGCGCTATTTTTCTGCTCCACTGTCATGTACTTTTTTTCTGCATTCGCACCCAATAGGCAACCCGACAATAGCAGAATAGTTAGAATTCTTTTTTTCACCATAAGACCTTATTATTTAATCTCTATTCTCAATAAAAATTTCACGTTTTGCTTTCACGAAAAATTAACGCACAAAAATAACAATAAATTGGATTCCATTTTCCAAAATCGCGAATAAACACAAATTAGACAAATAACGTGGATGACATAAAAAAGGATGTGCTGTTGCCAACACATCCTCTTCGTTTTTATCTGTAGTTAATCTATTATTGCTTAACTAGTTTCTCGTTGAAGACACCATCTTCGCATTCAATTCGTACGATGTATACGCCTTCGCGGATGGAACTCAGATCGATCCTAATCTCCTTCTCATTAGGCGTAGATCTCAACACTGTACTACCATTAACATCGAAGATTTGGACATTGGAAATCAACGACTTCGAGGTGATTGTCACTTCTGAGTAAGCTGGGTTTGGATACATTGACAAAGGTCCAGAAAGCTCTTCTTCAAACAAACCTACACCGTCGCACTTGATGCTACCGTTCTCCTTGCCTGGAGTGGAGGTAATCCGCTCACAAACATCGAACAACACCCAATCGCCAGAGTTGTCGGCTTTGAAACCATACGATTCATTAGCACTGTGCGGTTTGTATGTACCTTGTGAAACGATTTCGCCAGACGCATTGCTCAAATAGATGGTCTTCGTCTTGTCAACATTCATATTGAAGTTGAGGTAAAGAGGACCATCGACAGGATCGCTGTTCGCCCATACCAAAACATGCTGTTTGCTTTCTACAATGGTCGACTTGCTACCGTAGGCAATTTGGCTGAGTTTCAACTCGTCTGCCTTGTTTGAGAAATAGAAGCCTGCCAAATCGATTGGCTCATTGCCGTAGTTGTAAACCTCAATCCAGTCAGGATATTTGCCATACTCGTCAGCATTGCGTGAGTTCTTGTCGCTGCTTGCACACAACTCGTTGATGACGAGCGTGTATTCGTAATTGCTTGGCGTGAAGACAGCCGTGATGGTACAAGTGCTTGTCAACGAACCGCTCAATTCGCCCGGCAAGTTTGTTGAGCTAGACTCCTTCTTTTCAGTCGCTTCAAATCCGCCCTGAATATCCCAGTGGTCGAATTTGTAACCTACAGGTGGGTAGGCCATGAAGTCGGTAGCGAATCCAGCCAAATACTTACCCTTAAATCCGGTCATTGACTCTCCGTTTACAGAGAAGTGCGCACCCGCAACATTCGACTTCAATTCAAACTCGACGGCAGGTTGAGCATTGGCATGCTCTTGAAGGTGTTGCAAAATGTTGGCAGGTCTTTCCAACAAGAAAGTCAACATTGTGTTTGCAGCCTCTTTTGCCGACTTGCTCATATCTGCGCAGTATTCTGCCTCCACCAAGCTGGTGATGCTGTCGTAAACGGTCCTAATACGCTCTTCCGTGAAAGTGGTTGACAAGTGGTAGAGGTATTTAGTCGTGAACTTTTTCATGAACTCTGGGTTGTTGCTCAAGTGCTTGAATATGGTGGTCATCCATGTTTGTTGATTACCCCAGTTCGTTTTGCCTTCGCCCCTACAGTAGGTAATCATATCGCTTGCACTGTTCAACGCACCGTCGTGACCGCAACCATAATCGGTATCGAAGATGATCCAACGGAAGCGAGCTCCGTCTTTGCGCTCTCTCCAAATTTTCGTGTTGTTACCTGGCCAGTCGGCGTTACAGATGTACTGTTGGAAGACTTGGTATTCCAAATATTCGTCCATGTCCATACGGTTGCAGGCACCGACATAGAATTCATGAGTTGTGTTGTCTGAACTCTCCACATACGAAACCAATTCGTTGTAGGCATCGATGGTTCCTTTGGAAACGCCGATACCCTTTTGGTCTGAGAGGGTAATCAAATCCAACTCATCATCATCGATACCATAGTTTGCCTTCACATAGCTTGCACTCGTACGTTCCATCAAGGCCATCAAACCTGAGTATTGACCGTTGAGGTAATAAGCCACTGGTTGGTAAGCTTGATAATCGACGTTCATATTGGTGCAGTAAGCCTGCATCAAGGCATCCCTGAACTTCACCTTGTCGGTTTTCGTGGTTTGACCGCCCTGTTGGCCACCTTGCTGACCACCTTGGCCAGGGCCGAACGTACCGCCTCCGCCTCCGAAGTCAAAGCCTCCTCCACCAAAGTCGAAGCCACCGCCCCACATACTCATACCACCATCAGCACCTTGGCCACCATTTCTCAAATAAATGGTCTGGTGGTAGAGATCAGGTTTCGTACCGAAGAAGTGGTAGTTCACAAGGTTATCTCCCGTCTTCTTTGAAGCTTTCAAGGAAAGTGATTTGATTGAGTAGGTTCTCGTACATCCACCTTCAATGGCAGCCTCCAACTCTTGTGACAAGACTTGTTCGCCATTAACGAAGTATTCAAAATTGACAGGACGTTTCCAATCGTTGTTGTAGTTGGCACGCATCATCGTACAAGTCTTATCACCAGAAGTACCGTTTGAGCCCGTCACATACATACCGATGGTGTTGTCGTTAAAGTAACGATCTTCCACCGTGATGGAAACCACAGGAATAGTAACGCCGCCACAACCGTTGTGGTCATTGTCGGCATAGATATAGGAGTGGGTTGCAATCGCACTTGGCAACATGTCGTTGGCGAAAGCTTTCGCACGTATGCTGGTGTTACTGTTGATGTTGATGGCAGAGTTATAGACGTTACTCTCTTTGGTAGGCTCGCTACCATCGGTAGTGTAACGTATGGTCGCACCTGCCGTTGCACAACTCAACTGAAGATTTACATTTCCGTGCTTCAATCCACCTTTCTCGCTGAACTGGGGAACTTGGCATCGAGTCAATTTAGCATAGGCTTTGGTATTTGCCACTCCTGGCGTAGGCTCCATATAACCCGTTTCGCCTCCATAACGTCCGAACGATATGTGTGCGGTTTGAGCACCGTAAGCTAACGAGTCGATCAATGTGTTACCGTTCTTCAACAAGAGGTAACCACCATCCGCATCGAGCTTGTAAGGCGAGTGGTTCTGCCTATTATCTTCGTCAAACCACATTAGCGTATAGCTGTTGGCATTTACCATAAAATCGTTTTGGATCTGCCAGGTCCACTTTTCGGAATATTTTTTCGAGCCCTTCTTGTAGTGAATCAGGGTGTAGCCTCTCAAATTGACACTTTGTGGCTGGTCGTTCGTGAATTCGATGAAGCCAGAAAAATTGTAATTGTCGGTGTTTATTATGGTCGACAAGTTACAAGGCATCACTTCGCTCATCTGAACGGCAGCGTTGCCCGCTATGCTTCCGCATAGAAGGAATAATGCAACTAACTTTTTTGTATATTTCGTTGTCATAAGCAGTAAAGGGTTTATGTTTTTTCACGGATAAAGGTAGTCCTTTTTTGTTTAAGTAGGTTATCTTAAATAGAATAAAACATAGCTGAAACCCCATATTTTGCTATGTTTTTCGGATTTTTTCGGCGGTTTATTGGGCGTTTCGTTCCGTTCTTGACCGAAACATGAACTTTTGTTGAAAAAATGGGGAGGGCTCAACTCGATGCTCGATTTTGCCTCTAAACTATTTTGATCAAGAAGATTGGAAGCCTATCCTAATTCTCCTTCAAGGACCATGGACAGTCACAAAGGCACTATTTCTTCTCTTGTTTCAACGACTTTGCCTTTTGCTGATCCGTCTCAGCCTTAGTTTCCCATTCCTTTACCTGCTCTGCGGGAGCAACCGTCTTCAACCCCATCCGATAGCACCGAGCCCGATGCTCGTATGCGTCACTATTTTTGTCGTTTATTGAGAGCGCACGGTCAAAATCGGACAAGGCCGCAGCAAACATCCCCTCCACCTCTGAAGCCGAAGAACTTTCCATGCCCTTTTCCATATAAATCTCACCTCTTGTCACATAAAAGGCATCCTCCTTATCGTTTTTTTCTATGGCTGTGTTTACGTCAGCCATAGCTTTATCAAGATTTCCCATCTCCAACCACAATTTTCCCCGGGCATGATAGGCATCCTCATCCGAATTTATCTTGATGGCCTTGTCGTAGTCCTTCATCGCCCCCTGCTTGTCATTCTGTCCTGCCTTCAACAATCCCCGATAATAATAGATAAGACCCTTAGCGGGGCTTTTCATCTTGATGGCTTGGTCGTAGTCTTTTATCGCTCCTACCGTGTCACCCAATTCGGCCTTGGCCTTTCCCCGATAGCCATAAGCCCCCGCCTGTTTATGATCCATTTCAATCGCCTTATCGAAATCTTCCAGAGCCCCTTTCATATCTTTCAAATTTATCTTTGCCAATCCACGGTTGTAATAATCACAACCACAAGAGGAAGTTCCTAACTTTATCACCTGATCAAAATCGTTCTTTCCCGCCTCATAATTTTTCCTCTCTAAATAGATAAAGCCCCGAGCGGCATAATAATCGGAGGTAGGGTCCAACTCAATAGCTTTGCTATAGTCTTTCAATGCTCCCGAGGTGTCTCCCTTGGCTTCCTTCACAATTCCTCTATCGAAATAGGCCTCCGCTTGACTCGAATCCAACTCAATGGCCCTATCGTAGTCCTTCAACGCACCTACGGTGTCTTTCAATTCTAATTTTGCCAATCCTCGACCTGTATAGGCCTCTGCAAGATCAGGCTTCAACGCAATTGCTTCTTCGTAATCTTTCAGGGCTTGTTTATAGTCATATATCTTCAACATACAATTTCCCAAAGCGCAATAAGGATTCGGATCGGAAGGATCCAGTTGGATGGCTTCGTAAAAGTCATTCAGGGCACGGTATGGATGATCCATAGAAACCTTCAATATTCCTCGACGGCAATAATAATTGGCTTCATCAGGTTCCAACTTAATGGCCATATCATAGTCTTTCAGCGCACCTTCAAAGTCATGCATATCCTCCTTCAGACTTCCTCGACGGTAATAATAATCGGCTCCATCAGATTTCAACTTAATGGCCATATCATAGTCTTTCAGCGCACCTTCAAAGTCATGCATATCCTCCTTCAGACTTCCTCGCATACAATAATAATAGTCCTCAGGATCCAACTCGATGATCTTGTCGCAATCTTTCAAAGCCCCAAGAGAATCCCCCATATTGAGTTTTACGACGGATCGATTATAGTAGGCGACAGAATTTTCAGGATTCAATTCGATGGCTTTGTCAAAGTCTTTCATTGCAGCCTCTTGGTCCATCAGCAAGGCACCACGACGGACATATGCTTGTGCAAAATCGGGTTTTAAGTCGATTGCCTTGTCCCAATCAGAGATTGCGCCAAGGGTATCTCTCTCTCCCAATCTCACCAATCCTCTACGATTATAGGCATAGGCAAAACTCGGGTTCAACTTGATCGACTGGTCATAGTCTTTCAGTGCACCTAATCGGTCCAACATCCGCTCTTTCAAGTCAGCCCGATAATAATAATAGAGATAAGCAGAATCAGACTCCGACTCAATCGCCTTCGTGTATTGTTCTATGGCTTCCTTGGTTTTCTTCAGATCCTCCACAGCCAATTTTTGATAATCTATGGCACTCTTTTTTGCCCCATTCGCCTCCAGCGCTTGTCCGAATAGGCTCAGAAATAACAACAGTAGGGATTCGATGGCTATATGTATTTGTTTCATAACTGTTTTCTAATAGGTTTTACGGAAGACAAATATAAACATTTCGTGGGTTTCCGTAGTGTTTCCAAGGGAAATTCGTTGAATTAAGCTATGGTAGAGCCGATGTGCACATCGGCTACGGCGAAAAACAATCAAACAAAACGACAAAAACATTTTTCTATTCCAAAAACAATCGCTAAATTTGCGCGTCCAAAATTTGGATAGAGGCAGAATGCTCTCTGAAGTTTAATTTTTAATAAAAACAACAAAATGGCAACCAAAATTAGATTGCAAAGACACGGCCGCAAGGGGTACGCGTATTACCACATCGTCGTAGCAGATAGCAGAGCACCACGTGATGGTAAATTTATTGAGAAGATTGGTTCTTACAATCCTAACACTAATCCTGCTACAGTTGATATTAACTTTGACAGAGCATTGTATTGGGTTATGGTTGGTGCACAACCAACAGACACAACAAGAAACCTTCTTAGCGACAAGGGTGTTTACTTGAAGAAACACTTGTTGGGTGGTGTAAAGAAGGGTGCATTCTCAGAGGCTGTTGCAGACCAAAAGTTCAATGCATGGTTGAATGAGAAGGCTAACAAACTCGAAGCTGAGGTTAACAAACTCAAGTCAGACAAGCAAGCTAGCGCAAAGGCTCGTTTGGAGGCTGAGCAAGCTGTCAACAAGGCAAAAGCTGAAATCGTTGCAAAGAAGAAGGCTGAAGAGGCTGCTGCAAAGGCCGCTGCTGAAGCTGAGGCTGCTGCCGCTGCAACTGAAGAGGCTCCTGCTGCTGAGGCAGAGGCTGCTCCTGCAGAATAATCAATACATAGTTATTGAGTGGGGAGATATGCCGAAAGGTATATCTCCTTTTTTTATGTTCCAGGTATGCTTCTCTTTCGTATAAGCAAGGCAAACAACAGAAGATTGGAACGAATGCCTACCCTTTGGAAAATGCCAATCGGATTAGATTCCAAAACTATCAGTCACAAAGCAGAATAGAACTTATCGTTGAATGGACATCTCTCATCACTATACGTAACAAGGGACGGGCTATCCGTTAATCCTTCTCCATGGCAACGGGGAGGATGGTAGCTATTTTTCCAAACAGATTCCTTTCTTCTCCCAACACTTCCACGTCTATGCGATAGACACACGCGGGCATGGACAAACGCCAAGAGGCGAGAAACCCTTCACCATCCGACAATTTGCTGACGATCTTTTCGCTTTTATGGAGAGACTTTCTATTGAGAAGGCCCATATCCTCGGGTTTTCCGATGGAGCCAACATTGCCATGATATTTGCCATCCTTTATTCCGAAAAGGTAAACAAACTCATCTTGAATGGAGGAAATTTGAATGCGAAAGGAATTAAGCGAACGTTTCAACTGCCGATCGAATTGGGCTATCGGATAGCACGACTCTTTGCAAACAAGAATCCAAAGGCGAAGGCCAATGCGGAAATGCTGAGCTTGATGGTCAACGATCCGAACATTGAAGTGGCCGATCTGGCGAAGATCGAAGCTCCAACGCTTGTCATCGCAGGCACGAAAGATCTTGTGAAGGAGAAACACTCCCGATTTATAGCCAAACACATAGCCCAATCGGAATTGGTCTTTATAAAAGGAGGCCATTTCATCGCAGAAAAGAACCCTAACGAATTCAATGCCATCGTGTTGAAGTTTCTGAAAGAATTCCCCACCTCCCCTATCGAACAACATTAATTTGATGTGCCTTGCCCTATGCATCAAGAAATAATCACAGCAGAATTTCCCGATGTTTTTGTCCCTCAGACGATGTACACATCGTCTCTCGCATATCAGACAAAACACCTTTCATAAAATTTCCAAATTTGTCGCCCATTGGGGCAATATTACATTTTGAAAAACGGGATGTTTACATACCACTCATGATCACCATTTTCATCAGTAAAAGTAATATGAATTCCAATTATTCTCTTGGGGTTAGAGAGAATACTATTCTTTTCCCCATCACTCATCAAATCCCCATTGGGAGTTAACCAACAGCTCATCGTACCGCTTCTTTTCAAGGAATGTTCTACGACTTTCATTTTCTCCCCGTTCTCCGCACGAGCCACAATGTATAATTTGTCTTCAGGACGGAAATCAGGCATGGGAATAGAGGGATCAATCTTCACCATTTTATCATTTATTTTCAAATAGAAAGTCATTTTCGGAGAAAGCAAAACAGTCAACCGAGACAATGTATCACCACTTTGGGATGTAGTCGTCAGGAAAACTGTTTTCTCCGTAGGTTCTACTAGCAGATCCAACCCCTTTAGATAGAGTCGTCCCGAATTGAGAATGTCGACAGAATAGTTTGTTATTTCACAATTTTCACATTTCAAAAAACGATCCTTATAACTCTGGGTTGGCAACTTCAAAACACTCTCATCCACACGCTTGAAAAAAACACCTGTGAAGAATTCCTGAAAGAGACCGACTCTATTGCTTCTAATGTCTCTAATAGGTAAGTTCAGATGAACCGTATCGCTTTGGCGACAAACTTTAAACGTTCGGAAAAGCTCTTCTTGTGCGAAAACGCTGGTATATAATAGCCAACCCCAAAGAAGTAAAAAAGCACTCTTCATATAATCCTCGTTTTAATTGTATGCGAAATTTAGCGATTGTTTTTGATCCAGAAAAAAATCCAATGTCTTTTGCAGAGAAGATATGCACACTGCCTCTCACCTTATCATTTGAAAAACGGTGTGAACATTGATTGCCAACTATTGCCCTTTTCATCGGAAAAAGTGATATCAAGCAAATACTTTCGTGGTTGGGTAGAAAGAATCCAATTCTTTTCAAAATCAGGCATCACTTCACTATCCAGGAATTGACGCCATTCGGTCATTATAGAGAGCGTGTAGACTAAGTGTTTCTTGACTTTCATTCTCTTTCCATTTTCCGCAATGACGACAAAACTCAATTCATCTTCAAGACGGAAAGGGGGCATAGAAGAAGTATCGTCAATCTTCACCATCTCATCATTTATTTTCAAATAAAAGGTCACTTTCGGCGAAAGGAAAACTTCCAATCGCGACAATGTATCGCCTTTTGGGGTGATGGTTGTCAAATAGACCTTCTCCTCCGTGGGTTCTGCCCACAAATCCAATCCTTCCAAACCGACTCGTCCCCCATTGAATTGTTGCTGTTTGACGGAATAGTTTACAATTTCACAATTTTCACATTTCAAAAAGCGATCCTTATAACTCGTGGTTGGTATTCTCAAAACACTCTCATTCACACGGTTAAAAAAGACACCCGAAAAGAAATCCCTAAGAATAGGGCCTCTGCGATTTAAGTTCAGATGAACCGTATCGCTTTGGCGATAAACATGAAACGTTCGGAAAAGCCCTTCTTGTGCGAAAACACCTGAACAGAACAGCCAACCAAGGAAAAACAAAAAAATACTTTTCATAAAATCTTTGAGTTATTGCCATTCCCATTTGAAAAACTGCATGTTGGTTTCCCACTCATTGCCCGTTGCATCAGAAAAAGTGATTCGTATGGCAAATCTATTCCCTCGCGTTTTATCGAGAATCCGACTCTTTTCCCAGTCTGCCAACTTTCCTCCAACCGGAATGTCATTAGAATATTTTTCGATAAAAGCATCAACGGGTCTGAAGAAATGGTCAACGACTTTCATCTTCTCCCCGTTCTCCGCACGAGCCACAATGCTTAATTTGTCTTCCATACGGAATTCAGGCAGGGGAACAGAAGGGTCAATCTTCACCATTTCATCATTTATTTTCAAATAGAAGGTCATTTTCGGAGAAAGCAAAACAGTCAACCGAGACAATGTATCACCACTTTTGGAAGTCGTCGTCAGGAAAACTGTCTTCTCTGCAGGTTCTACTAGCAAATCCAGCCCTTTCAAGGAGAGTTGTCCCGCATTGAGCCGATTGACGGAATAGTTTACAATCTCACAATTTTCACATTTCAAAAAACGATCCTTATAACTCCGGGTTGGCAACTTCAAAACACTCTGATCCACACGCTTGAAAAAGACACCTGAGAAGAAATCCGTCAAAGGAGAGGCCTTCCAATAACAATAAGAGGCCTTATTTATTTCTAAATTAACCGTATCGCTTTGGCGACAAATATAAAACGTCTTATAGAGGTCTGCTTGTGCAAAAACACCTGAGCAGAACAACCAACCAAGGAAAAAAAAATACTTTTCATAAAATCAGCGAATTAATTTTATACACGAATGTAACGTTTTTTTTGAAACCGAAAAAAACTCCCAATATTTTGCTTACCGGTCGTTCTCCTATCATTCTGCCGTTTGCGCCAAATTCAACCAAAATACAGTTTGCCAAGAATTGCCCTTTCCATCGGAAAACCAAACAGGAAGGCGGAATATCTCTTTCGGCGACCCCACCAATTTACGCTTCTCAAAATCCTCCAGTCGGTCACCCATAGAAGGAAATGGCGACCACCCCGGGATGGCTGGATAGAACCACAATTCATGTTTCCTAATCGGCAATGTCACCCCCTTGTCCGTAACAGCCACAATCTGCAAATCATCTTCCTGTTTAAAGGCAGGGCGTTTCTCCGTGGTATCTAGTTTGCTATTAAGTTTCATCATCTTCCCATTTACCTTCAGGAAGAATTTCATTTTCGGAGAGACAACCACATCAATTTTTGACAGCAAATCCCCTTTCTGAGAGGTCGTCGTCAGGCTAATTTTATCTACGGAAGGATCCAACACCACATCTACCCCATTCAAATAGATTTGGCCATTCGTATTTTCCATTTTCTGATCAAATTTCACGAATTGGCAGTTTTCGCATTTCATAAAGCGATTCTTATAGTCGGTTCCTGGTATGTTCAACACGTCACTACTTACCTGCTTAAAGAATGTTCCCGTGAAGTATTTCTTCCACCGTCCCAAATAGATATGGAGGGTATCGCTTTGGCGGCAAATAGGCAACGTCAGTTCCAACACTCGGGCGGGTTTCTCCGTCTTGCCGGAATCACTCTCCGAACCATAGATTCCACTCGCCGGAACGCTGTTGTCCAGCCTATATACCTTTATAGCCTTTGCAATCTTGTCAGAATCTTTTTCTGCAATAAGGATAGAATAGGTGCCATCCCCATTCATATAAAAAACCCTTTCCTGCGCGACGGAATTGAATTCCATCGCACAAAAAAGGGCAAGTATTGTTATTGAAAAGTTCCGCATCTATCAAGCAGGAACTACTTATTGATATACCTTACGGAAATCTTTTACGCGGACAGCCTTTCCTTCCGACTTAGGAAGTGCACCGAGAGGCACCAACTTAACACGAGGCGTAAGCAGAATCTCGTCCTTAAGACGACGCGTGATCTCCTTGACCAATGTTTGGACACGGGCTGCGTCATTCAAATCGAAGTCGCCAACCTCCACCTCGACCGTCATGTTGTCGTTGTCATCATCGGTGGTCAACGTAATCAGATAATCCGTAGCGAGTTCTTTAAACTGCATCAGAATCTTCTCGATTTGGATTGGGAAGATATTGACACCACGAAGCACCATCATATCGTCGGAACGTCCCTTCATACGGTCCAAACGGATGTGGTTACGTCCACAAGGGCACGTACGTCCGAGCACCCTCGTCAAGTCGCGTGTACGGTAACGGATGAGAGGCATTGCCTCACGGTTGATGGTCGTCAAGACCAACTCGCCGATTTCACCATCTGGCACAGGCTCCAAAGTCTCAGGGTCAACGATTTCGACAATATAGTAGTCTTCCCAGAAATGGAGGCCATTCTGTTCTTTACATTCGAAGCCCACGCCCGGGCCACACATCTCACTCATACCGAAGCTGTTATAAGCCTTCACGCCAAACATATTCTCGATACGCTTGCGTTGCTCTTCAGAGTGAGGCTCCGCACCGATGGCAAGCACTTTAAGTTTCGTATCCTTACGAGGATCGATGCCCTGTTGGTCCATCACCTCCTTGATACGAGTAAGATAAGAAGGAACTGCATGAATGGCAGTCGTTCCGAAGTCTGTGATAAATTTGATTTGGCGCAATGTGTTACCTGCAGCAGCAGGGACGGTCAACATACCCAACCGTTCAGCACCATATTGGAATCCCAATCCGCCCGTGAACATACCATAACCCGATGAGTTTTGGAAAACGTCGGTTGGACGCAATCCCACCATCCACAAGCAACGAGCCACGGCATTGGCCCACTCGTCCAAATCTTTCTGGGAATGCAAGATAACGGTAGGATTACCCGTCGTACCACTGGAAGAGTGAAGACGCACACACTTTTCTAAAGGCAAACTTGCCAAACCGAAAGGATAGTTATCTCGCAAATCTTGCTTGGTCGTAAAAGGTAATTTACGCACATCTGCCGTAGACTTAATGTCTTCCGGCTTAATTCCCATCTCTTCAAATTTCTTCTTGTAGAATGGTGAATTCATGCAGTGACGAATCGTCGCCTGCAATCTCTCTACCTGCAGTGCCTCTATCTGTTCCCTTGAGAGACACTCTTTTTCAGGATGTAAATATTCTTTTTGGTCTAACATCTTATAATTATAATATCATTTATTCTGTCGTTGATGCTCTGTCATTGACAAATTCTCATTTGACTTGTAAATTTATCGCAAATATTTGTTAAAGCAAAACCTTTCGGCAGAATAAGCAATTTTTATATCGTTTTTTTGAATATCCGATTCTGCACCTTAACTTTGTAGGGTTTGGGGCAATGCTTGTTTGAGGATTGTTCCGAAAAACATACAGAATAAAACAATGTGCACAATTGTAGAGACGATGTGCACAATTAAATTAAAGAGACGATGTGCACATCGTCTCTACGACAACAACAATGAAATACACATTATAATAATAACATACAAAACAATGTATCGACAGAAAAAACGTTTCATTCCGCTTCTTCTCTTGCCGTTCTTGCTGGCTTCTAACGCACAAGCAGACGAGAAAAGATCGGACAAATCCATGAAGGACGACACACTTCGAGTGGAAGATTTGGCAAAAAAGCCAACCAAAGAGGTAAAAGAGGAGATTCCAGCCAACATTTCCTTGTCTGACATCTCAGAACGAATCAAACTGCACGGCTACGCACAGGCGGGCTACACCTACCAAAGGAACTCAGACCAGCACAGCAACACATTTGACATCAAAAGGACGCTTCTCTGGGCCGACGCTAAAATCAATGACCGTTGGGCGTTCCTCTTCATGCACGACTTCAACTCTCAAGTACAAGAGTTCTATACGGACTTCCGAATCACGAACAATAAGGCTCTCTTCGTCCGTTTTGGACAATTCAAGAATGCCTACACCCTCGAAAATCCTATGTCACCGACTTCCATGGAGACCATCGACGTCTATTCGGAAGGTGTCACCTACCTTTCGGGATGCGGTAGCGACCCTTTGTTCGGCGTCCAATATGGTCGTGACTTGGGTCTCTCCTTATTCGGTACGGTATGCAAGGACAAATTCCGTTACGAGTTCCAAGTGATGAACGGACAAGGTATCAACCGAAAAGACAAGAACAACGCCAAGGATCTCATCGGTCGTTTGGAATGGCGCCCTGTCAAGGGTCTCAACATCGTGACAACAGGCCAATACGGACGTGGACACGCCGTGGCTACTTCTGTCTACAACCCCAACATCGCATTGGATCAAAACTACGATAGGAACCGCTATAGCTTCGGTGTAGATTATCGCTCTAAATGGGTCAATGTCCACGGTGAAGTTTTGGGGGGTAAGGACGACGAGGTGGAGAGCCGTGGCGGATACGTCACCGGTAGTGTGGCTCTCATCCCAGGCACGTTGGACTTGATCGGATCCGTTGACTACTTCGACTTCAACACCGACCTCGACATGGACCAAAAGAAGGGTGTCTTCGGCATCCAATGGTGGTATTTTAAGAAATGTAGGTTCCAAGTTCAGTACGTCTACAAGAGTGCCTACGTCTCTCCAAATGGCTTCGTCAAGGACGACAACCACGCTATCATGAGCCAAATGCAAGTACGGTTTAATTAAAAATTAAGAGTTAAAAATTAATATTATGCTAATAAAAATTATTGTTACGGTCATTTTCTTGGCGATCATGATCGGTGTGGGTCTCTACTCACGAAAACAAGCCAACAGCGTCGATGGATTTGTGTTAGGAGGAAGGGCGGTCGGACCTTGGTTGACTGCGTTTGCCTTCGGAACATCCTACTTCTCCGCCGTGGTTTTTGTAGGCTATGCCGGACAATTTGGTTGGAAGTACGGACTCTCCGCTTCCTGGATCGGTATCGGAAACGCCATCATCGGTTCCTTGTTTGCTTGGATGGTATTAGGTAAGCGTACCAAACTGATGACTCAACACATCCAAAGCCGTACCATGCCTGACTTCTTCGGCATGCGTTACAACAGCGAAAAGCTTCGGATTGTTGCCTCCGTCATCGCTTTCGTTTTCTTGATTCCTTACACAGCCGGTGTTTACGTAGGAATCTCTAAACTTTTCGAGATGGGATACGGTATTGATTACTCCTACTGCGCCATCTTCATGGCTTGCTTAACAGCAGTCTACGTCATCTTGGGTGGTTACAAGGCAACAGCCATCAACGACTTCATCCAAGGTATCATTATGCTCTTCGGTATCGTGATCATCACAGCCGTCATCCTAAACCATCAAGGTGGACTCATGGAGGCCATCAACAAGATGTCGGAACAAGTTCCTACCGCACACGATATGGCCGACAAGTCAGGTCTATATGCGAATTTCCAACCCGGCGACTTTGCCTCTTGGTTCGGACCTAACCCGCTCAGCCTCTTGGGTGTCGTTGTCCTTACCTCATTGGGTACTTGGGGATTGCCTCAGATGGTAGGTAAATTCTACTCCATCACGGACGAGGCAGCCATCAAGCGTGGAACCATCATCTCCACCATCTTCGCCTTGGTTGTAGCCGGTGGTTGCTACTTCCTCGGAAGTTTCGGTCGTTTGTTCCCTGAGCCTGCATTCAATGCAGAAAAGGGCAAGTATGCCTTCGATTCCATCGTGCCATCCATGTTGGAGACGTTGCCAGACCTTCTGATTGCCGTGGTTGTATTGCTCGTGCTCTCCGCATCCATGTCCACGTTGGCCAGCCTTGTGTTGACCTCCTCTTCCACCATGACCTTGGATATCATCTACCGTGACAAGAAAGCAGACGCGGCAGAGGTTAGAGACGGTGCGATCAACGACGAAGTGGCAGAGAAGAAAGAGAAACGTAAGGTTACTGTTATGCGAGTTCTCATCATCTTCTTCATCGTCATCTCTTTGATGATTGCCTTGAACCCTCCACAATTCATCGCCCAATTGATGGGTATCTCTTGGGGTGCTTTGGCAGGAGCCTTCCTTGCTCCATTCATGCTCGGTCTCTACTGGAAGGGCGTGACAGTTCCAAGCGTTTGGGCATGCTTCATCTGGGGTGTCGGATTGACGGTTGTAAACATGATGCTCGGCAACTCGTTGCTCAACCCTATCGACTGCGGTGCCGTGGCTATGTTGGGCGGTTTTGTTGTTGTCTTCGTCGTAAGTTTACTTACCAAGAAGATGGATTCCCAATTGGTGGAGCAAATTTTCAACTGCTACAAGAAGAACTAATTTTCAAGATATAAAATTCTGATTTGGAAGGCGATAATCAAACGGTTATCGCCTTTTTTGTATCTACGCAAAGCAACGCCAGAGTCCCGGAGGGACGGCACAGAACAGCCATGGGGGATAAACTGGCATTTGGGTGTTGATTAATAGCCTCGAAGAGGCGACAACATCCATTATGACACCCCTTCGGGGTTCCCGTCACACCGTTCACAAAGCAGGGGTTGAAACCCTTGCCTAAGATATGACGCCCATTCTGGGCTGGCGACGTGCGATAAAATCATTTGCGGACAAAACAGGGATTGAACCCCCTGCCTAAGATATGACGTCCATTCTGGGCTAGCAACGTATGATATATGGATTAACTTAAAATTATTTGCGAAAATTTTAGTACCCACCCCTTCCTTTATAGGATAGTACTACATATATTTGCACGACGGAAATTAATGCAAATACAACAAAATGAGAATATTGATTATCAGCTTATTACTCACATCACTCAACCTGATCGCATGCAAAAATGGCGACACCACGAATGAACCGCTTGTTATGGCAAAAACAGGAGGCAGGTGGGGGTATATAGATTCCAAAGGCAATTGGATCATCAGCCCAAGGTATGATTTTAACGGAAATTACTCTTTTGACACGAATTTTTCAGAAGGCTTAGCCCCTATCCTTTCTGACGAGAAATATGGGTACATCGACAAGACGGGTGAGTTCGCCATCCCTCCTCAATTCGACAATGCCTCTTCCTTCTCAGAAGGACGGGCTGAAATTAGAATGAACGGGAAATTGGGCTTTATCGACAAGCAAGGCGAGATCGTCATCCAACCTCAGTTTGATAGAGCATACCAATTCTACGATGGATTGGCACCTGTTCGCATTAACAAAAAGTGGGGATATATCGACAAGGATGGAGAAATGGTCATCCAACCTCAGTTTGACAAGGCATTTTGCTTCATCTCAGAAGGCTTGGCACCCATCTGTCTTGATCGCAAATGGGGGCACATCAACAAAGACGGGGAAATGATCATCCAACCTCAGTTCGATTATGCGGGGCCGTTTTCAGAAGGCTTGGCGTTCATCAAGAAGAATGGAAACTTTGGCTTTATCGACAAGCAAGGCGAGATTGTCATCCAACCCCAATTCAGTCAAGCATATAATTTTTCGGAAGGTCTGGCGGCCGTCCAAAAAGACGAGAAATGGGGATTCATCGACAAGACAGGAAAGATGGTGATCGAGCCACAGTTTGACGATGCATGGAGCTTTTCCAAAGGTTTGGCTCATATCAGCAAGATCGATCCCTTTAGTTCCAACTATAAACATGGGTTCATCGACAAGACGGGAACCATCGTCATTCAACCTCTGTACGATAATATAAAAACAAAGCAAGATATCCTATTTGTCAAAGTTGCAGAGAAATGGGGTATTATTGATAAGGATGGAAATTACATTGCTGTTCCTCAATTTGACAAGATCGAAAACGACATGTGACCCTCACGTTTTCTTATCGGCGGCACGCCTGTTTTTTCAGACATTTTCGTTATCCGCCCACAGAGACAGCACCCACAAACGCCCCATGATTCAAGGTGGGGAGTCCTATTTTATGCTTCTGATTCTGCCGAATCTACCGTTCAACCTTACCCAATTGGCAGTATATGGCACATCTGTCATTTCACATCAAAATATGGGGTCTTTGAAAATCATTGAATTAAGAATTTATTTATTAAAAATTGTAAAAGAGATTTCCATTTGGCACAAACTTTGAATTAAAAATAAAGAAACGCAGAAGTCATAGACCTTATGCGAAGATTATCGATAGATGAATCGGAACAAAAAAGCAAGGTTTTACCCTTGCAAAGAAGATATACATTGAAAAAATTTGTGAATACGTTGATTTTATGAGTATCAAACTATCAAGCAAGGGAAAAGGAAAGAAGACCTAGTCCCTACAACAATACATTTTTCTGATTTTATGAATTAAAGTCTATTTCCCCGTTCGGGAAATAGCGGAATTCTAAGCGGAAAAACGTCGAAGGGTGAATTTGTCGAGTAAAAAACAGTTGATTTTGTATATGATGAAGTACGAAGGGAGAATGGGACACCTCCTTTTGTGCAAGAGATTTGTGTGTCCTACAAAACAATAACAAATGTTTAAAAAACAAACAATTATGAAGGCGGGAAGTCTTTCACTTCTATCGCTTGCGTTAACTTTGCCTGCTCAGGCAAGTTGGGAAAAGGGTGATTCTGCACCCTCAGTTTATCTAAGATATAACTATGAGTGGGGTCAATGCGAGTATTCAGACATGATGGTCAATACGATACGTGCTGACCAGAGTCTTTTCAACACGTATTTTGCCTCTATTGGCGGTGGTTTGACAAAAGTCGGAGAAAAGACACGTAACGAAGACGGCTATTACATGGGCATACAAGAGACAGACACCTTAGGTAATAAGAACATCCGCTTCTCCATTTGGAATCCTTATCTTTACCTAAATAAGAGCAACGGAGGCCAAACAAGACTCACTCCTGACACATACGATGTCCATCAAGGAGAGACCATCACATCTGGAAACGAACTCATTTACAAGGTAGAGAAGGACTCACGCATTATCATCACTGTTGACAATGACATCATCACAGGAATTGATGAAGAGACAAAAGATACGTTATTTGTAGCAAACGAAAAGAACTCTCTTACTCCTGATTATCAATATCTTGGATCTAATTTTTCTCGTTTCACAGGGGAAGGAAGAGGAGGAACTTGCTGTTTGACAGAAAAAGATCTTTGGGACTTAGGAACACCCTACTCTTTTGTTACAAAAGTTTGGGAGGCAGGAGAAAACAGCAAATTCGGCCTTTGGGTCTACGACCACGCCAAACAAACGTGGAGGCACCTCGTTACATTCAGATACCCAGATAACAACATGAAGTTCAACAGCAACTTCTACTCATTCGTAGAGGACTACTCTCAAAGTTCCGCTGATCCTTATGCAACTGGAAAATATGCGCATCAGTTCCACGCGAACAACGGATGGAACCGTGGCATTGACGGAAATTGGTACTTCAAGAAAAACGCTGAGGTTACTGGCGTAGCAGGCGACAGTGTAGTTGACAAAGGTCGTTGCTGGAAATACTACCACAACTACGATTCAGGTGTAGATGCCGATGGATTCTACCTTATCAGTGGTGACACAAGCACCCACCCTACCAACAAGTACGGTTCAGTGCTTAACCATCTGGAGGGAAACCAATATGCAAATTTGACAGAGCCTAACTTCGCTCCATTGTCAATCGAGAAATTTGAATTGGTAGGAGACTCCATCTCTTGGGAAATAGCATCATCTGGTGCTCCTCAATTCTTTTGTTCATACGAGGTTATCGACTCTACGGGCTACGTAGTTTTGTCTGACACAACCATCAACTCTGAGAGACGTAGCTTCCCAGTGTCAACAGAAACCTTGAATGGTTCTTGCCGATTCGTCTTGAAGTTAACCGACATCTTTGACAAGGTCTACACGGCAGAATTCACTCATAATTTCTCTTCAGAAGAAGAGCCTTGTTCTCAATTGCTTAGCAGCGTAACGGCTAACTCTTGGGGTACAATGATCGACGTTCCTGTCAATGCATCTTCTGAAATCGTAGAATTGAAGATTGTGAACCCTGATGGCGAGTTGGCCGACGCAAGCGTTGTTTTCGGTCCTCAAGAGATGCACGGACCTTACACGCATTCACTCTATTTGCCAACGCAATTCCTTTCTGACAATGTACAATACTTCCTCGTTGCCAAGGTGGGAGATCAACAATGTAAGGCAGCTTTCCAAAAGAATTTCGGATTGATAAACGACGCACAAGAGATCTCTTTGGACAACATCTATGCAGATGGTAATTCAGTGAATTTCACCATCACGACTCCTGTCGCTGGTGATGCGTATGCAACTGTCACCACCTTGGAGGGTATCGAGATTGCAAAGCAATACTTCTATATGAATTCAGGAACGAACATCTACAATTTGTATGCTCCTATCCAAAGCGGAGCAACCTATATCTTGAATGTATATTCTATAGGAGAACCTATACAGGGCAAGTTCATTGTAAAGTAATTTGAGTCCGCTTCCCAACAAGCAGAATCAATAAAAATAATCATCGGGATGTTCTGAGGAGAAGATTCTCCTACGAGACATCCCGATGTACTTTTAAACGGGTGAACAAAAATCCATATCAGAGATAGATTTGCATCGATAGTAAGACTGCCTAAATTATTTATTTTTTATTTTCCACCCTTCCGGTATCTTATCCTCCCCGAACTCCTTCGATAGCTCTTTGGGGCAAATGAAGGTGCCGTTTTGGGCAACACCTTCGAGCCAAAGAGTAGTATCCAATCCTTCATGTGGGAAATGCATTGAAATCATGGCGGAAATCACTTTAGAACGAGGGTCATTGGAAGAAAACAATAATGGGCAGGATCTAGGATCCCACTTGCGGGAGTATAATTGTCTGTATTTTCCCCAATTTGTGAAATTAACTTTAATCTCGGAGAGATTACTACATTCCCAAAACATCATTTCGTAACAACCA
>JAFZKQ010000054.1 GCA_017553575.1 Paludibacteraceae bacterium
AACGATAGGTTTGTCTACAATCCGGAATGCTATATCTTTGTTTGCCATAATCAATGGTATACTCCGGACATCTCAAACGATAATAATTACCATTATAAGGTTGATAATAAACGCCATACTGCTCTAAACTTCGAGAATTATCTTTTACATATATATATCCATTACCATATTTCTTTCTCGACTGAAAACTTCCATTATAATAATATCCATCTTCTCCATCCGTACATTTTTCAGTTTCGCCTTGTCTTGCTCTATAAAAATGTCCATTGTACTCTTGATAAGTAACATTAGGAACACTTTTCGCATCATCCATCACATAGCCACCATTGTCATCTTCCTCAAAAATTTGCGGACACTCATAACCCGTCGAAGGATAACCAGCTGGAGTACCATCAATAGGCACATAGCCGTCAATATCTTTGGCCGACAAATTTGTGGTTTGGGTTTGACTTCTAAACTCTTGGCTCAATCGTTCGTCTTTCTGATAATTGCCATCCGCATCCTCCAACCAATACTCGACAGCAATGATATATTTAGCCTTAACCCAATTTGCAGTATAGGTGATAGAAGTACCCGACTGCGGCAACAAATCCTCCGTAACAGTTATACGCTTGGTGACATAATTTGTATTGTTGTCAGGATGACCCCAGCCATAAAAATTCACATCCTCTATCGTCGAAGAAAACCATCCTTGATCCACATAATATCCTGTCACATCCATCGGCCAAGAAGAAGATATATCTTGACCTAATTTAACAGTCATAGAATAAGGCAAAAGTCCTCGCTGATTCGTCACACCATAATCTGGTATAGAAGCATAAACATCATATGTAGAAGAAGACCATCCGCTTCCCGTAGAATATTTACCCGCATTAAATCGAATCGTATACGTCACCAACCTATAGTACACATATAGCACCGCAGATCCATCTGCCCTCACTTCGACACTTGAGATCGCATTTCGCACCCCATCCTTTTCCCAACCCTTACGAGTTTTATCAGGGATGCCCGCATCCGTAGCGGTGACCGTAGAGCCCACAGCCGCCTGCCGAGTCTCCGAGTTATCATAAACGAAGGAAGTCTCTGTTCCCTCCGAATTATACTTTTCAAACAAATAAACAATCGTATAATTGACACTCTTTCCTTTCCACTTCGCATAAAGGGTCACATCAGAATTTAGTGTAACTGTAGCTCCTGCTCTCTGCGTATAGGCCTCGTCAAGATACCAGCCATCAAAGGTATAGCCTGTACGGGTTGGTTTAGAGGAAGTGACCGTCTCCTCCGTGCCATAAAGTTTTGTGACAGGGTTGATCGGCGTTCCTCCCATGGTGTTGTAGGACAAGATGAATTTCTTACGGGTATAATAAACCGGCACTTTTTGCCCCAACGGCATGGTAATTTCTGTCGGAGTCGTACTTTCATACTCGGCAAATTCATAGTTCTTCACCGTAGCCGTCACCATAGAATGCAGAGCACCAGGAATATCATTCTCACTATCAAATTGCGTATAGCCATCGCCCGTCAAATCCTTCAACATATAGACATAGGAGAACCTAGCTGTGGCAGGCACATACTTCACCCGTTTTTTGAGTTCATAATTGACGGCACCAGCCAAATCCTCCCTTGTAATGAAAAGCGTCTGCTGCTCAGGATAGAACGTATTAGAGATAGCCGGTGTACACGCCATCACGCCGATAGGCACCTCCGTTTGAGCAGGAGAGGTGATGGCGAAAGGCTGGTCTTCCTTGATTCGGAAGTTTTCGATGAGATAGGAAGCCTCGTCAATAACCACATCCTTATCATTGACACAATCACGGTAGTAGTACTCTACCGAAATCGTATAGATATGAATCTCATCAAAGACAGCCTTTGCGGTCATGTTATGATCCACCACTGTCTCGTCGGTCACCAATTCGCCTGTCTCCGTATCAATCCAGTTACGGAAGGCATAACCTTCCATGAACGGATCTTGAGGCAAGGACTGGACGGTTTCGCCCAAAGCACGGGTAATGGTAGCATGCGTCTTGAGTGTTCCGTTGCGTTCCACCACAAAAGTCACGACATTCTCAAAGACAGCACGCACCGTCATGGCCTCGGTCACCACGGTTGCTTCGGTCACCACCTCACCGTTTGCCGCGTTCACCCAATTTCGGAAAGCATGTCCCTCATAGACAGGATCATCCGCAGGCATGTTCTGGATGGTCTCCCCTTGCAGACGAGTTATCTTCGCATATACCTCATCCTCAGCTCCACGATTGACCAAGAATGTCACTTCCACCTCTTCAGGATCTCCGCCTGCCTCCTGCGCACGAAGTTCCGAAACTCCCGTAAACGAGAGGCCCAAAAGCATCAGAAGAAGGGAAAACTTAGAAAACCAGTCAAAAGAAAGGCTACCTCTAACCGAAGAGAGGCATGAGTAAAGACTCTTTTTGAAAATCGCCACGGATTTTTTCATATCATCGTTTATATCAGATTCACAATCAGTTAAAGCGTGACTTTAGGAATACTAAATTTGCAACAAAAACCCTATTACTTAAATCCACCGTAGTTATTCATTCATGTCAACAGTATAAATTAATAGCATTCAGTTGTTTATCTTAAAAATCCTTTCCAGACACACTCGGTGCAAAGGTAATAATTTTCAATCAGACTGCAAGCGATAAAAGGAAGAATATCAATGGCAGAAGTCAATTTTTACGGACTTTCAGTCCATGGGTTCGCACTCGTGTCTGTGTCATGCCACCCCTAATACAGACGATAGGAAAGTTTTCAGCCTATGGGAAAGGTAGGACATAGAGATGTTTTGGATTAAATTTTAAAGATTCAAGGGGGCTTAAATGAAAGAGCTGTCGTGCCCTCAAAAACGTTTTTTGACGTACGATAATCAAACTTTCGATTAAAATGACTAACTTTGCCACCCAAATAAAAATTTGTGATAGAAAATGCAGAAAATTAGGAATGTAGCAATCATTGCTCACGTCGACCACGGTAAGACCACCTTGGTGGACAAGATGCTTTTGGCAGGCCAATTGTTCAAGGACCACGAGAAACCGACCGATTTGATTCTCGACAACAACGACCTTGAACGGGAACGAGGTATAACAATCGTCTCTAAGAACGTTTCTATCCGATACAAAGACTATAAAATCAACATCATAGATACTCCAGGACACTCCGACTTCGGTGGAGAGGTGGAGCGTGTGCTCAACATGGCCGATGGCGTACTCCTTTTGGTGGACGCTTTCGAAGGTCCTATGCCTCAAACCCGCTTCGTGCTCCAAAAGGCATTGCAAATCGGTTTGAAACCTATCGTTGTCATCAACAAGGTGGACAAGCCTAACTGCCGCCCAGACGAAGTTCAAGAGGAGGTGTTCGACTTGATGTTCAACCTCGACGCAACAGAGGAACAGCTCGACTTCCCTACCATCTACGGATCGGCAAAGAACAATTGGATGTCGGACGACTGGAAGAAGCCACGCGAAAATGATATCACGCCTGTACTCGATGCCATCATCAAGTACATCCCAGAACCTGAATATTTGGAGGGAACTCCTCAAATGTTGGTTACCTCTCTCGACTACTCCGCTTACGTAGGACGTATCGCCATAGGCCGAATCCACCGTGGCACGTTGAAAGAGAACCAAGATGTTGCTTTGGTGAAGAGAGACGGCACCATCGTCAAGTCAAGAATCCGCGAATTGCATGTATTCGAAGGTTTCGGACGCGCCAAAGTACAAGAAGCTCACTGCGGCGAGATCTGTGCTATTGTCGGTATCGAAGGATTTGAAATCGGTGACTCCATCTGTAGCATCGAGAATCCGGAGCCATTGCCACCAATCGCCATCGACGAGCCAACCATGAGCATGGTCTTCGCCATCAACGACTCGCCTTTCTTCGGCAAAGAGGGAAAATACGTTACATCAAGACATATCAACGACCGTTTGGAGAAAGAGTTGGACCGCAACTTGGCTCTCCGCGTCAAGAAAGACCCAACAGACGATAAATGGACGGTGTTCGGACGTGGTGTGCTCCACTTGTCTGTCCTCATCGAGACCATGCGTCGCGAAGGTTACGAGTTGCAAGTTGGTCAGCCTCAGGTTATCATCAAGGAGATCGACGGTGTTAAGTGCGAGCCTGTGGAGCAACTCACGATCGACTTGCCAGATGAAGTTTCAGGAAAGATCATCGAGATGGTCGCAACCCGTAAGGGAGATATGGTCTCCATGGAGAGAAAGGGCGACCGTGTACACTTGGAATTCACCATTCCATCAAGAGGTATCATCGGTTTGCGTACCAATGTGTTGACTGCATCTGCCGGCGAGGCTGTCATGGCTCACCGCTTCCTCGAATACCAACCTTACAAGGGCGAGATCGAGCGTAGAACAAACGGTTCCATGATTGCCATGGAGAGCGGAACAGCCTTTGCTTACGCTTTGGACAAGCTCCAAGACCGTGGTAAGTTCTTCATCTTCCCTCAAGACGAGGTTTATGCAGGACAAGTGGTTGGTGAGCACGCCAAGGACATCGACTTGGTGGTAAATGTCACGAAGTCAAAGCAATTGACCAACATGCGTTCTAAGAGTTCCGATGAGAAAGCAAGAATCATTCCTCCTGTAGTCTTCTCCCTCGAAGAGGCTTTGGAATACATTAAAGAGGATGAATATGTGGAAGTTACGCCAAAGAGCATGCGTCTAAGGAAGATTATCCTTGACGAAAACGAGCGTAAGAAGGCAAACAGACAATAATAATTCCTACGGGAAACGCATAGAGAGGATGTATCAAAATGAATTTTGATACATCCTCTCGGCGTATTACCACCCAAACAGTGCAAAATCCATGGGGTTCAGATGGCCCAAATAACGACAAAATCCCAGAGGGACGGCGCAGAATAGCCATGAGGGAAAAACCATGGACATAAAACAACAACAAAGCAATGGAGATAGAGATACAAACCACGGCAGACGGCAGCAATACCCTTTTCGTACCCGCCCTTGACGAGCACTACCACTCCATAAAAGGAGCCTTGACAGAATCGCAACACATCTTCATCAAGATGGGATTGCACGAATGCAAAGTGGCAGAGCCCCGCATTTTGGAGGTCGGATTCGGGACAGGCTTGAACGCCATCCTGACCTTGGCGGAAGCCGAAGGAAGGGGGCCTATCCATTACACTACTCTGGAACGTTACCCTCTCTCCATGGAGGTTATCAGACAATTGGGATACGACAACTTATTAGAAGAAAAAACGGCCTCTTTCTTCCCCACCCTCCATCAAGTTCCGTGGAACGAATGGCAAGAAATCACAGAAAAGTTTCGCTTACGGAAGATTGAATGCGACCTCACCACCCTAAAAATCGAAGAGGGGTATGACGTAATCTACTACGACGCATTCGCACCTGAAAAACAGCCAGATATGTGGACGCAAGAAATCTTCGACAAACTCTATGCGTGCATGGCTCCAGACGGTATTTTCGTCACCTATTGCGCCAAAGGAGTAGTCCGGAGAATGTTGCAAACCGCAGGCTTTACGGTAGAACGATTGGCTGGTCCTCCTAATGGGAAAAGAGAGATCTTGAGAGGAAGAAAATCGGGAGAGAGGTAGGCACACTATTATGACAATTTTCCCACATTGAAATGTGGCCTATCTTTGTTTCGTGTCTTCGACACGAGGAGACTAGGCGACTAAAAACAAAAAAGGCTTCCTTATCAGGAAGCCCTATTTTGTATGAATCAATTATTAAAGCTTATTGATCAACTTAGCCAACTTAGATTTCAAGTTGCTTGCCTTGTTCTTGTGGATAACGTTCTTCTTAGCCAACTTATCCAACATGCTTGAAACCTCAGGAAGTCTCTTAACTGCAGCTTCCTTATCTTTAGTAGCACGAAGATCTCTTACAGCGTTACGAGCAGTCTTTGCATAATATCTATTTTGCAAATTCTTCTTCTCAGTCTGTCTGATTCTCTTTACTGATGATTTGTGATTTGCCATCTTTTAATTTCTTTTATTGTTAGTAGCCCATAGGAGAATCGAACTCCTCTTTCAAGAATGAAAATCTTGCGTCCTAGCCGATAGACGAATGGGCCAGCCTTATTTTGCAATGATCAACTATCGTTTCTCATTTGCGATGCAAAGGTACGTACTATTGGGCAATCCTGCAAATAATAACGCAACTTTTTTCTTTTTATTTTTATCAGAACCGCCAACTGGTTAATTTCCAATAACATTCCATCCATTTGACTGCATTCTGGACTTCTCGCCAAGGTAACCGCCGTGATGTCTCTTAGCATACTCCTCGCTCGTAAATGCAATCTTCTTCATGGTTCCTACCACCAAGACATCGCCCATAACAGTCATAACCGTTGTAGATGTTGTCGGAGTCAAGCCCAACGTGCAGACCTCCTTCGGTTTTCCTGTAGGCAAGCAGACATCGGCCTCCTTCGCCAAAAGGCTGTTCTCATCGCCCGTAATCACAATGAACTTGATGTTTGGACGCAAGCGGCGCGCCAAAGAGACCAACTCCACGATCTCGCGCGTCTTACCGGAATTGGAAATGAGCAACATGATGTCGTTCTCCTGAAGAACGCCCAAATCACCATGCTGCGCCTCGCTAGGATGGAGAAATACAGAAGGCGTACCCGTAGAACTGAACGTGGTCGAAATATTCAAAGCGATCTGTCCAGCCTTGCCCATGCCACTCGTCACCAACTTACCACCACGCTTATGTACCTGCGCAATAATCAAATCAATAGCTTCCTCGTAGCGATCGCTGACGGGGATGTTAAGCACAGCTTCCGCCTCATGCTTCAAAATGGCTTTTATCTCTTCTATCATATCACTTCCTTTTTATCATATTTTTGCCAAAGATATTAAATTTTGTTCAGATGTCATCAAATCTATCCCGATAAAGTCTATTGGGCGGGAACAAACCGCGTTCCAGCAGTTTCCGCAACTCCAACGATTCCTATCGGTTGCTTTCCGCACACGCACGCAATTCGGACTGCAAGGCAGCCAACGAATCAATCACGGCAAAACGTGAACGATATTCCACCGGGGTGAAACGACGGCTGAAAGCATTCTCCATCTGTTGCTTTATCGGCGCGTAAAAGTCCGCCACACTAAACAGGAAGACCTTCTTCTCATGGGCACCCACCTGCCCCGAAGCAATGACATGGAAAACCTCATCCAACGTGCCAAAGCCTCCAGGAAGAGCCACGAAGACATCGGCCCGCCTAAGCATCTCATTTTTCCGCTCCAATATGTCGGCCGTCAAGATCAACTCATCGGCATTCGGACTGGCCAATCCATTGTCATACATGAAACGAGGCAAAACCCCTATCGTCTCGCCTCCGGCGCTCTTCACGCTGCGCGCCACACACTCCATCAACCCTTGAGCCGTTCCTCCATACAATATGGAATGACCGTTCTTGCCGATCCACTGGCCTAAGAGTTCTGTCTGCTCATAATAGATAGGGTCCAAATCGTCGCTCGCAGAGCAAAAAACACCTATTTTCATCCTGTTATCAAATTAAAAGTTATCAGTTGGGGGGCATTGAATATAGAAAAAATAGTCCCCACACCGAAATGCGGGGGCTATCAATTGTTCCGTCTTTGTGAGACGGGGTCACATGGAGTAAACAACCCCAACCTATTTTCACATGATACTAATACAATAATGTCAACAGTCCCCATTAATTTCGGCGACAGAGAAGAATCCTCACCATAGAATCCAACCATCTTCCACCAAAACTACAGAGCACATACTAAATGGTTACAGTTTCTAAGGCAGGCCCGCCAAGGACGAACAGAAGGAGTTCCTCCCCTTCGCCTCAACAAGCACTAATTAAAGATAAGGATAATTTTTCTTCATTCCAAAAAATATCGGAGAAAACTCACCTGCGCCCCTCTCTTGAATAACCATTGACACGTTCTTCCTCACTCCCTTCTTTTCCTGCTTCCCGATCTGCCAGTTTCTGTTTGGAATACTCGTAGTCGGCGTTGGTGATGGTGTAGGTGGCACGATTAATATACTCCGACTCCTCCGTAAATTCATAATAATACGAATCGGAGAATCTTATCATCTTAAAATGCCTTGGTCGAGAATAATCCTCAAAAACCAATTCCGAGCCCAAAGAGACCTGCAACGTATCCACATCGTGAAACGGAAGACCAGGAATATCCCATATCACTTCCATTGTGTAGGATGCCCCTTTCCGTATTATTGTATCATAACAAACTGGATGCGTATAGTCATATTTGTTTTTATACTTCAAGCCTACTTCATAATCCGACTGGTTAACCAAAGTATAATAGGAATGACAGCAATCCGTTTCCTGTACGTCGCTGCAGGCACCCCCGAAAAGAGGGAGAAACGCCATTAAACACATCTTTTTTATCAGTTCCATCTGTCTTCAAATGTTTTAAAAAACATATCGATTTTTCTATCCGTAACGCCTCTCGGGGCATTTTCCTTAATATTGGACTTAAAATCCGAAACTGTTGTTACCCCTTTTAGGCATTTTTGTATTGTCCTTAAAGAATAGCCAGTACCATATATTCTAATATCTGGGACAGCATTTCCTCCAAGATAATTCCATGCTGCACGATAATCTCCACTATCATCCCTATATATGTAGCTGATTTTATGGTATGGGAAACGAGGCCTTTCAATTCCACAATTGTCCCCATAGAAATGTCGTCTTGCAGCACGATGAATGCAAGCATAATGAAGTGACTTTCCTCCCGAAATGGAACTTCACATAACCATCTTCATCTGTATAACGATAGCACCATACACCTCCATGTATATAGCAAAAGTAATACATAATATATTATATTACAAAACAAAACAACAAAATATTCTTTACAGCATAAACCGTTATAAAATTCAACGCTTTTGGTGATAGGTATTTAAATAACAGCAGGTTCAAAACAAGAATAAGAGTCTTGCACGACTCCCCAAAATCGTAAATTGCAAATAGTCATATAGCAACCATGAAAATTCCGCACAAAAGGGAGTTTTATTTTTGTCCACAAGGGCGTTTTTGGCTAAATTCGCATAAAATTCCAATTAAGAGATGGCAGACTATAAATGCGAAAAAGTACTCCCCTACGACAATCAAAAAGGGAAAACAGAACAAGTGGAGCAAATGTTTGACAACATTGCCGGACAATATGACCCTATGAACAGGCTCATGTCGCTCGGCAACGACCGCACTTGGCGTAAGAAAGCCATAGAAGCACTGAAAAGCATCGCTCCCCAACGCATTTTGGACGTGGCAACAGGAACGGGAGACTTTGCCATCGCCGCACAGAAAGAGTTGAAGCCCCAAGAGATGATCGGCATAGACCTCTCCGAAAAGATGTTGGAAGTGGGAAAGAAGAAACTCCAGTCATTGGGACTATCCGACTCCATCACCCTACAGAAGGGAGACTCGACCGCACTCGACTTTGAGGAGGGACGCTTCGATGCCGTGACCGTCGCTTTTGGCGTGCGGAACTTCGAAAGCCTCCGAAAAGGACTCTCCGAAATCAACCGCGTGCTACGCAAGGGGGGCGCCGCTGCCATTCTGGAACTTTCGGAACCCACCAATCCCATCTACAAGTTGGGCTACAAGATCTATACGGATTGCATCATCCCCATCTTCGCCAGACTCCTATCCAAGGACACAAGAGCCTACAGTTACCTGCCAGACTCGATCGAAGCCTTCCCGGAAGGTGAAGAGATGAAGAAGCTGTTGCTCGAATGTGGTTTCTCGCAGGTCACCATCCGACAGTTCACCTTCGGCACCTGCTCTTTCTATTATGCTATAAAATAAATACCCATCACCATGAAGATATTAGTAACGGGAGCCTCGGGCTTCATCGGCAGTTTCATCGTCGAAGCCGCCATCGGGAAAGGATTCGAGACATGGGCTGGTCTCCGTGCCACAAGCAGCAGGAAATACTTGCCGTTCGATTCGATGAAATCCATCGACCTCGCCTACCCCGACAAGGAGAAGATGAAAGAACAGTTGACGAAGCAAAAGGAGGAAATCGGGAAATGGGACATCATCATCCACAACATGGGTCTGACCAAAAGCGAAGACAAAGACGGGTTTGACCGTGTGAACTACCGCTATACGCGAAACTTCATCGAGGCTCTCATCGAAACAGAGATGCAACCCGAGCAATTCGTCTACATGAGCAGTCTCTCCGCCTTCGGTCCTGGCGACCCTGACGGAAAAACGGAAATCAAACTGACCGACACACCCAAACCCGACACGCTCTACGGGAAGAGCAAGCTGAAGACCGAGGAGTTTCTCCGCTCGCTCTCAGGGTTCAATTATACCATCATGCGTCCGACAGGCGTATACGGACCTAGGGAGAAGGACTACTTCGTCATGCTCCAGACCCTGAAACGCCACATCAACCCGGCCATCGGATTCAAGCCACAATACATCACCTTCATCTACGTCAAAGACTTGGTGAAGGCCATCTTCCTCGCCATCGAGAAGAAGGCTTATGGGAAGGCTTTTTTCGTGGCAGACGGCGACGTATGGACCTCAGACGAGTATGCAGACCTTGCCAAGAAAGAACTTGGCATAAAATTTGCCCTGCCCATCAAGGTTCCTTGTTGCTTGGTAAAAGCCATTGCCTACACGCTTGATACGGTATGCGGATGGTTCGGCAAGACGCCGACTCTCAACAAAGACAAATACAACATCCTTTCCGCCCTCAATTGGCGATGCGACGTCACGCCGCTCCAAGAGGAACTGGGATTCAAAGCAGATTACCCTCTTCAACGTGGACTGCGGGAATGCATTGAATGGTATCGGAAAGAAGGGTGGATATAGATAATTAAGAATTTTGAATTAAGAATTAGGGATTAAATAATAACAAATAGTTCAGCCCGAAGGAATTTGGGCGACTTTTAAGAATTGAGAATTAGAGAAACAGCGTCGGCCACGTTGGATTGGATTTTTAGGCTGACCTGTTTTTTACACATAACCATAAAATAAACGAAGGAGACCCGACTTGAGAAAGGAAGGTTTTCCCTTATGCTCTTTGTTCCCAAGCAATTGGGAGCGGGCATTTGTATCACACAAAAACTAAACAATGAATCGAAGATCAATTACGAAGCAGATTCTTCTGCTTGCGATGGCTATGGGCCTTAACCTTAGCCTAGCAAACGCCGCTGGCAGCATCGCTAACGACAAAGACGGTGCGCCCCTCTGGAGTTATTTGGGGGCAGAATCCCCTAACATGCCCATCCTCTACCACACAAAGGGAGAGATTGAAAAGACAGCCTCTTTGGGCATCGAGTATCAGAAAGGCAAAGCAGCCCTCCAAGAGGAGCTGGGCAACCATTTCTGGAAGCAATATGACGGCGACTGCGACTCCGTACACCTCAAGGTGTTCTACTGCATCCTATTCGACGAGAACCTGAACATGGAGGAAATCCGTTTCCAAAAGGTCGGATTAGTAAACAAAATCATCGAAGAGATGGAACGATGCGGTTATTTTGAGATTTTAGAGAGTGAACTTTCAAAGACAAAAGGGAAATGGGAACGCAAGGATAAAGAAGAAACCGCCCATTCCGCCTACGTCTATTTTGGATGGGTTAACTTATAATTGAGATACTAGGAGAGGTGATGACGCGCCTCTCCTTTTTTATATTTTTCAAGCTAATCTGCTTTCTCTATTTCGCGCTCTGCCAATTTCAGCTTGGCGTATTCGTAATCGGCATTGGTGATGGTGTAGGTGGCACGACGGATGTATTGGGTCTCTTCTGTCAATTCATAATTTGCCGAGTTTGTAAAGCGTATCATTTTAAAACGCATGGGATGAGCATGATCCTCAATGACAAGTTCTGATCCAAAAGAGACTTGCAAGGTGTCTACGTCATGAAATGGGGGTGGCATAATATCCCATATCACTTCCATCAGATAAGAGGAATCTCTTTTTATTACTGTATCATAACGGATCGGATTCGAATAAGAATAGTACCTATCAGCATATTTTAACCTAATATCATAATCTGACTTGTTAATCAGTGTGTAATAGGCATGGTGACTATCTTCTTCCTCCACATCTAAACAAGAGGAAATCGCAATGAGCCCAACGAACCCAACTATATAAACTATCCATTTTACCATCTGATTTCAATTTTAAATAACAAATCTATTTTTGCATCAGTCACGCCCGATGGTTTAGATGCCATAGTTTTCGACAGATAGATTGCTTCACATCAAATCGTATATGCCCCAATAGTATGACGCTAGTGAGACATAAACTTCCAATCTTTAGACACTAAAGCATCAATCCGCTGATTTCCAACAAAAATTTAAAATAGGAAAATTAACAGACTCTACTCTTCATGCAACAACCGTTTCGCATCCCGTTTTATTCTCCGACGGGCATAGATTAGTCGAGAACGAAGAAGTTGCTCGATATTGAACGGACGACCGACAATCACCTTCAAGGCATCATGGATGACACGGACATGGATCTCCGCCTCCATCATCAATGGGTCTCCGTCGATATGGAATTCACCAGGCTCCTGTCGAACCAACGTCACATCAGGGGTCTGTATGGTCGAGATATACTTACTCTTGTCTATCTCCTTCCGGAAAAGTTGGAAAGTCAAAGGCAAGATGGCAAAGACGGAAAAGGGTTTCAAAACACAGACATCAATCAATCCATCGGAGGTACTCGCCTGCGGAGCGATGAAAGCATTGTTGCCATATTGGGAGGCATTGGCAAATGTGACCAAGAAAGCCTGCTGGGTGATCTTAAACGAGCCACTTTTCAACGTATAGACATACGGCTTATACTTCATGAACTCCGAGCATATCGTTTTAAAATAGGTCCAGAAACCACGCTTTCCTTGAATCGCAAACTTATGGCTCACATGGGCATCAAAACCGGTTCCGCAGGTGCAGAAGAACTTTTTGTCGTTGGCCATGCCATAGTCAATGCGTCGTACAATATGCTTGTTAATCTGACGTAAGGCTTTCTGTGGTTCCATCGAGATGGAAAGATGACGAGCCAAGCCGTTTCCCGATCCGTAAGGGACAATGCCGAAACAAGTCTCCGTCTCCGTCAACTCCGACGCCACCTCGTTCATCGTGCCGTCGCCGCCACACGCTATCACATAATCATAGTGCTGCTCGACAAACTGTCGCGCCAACGCCCGCCCATGTCCGGCATACTCCGTCTTGACAATCGTGATGTCAAACTTCTCCTGATTAATGGTCTTCCGAATCAAATCAGGAAGTTCTGCCTTACTATTCGTACCCGACTTGGGATTAATTATGAATGCTATCTTAGCCTTTTCCATGCAATTGCAATTTTTAAGTGACAAATATACATCTTTTTTGAATTTTAATATACCTTTGTACACCTATTGTTGGCAACTGTTTTGTTTGCAAAAGACACGTTCTGACGGTAGGAAACGACTTATTCACTCTCAAGATTTTTCTGCAATGAAAGAAGTTTTTCTGCACTACGTCTGGCAATATAAACTATTTTGCCCCACCCACCTTCGAACAACCGACGGCACTCCCATCGAAATCATCGACCATGGGAAGAAGAACACCAATGCCGGTCCCGACTTCTTCAACGCCAAAGTAAAAATCGGCGAAACGCTTTGGGTGGGCAATATCGAGATACACCTCCTATCGTCCGATTGGATGAGACATCGGCACGACCAAGACCGAAGGTACGACAACGTCATCCTGCACGTGGTGAAGGAACATGACAAAGAGATTTTCCGTCCCAACGGAGACCCAATCCCCACCCTCATTCTACAACCTTATCCTGGATTGCAGGAGCGGTACGAAGCCATGTCCATGGGGGCTACGTTCATCCATTGCGCCAACTATTGGGAGAAGCTGCCCGACGGTTTCATGCGCATCTACTTGAACCAATTGCTGACGGAACGACTCTGCAGAAAAGCGGCCTCCATCATCGAGAAGGTGGAGCAAACTAAGGGCGACTGGGAAGAGGCATTCTATCAAACTCTTGCCACCGCTTTCGGACAAAGCACCAACGCCCTTCCTTTCGAAAAGTTGAGTCAATCCCTACCGATAAAGTTGATTTCCAAACAACACGACAACCTTGTCCAAATAGAAGCCCTACTGTTCGGGCAAGCTGGACTCCTAAACGACTACTCCACAGACTCCTATGAGAAGAGGCTAAAACAAGAATATGACTTCCTTCAAAATAAATTCGGGTTGAAAAGCATCGACAAGAATCTTTGGGTCTTCGCCAAAATGCGGCCTTCCAATTTCCCCCATATCAAAATCGCTCAACTATCTCAAATTCTATTCAAGTACCAGAACCTTTTCTCCTCAATACTAGCAGCCAAGGGAACCTCGGAACTCCGATCGTTGTTTGAGGTAGATACATCTCCCTATTGGGAAAACCACTACTCCTTCGGAGACCAATCCATCCATCGAACCAAGAAGATGGGAGAAACCAGCATCGACCTGCTGTTAATCAACGTAGTGGTTCCCATTCTCTTCGCCTATGCGCAAAAGAGGGAGAACCCCGACCTCGCAGAAAGGGCAATCGACCTGCTTACCGAACTGCCGGCCGAAAAGAACAGCATCATCTCCCAATGGAGAAGCCTCAACGTGGAGTGCAGAAACGCCTACGACTCGCAAGCCCTGCTCGAACTGAAGAAAAGGTACTGCAACGAGAAGAATTGCCTGCGTTGCGCCATCGCACACCAAGTGTTAAAGAATTAAGAGTGGCGGGAAGCCACTGTTTTACTGAAAGTGCAGACTTCCAGTCTGCGTCCCGTCTTAGCTGCCATCCGACAGCACCTGCGGTGCAATCGGTTACTAGAAAGGAAGGGGTTCAGCCTAACCGTCGATGCAAAACCAACATCTTGCGACAAGATTATAGGCACCTTACCTATTGAGAAAAAACATAGAGGGAGGGAAAGCATCATAAAAATAAGGATGCACACAAGGCACATCCCTATTTTGTTTTTCCACCATAAAACTCCGCCAATTTTGCCATCACATGTTCGAAACCACCCTCCGAGTGAGGCTTCGTACAGAGGGAACAATCCTTCACACCATTGGCAAGGATTCGGAAATCCCCCCCACACTTCTCGCCCATCACATACAAAGGGCAATAGCAGAAAAGGCAGTTGAACGAGCCTTGCTCCACACCGTCATGGCAAGGGTAAAACTCGCACTGCCTATTCTCGAAAAATTTATATGACATACGCCAACTGGTTAAAACTCGTCGTAGTCCTCGTTAGTATTGTTATCCTGCTGAGGTTTTTGCTTCTTTTGGTTCTTAGCATTACCGAACGAGTAAGTCAAATTAAAGTTGAACATCCTGCCAAAACGATGGAACTCCGTCTCCTGCCAGAAGTCGTCGCTCCAACTTTCGGAAGCACGCTTACGGGAATTGAAGATGTCACGAACTTGGATAGAGGCTGTCAACTTTCTTTTGAGGAAGGCACGCTTCAAACTTGCGTTCAACTGATAGTTGGCCATTGTCTTACCTTGAGCCGTAGCCCTCGGTGCGGTATAATTACCTGCCAGTTGAGCGTTGAGCTCCCAAGGCAAAGAGATGTCGGCCGTTGAGCGGAAAGACAAGCTCCAGCTATCACGCTCCTTCAACTTGTAGGATCGGAACTCCGTACCTTGATCAGTGGAGATCACATAAGAGAACGAGCCACCTTCCAACTTATAGTAATACAGATCCAAGCTACTGGTCAAAGAGAGGAATTTCCCGAAGCGGTCTTTCAAAACCAGATCGATACCGCTCGCCTGGGAATTAGCCATGTTCGCATAAGTTCTATACATCACATTGTCCTCCACCCAGTTGTAGGATTGGATCACATCCGTCGTCTTCTTATAATAGGCTGATGCCGACAAAGTGTGTTCTGAGAAGTTCTTGATAAAGCCAGCCTCGAAGGAGTTGACATACTCAGGCTCCAAATCCGGGTTACCGAAAGAGACATTGGCGGAATCCGTCATGTTATGGTACGGATTAAAGAAGAAGGAGCGTGGCGTATTGGTCCTTCGCGTATAACTAAATTGCAAATCACAAGTATTCGACAAAGGATAAGTCAAGAAGAAAGAAGGGAAAAGGTTGAAAATCGGATCCTTGTGGTACTTGTCGTCCGTCAACTTCTGTTCCCAACGGACATCCAACAATTCGCCTCTCAAACCTGCGTTCAACTTCAACTTGCCAAAAGAAGTGCTCCAAGAAGCATAAGCAGCATAGGTACTTGGGCAAAAGAGGAAGTCGTTGTATTGTCCATACAACGGTTCAAACTCGGAATCCTCATCCCTTTTCAACGAAGACTCGACATCACTGCCCGAACGTGTGAAGTTACCGGAGAGCCCCGTCTCCAACTTAGAGCGTTCAAGGATCGGTGTCACATAATCCAATTGAGCCGTAATCAAACGAGTATATTCCTCCTTGTCCAAAGTTTGGACAGAGCCAACAACCGGCTGACTCAACTGGTAATGTTCAAACGTAATTTGATCATAAACGGAGGATTCCTCACGAGACAAGTTGGAGATTCCGACCGAAGTAGTAATCTCCCTACCCTCCTTGCTAAACTTATGGTTATACTCCAACGAAGCATTATACATCAAGTTCTCAGGTTTTGAATAGGTATTCCTTCCATTCAAAGATCTCGAATACTCCATTCCGTCAATGATTGAACCCGAACGATAATACATACGATTGTCACGATCACGAGAGGAAAGTGAACCCATAGAAGAGAGGCTCAAAACATTCTTCTTGTCGATCTTATAATCCACAGCAAGGCGAAGGAAAGCTGAGTTCATCTCAAACTCATTCTCTTGGTCTTGGAACAAGAATGTCGTATCCTTGCCTGCATAGCTGTAACGATTCGTGAAACCCGTACCACGGGAGGAATTTCGGAAGAAGCCCGCACTAGACATCACGTCCACCTTCTCCGAGCCATAATTGAGATTTGCGTTGAGCGAACCGCCCAAATCACTCTTCCAAGGGACACGCACACCGGCACCCACTGAACCATAGGCTCCTAAATTGTGGTTGCTCTTCATCACAATATTGATAATACCAGCCGAAGACTCCGCACTATATTTAGCGGATGGATTGGTGATTACCTCAATCTTCTCGATGCTACCCGCAGGCAGCTGCTCCAAGATGTCTCCTTGTCCCTCGCCAGAAAGGCCAGCCGCCTTTCCATTGATTCGGACCTCAACAGCCTCACTATTTCGCAACGTTACCGTACCTTCAGCATCCACATCCACAGAAGGAATATCTTTCAAGATATCGGAAGCAGAGACACCCTCCGTATGGGCATTCTCATTCAGCAAAAAGACCTTCTTATCGACATCCATCTGCAAAGAGGTCCGCTTGCCGACCACCGTCACCTCCTGAAGCAAGCCCTCATCTTCACCCATACGGATAGCCTTGAAGCGTTTGCTTGGATTCTCATGGGTCAACGTAATCTTCATCTTCTTATCCGTATAGCCCACATAAGAGATTGTCACCTCGTAAGTGGCAAAATCCAAATTGCGGAACTCGAAAAAACCATCTGCATCCGTCATGCCACCGGAAACGCCTGACGCACCCACCTTTTGGAGTTGAACCGTAGCCATCGGCAAGGTCTCCTCGGTGTTCTTATCCACCACCACTCCGCTTATCAATCCCGTCTTGGCATAGGAAAAAATAGAGCAGAACAAAAACACCATCGTCAAGAAAAATCTTGTTTTCATCTTATATTTAGTTCTTAGTTATCAATAGAAAATATATCATCCTTTTAGACGGGACAAAAAGCAAAAGGTTTAAAGCCAGACCAAAAAAAATGGCGGAAATAGAAAAATTTCTTTTCCGCCACTCCGTTGAACTATCTAATTCACGCTTCGTTTTTCTCTTTTTCCGGCTCCTCGACAAGGACCTCCGCTTTCGGTTCCTCCGTCTGTCCCTCTTTCGAGTCAGTCTCCTGTTCTGCCAACAGTTCATCGGCACGAGACGGCCATGGACGCTTTCCGAAGATTCGCTCAAGGTCTTCCGCAAAGATGACCTCACGCTCTATCAGCAACTGAGCCAACTGCTCGTGGCCCTCACGATTCTCCGACAAGATTTGCTTTGCACGCTCATATTGTACATTGATCAGTGCCTTCACCTCGTCATCAATCAGTTTGGCTGTCTCCTCACTATATGGCTTTCCAAAAG
>JAFZKQ010000055.1 GCA_017553575.1 Paludibacteraceae bacterium
CGTGTAGGTGCCCGCCGTCAGTGCGACGTTGTCAACATCCAACTTCACGGCCTTCGTGCCCGTTGACCATGTCACGTCGGCGCCCTTTGGTGTCGCAGTCGCCGTCACCGTGGAGAGGTCGCAGTCGTATGCCACAGAAAGCTCCACCTTCGCTGCCGGCTTCACCGTGAAGCTGTACTCCACTGGCTCACTCTCGCAGTTGGTTGATTCACTCTTATCCACCAACGTATACCAATAGGTATAAGGAGTGGTTGAGCCCTCCAACTTGGACAAGTCCGTCTCGGCTGATGCGCCCTTATCTTTAGAAGTGTACCAGTTTACCGTATAACCCTTCGTTGACTCAGGAAGTTTGGCATCCTTTGAGCCTGCACAGAATGGGTCGATGGCAGCCAATTCCTCCTCTGGAATTGGGTTCACCACAATCTTATAAAGGTTAGCATCACCACGGCAACCCGTTTTAGTATCCTTCAACACATAATAGAGAGAAAGAGGACTCTGCGATGCTTCTATCTTTGCCACCTTAGGAGCATCCGTCTTTTTCGTAGTATCCTCGTCGGAATACCACAAAATATCAAAGCCAGAGATGCTCATTGACGGAGCCTCAGCTAATTTCCCTTCACAGAAAGGATCTGGAGCCGTCAATTTCTTATCAGGGGTAGGATTTGCATATACAATAATTGTATCATTCAAATCACAAGGTGTTGTGGTCATTGCCGGATCGAAGTAGTCATGGAAAGAGATAATGTACTTAGTACCCTCTTCCTTGACGTCCGACCAGTCCACTGAGATCTCAGGAGCAGTATTGTCTGTGGAATTACATTTTTTCTTGCCCAACAGATTGGCTGCCTTTACCTCATCCTTGTACCAAGCCACCTCATAATCATAGTAATCCTTATCATCTTTATCTATACCATGGACTGGATCTTTCAAACCGATCGTTGCTGCACCATCTTCTTTACAAAGTTCCAACTTCTTACCAGACAAGCGACCCTTGTCAGCGGTAAAGGTTCTCTTCTTGTCAAGCTCAGAACACTTAGCACAGTTCAAACCAGCCACAATCGGAATAGAGGAGATAGAGATGGCACGACAAGGTGACAACGCGCTCATGGACTCCCACTCGCTTCTCTCCTCCTTCAAATAAGTGGCATCACCAATAACTACACGGAAATAGACATTCAGCACTTCTCCATCCTGAATCTTTGCAAAGGCAGGATGAGTTGCAGGATCCTTTATCTCGAAATTACCATCACTTTGAATCCCACTCAAATCAAACCAGTCTATCTTATCGTCATCCACTATGGTTGGGTCTTGGTAGGTATATTGGAACAAATAACCAATATTCGCACCGTAGAATGCCTTTGCCACATCTGAAATTTCCGCTTTCAAAGTGAGGACATCATCCACACAAAGATCCAACAAATCTTTCGCATGACCTGACAAAACAGCATCCACCGCCACATCCGGAGGGGTACATACCGTAAAGGAAATATCATCAATAGCGAAGTCGCCTTGACTGGTTCCATAGGTATCCGTAATATTCACAACCTGGAGCACAACACAGTCAAACGAATTATCTGGCACCGTGAATTTTTGCTCCACCGTACGCCAACCTTCGTTTCCGTATAGCATTCCAGACTTTCCTTTTCCTTGTAACAAGTCTTCTCCAGTAGAAGAACCCTTACGTAGAACAATTGCCATCTCACCGACACCAGCAACATTGTTGTTAACAGCACCGAATGAAGCACTAAACGTGATTTCCTTTCCCTTACAGAGTCCACAAATCTTACGCTCATAAATTACCGTACCAGCCAATCCTGATGCTTTTCCGAACGCCTTATCCACGTCAAAGATAAGCATACCACCACGTCCTGTACCGGATGCGTCTCCATTTACACCAGGCGTATACGGATTGACATTCGTGATACAAGAAGTAATATCACCATTACCAGAATATTTATCACCCTTAATATCACTACCAGGTTGGAATTGCGTAGAGAACGGACGATCCACATCCGTCCACAGACCACCATCTACAGGTACCGTATGAACAGCGCCTTTCGCATCGCGATACTCGTAAGTCTTATTATCTGGGAAGGTTCCAAAATCGTCATAGAAAATATTGGTCTCTGCCATAGGAAGGTCATTTCCACTGGCATCCTTCATCGTACAACACGTCTTTGTCTCAATCGTAAAAGAAGCAGAAGTGGCACTACATCCCGGAGGTGTGACCGTACAACTTACCTTATACGTTTTTTCAGCTTCCTTCGGAGTTACCGAAAATGATTGAGTTGAGCTTGTCTCCGTAGAGCCCTGCATACTCCAAGAATAGGTTGTCCCCACTGGGTAGGTATGCTTCAAATAGAGCATCACAGGGTTTTCTGGACACACCGGCATCATTTTAGCACTGGTAATGACAGGCTCTACCGTACCCGTAACTTCTATATTATCAATACCGATAGGCAATGCATTCGGGCTCGTTCTACTCACATAAAAAGTAACCGTTCCCACAGAGTTTGCCGTTCCTTTAACTGTCACTTTCTGTGCACCCGTTTTAGCAGCGACCGTAGTGGTAGTATTGGTTGCCGGAGAATCATTGGCATCCAAAGAAGTGGCTATTTTCAATCCTGCCGCAGGCATCTGCGAACCACTTGCCCTATATTGGACACTTCCTCCGAAGATGGATATTTCGTTTTTTCCAGAGGCTTTCAGGGAAGCCGCCATGGACTTTTCATCTATCAAATAATAGACATCCATGGTCATCGTGACCTGAGAACCTGGCTTCAAACCATTCACCGTATAGGCCATGAAGTAACCATGAGCATGATCCGTACCTGCATTGACCAACATATTGGTACCGTTACCCTCCGACAAAAGAGGGTCGATCAACTTCGGATTTGCAGTAATCGCAGTGAAACCACCAGGATTCGTTGTCAGATAACCATTTTGTTTTTTCAAATCAGTCCAACCCTTCGTCGTAAAAAGAGTAGAGTTAGTGGCAATCGTATTGGAAGGCATACCCGTCTGGATCGCATTTCCAATCGCCGAATAATAATCACAACCTTTGGTTTCAGCATCAAGAAGATCTTCGACATCTTCATTAAACCAACCATCATCGTCATTGGACAATTGAGGATTACACAACGTACTAGACGTCTCGAATTCCGTTCCTCCCACCACGCATTGAGCCTGTAAGGAAGAAACACTTAGCAACGAAAACACGGACACCCCTATCCATGTTCGCCAATTGTGTTTTTCAAAAAACCCTATTCGCATATACTTATCCTTTTATTAATTTTCTCATTGTTAGTCCCTTTCTTACTGCTGTACAAAAAGTCAACGCATTATAAATCAGGAACAATACGTATTTACACTTTAAATGCAAATTGCGCGGAAAGGTACGATAAAATCTTGATAAGGAAAAGAATATTTTCATTTTTTTCACAACCAAACGTTAAAAGAGTTTTTTTTAGACGACAAAGCCCCGCACCAAAGTGCAGGGCTTATTGCTATTGTCGTGCGTTTTCTTTTCTTAGGATCTCAAGGCAAATTTGCAACGAACGAATCATTGTCTTGTCCCTCCCCCAAGTGTCATTTTTCCAACAACGCGCGCATGAATTCATCACCAGTCAAAGTGCCGTATGAGCCAGCCTTAGCCGATTCCTCATCGTATTTCGTTACTGCATCTGGCGTTCCGCCTGGCTTGTAAATCAAGAATGGTATCGGAGCTGAAATGTGCGTGCGAATGCGACATGGCGTCGGATGGTCAGGAAGGATGGCAATCGTGACAGGCTCATCCCACTTGGAGACCTCCTCAAAAATCGGTTTCACCACCCTATTCTCCAAATATTCCACCGTCTTCAACTTCAAATCAACGTTGCCCTCGTGGCCTGCCTCGTCGCTTGCCTCAATGTGCAAATAGACAAAATCATTCTCCTTCAAGGCATCCAACGTAGCCTGCATCTTGCCCTCGTAGTTCGTATCGAACAAGCCCGTGGCGCCCTCCACTTCGATAGGCTTCAAGCCTGCATAGACACCGATACCCTTGATCAAATCGACTGCCGAAATCACGGCACCGCTCTTCAATCCATAAGTCTCCAAAAGAGTCTTCATCTTAGGACGATAGCCAGCCGACCAAGGCCAAATGCTATTGGCAGGGTCCTTACCTGCGGCCACACGCGCCTTATTGATAGGATGTTCTGAGAGTATCTTTTGCGAACGGAGAATCAAGTCATTCAACAAATCAGCCGTCTCCTGTGCCTCCGGAACATCGGCACGCACCATGACCTCCTTAAATGGAGTTCCCGGCACATCGTGAGGAGGAGTACAACTCACCTGCTTATTTCCACCTTTAATCTTCAACAAATGACGATAAGAGACTCCTGGGAAGAACTTTACCCTGTCGTCACCCAACTTTTCATTCAGGGCATCAATCAACTGATAAGCCTCCTCGTTGGAGATATGTCCTGCCGAATGGTTCTTGATCTTCTCATTCTCTATACAAATGATGTTGCAACGCATAGCCATTTCGCCATCTTCGATAGGCACACCCATACTTGCCGCCTCCAAAGAACCACGTCCTTCGAAGACCTTTGCCACATCATAACCCAAGACTGTCAAATTGGCGATTTCGCTACCAGGATGGAAACCAGCCGGCACCGTAGCCAACAAACCGTTACGTCCAAGGGCAGCCAACTTATCCATCGTCGGGATGTTGGCAGCTTGCAAAATCGTTTTATTATTCAAAGATGCGATAGGCTCATCGGCCATACCGTCACCCAATATTATCAAATATTTCATATCATCACTTTTTACCCTATTCTATCGTTTCGAGGCACTCCCCTCGTAAGAAAAAGGCTCCGCCGACAAGACGAAGCCTTAGACCTTTTATCGGATATTGGCGATACTAATAATATCTCCAAAGACACCCGCAGCCGTAACTGCCGCACCTGCTCCATAGCCACGAATCATCATCGGATCTTTGTAGCGAGCCGTATTAATGATGATGAGGTTGTTGCTTCCCTCCAAATCGTAGAATGGGTGTCGGCTATCCACCGCCTGCAAGCCCACGCTTGTCTTTCCATTGTCCAACGTAGCGACGAAACGCCAACGTTTATTCTCCTTCTCAAGCAACTTACGACGCTCCTCAAACTCAGCATCGAAGCCCTCAACCTTCTTCCAGAAGTCGTCCAAAGAGCCGTCGAAGAAATCGCTCGGGATAAAGAGGTTCTTCTCCACATCGTCCTGCTCCACACGGATGCCCGACTCACGAGCCAAGATGACCAACTTACGAATCACATCCTTACCGCTCAAATCGATACGAGGATCTGGCTCAGCGAAACGAGCCTCCATCGCCATACGGATAGCCTTGCTCAAAGGAATCTCGCTGCTGATGGTATTGAAGATGAAGTTCAACGTACCAGAGAGGACAGCTTGAATCTTCAAGATACGGTCGCCACTGAAAATCAAGTCATTGATTGTGTTGATAACCGGAAGACCCGCACCCACGTTCGTCTCGTACAAATATTTGATGCCACGCTTACGGGCAATGTTCTTCAACTCCATGTAATTGTCGTAGTCGCCAGAAGCGGCAATCTTATTGGCAGCCACCACAGAGATGTTGTGCAACAACAAATCCTTATATATGCTTGCGATAGCTCCACTGGCCGTACAGTCGACAAAGACACAGTTATAGATGTTCAAATCAATCAACGCCTTCTTCAAGGCATCTGGCGTAGAAGGCATACCCTTCTTCAACAATTCGTTGTAGCAAGTCAAATCCACGCCATCACGATCAAGAATGAAGTTAGCCACATCGGCAATACCGATGACCTTCACCTTCAATCCATTTTGGTTCATGAGCAACTCCTTCTGCGTATGCAACTGCTCCAACAAGCTACCGCCTACCGTTCCCGTACCGACCACGAAGAGGTTCAACTCTTGGTACTCAGAAAGGAAGAAGGACTCATGGATAGAGTTCAATGCCTTACGCAAGTTCTCGCTCTTGACCACGCAAGAGATGTTCGTCTCTACCGAACCTTGAGCCAAGGCAATGATATTGATATTGTTTCGGCCAAGCGCATTGAACAATTTACCGGCCGTACCTGTTGTCTGCTTCATGTTATCACCCACGATAGCGATCGTGGCCAAGTTGCTCTCTGCCGAGATGGAGTTGACGATTCCTTGTGCCATCTCCTCTTCGAACTCGTCGCCCAAAACCTCAACAGCCTCCTTAGCATCCTCGTCACGCACACCAATAGAGATGGAACTGCCCGAAGAAGCTTGAGAAACGAAGAAGGTCTCTATATCACTCAAATCCAAGGCAGAGAAGATTCTTCCGTTCACCGATTGAACGCCCAACAAGCCCATGCCTTGAACCGTGATCAACGTCGTGTGGTCAATTGAAGAGATACCCTTAATGGTCTTCTCCTCCACATCCTTATCATTAGAGATGTACGTTCCCGCAAAATCAGGATTCAACATATTCTTGATGCGGATAGGCACATTGGCGTTACAAGCTGGATAAATTGTTGGAGGGAAGATGACATTCGCACCGAAGTTACACAACTCCATAGCCTCCGTGTAGCTCATCTTGTCAATCGGATAAGCCTTGCTGATCACAGTAGGGTCAGCCGTCATGAAACCGTTGCCCGTCTTCCAAATCACCAATTCGTTGGCATTCAAAGCAGAAGCAATGATGGAAGCCGTATAATCCGAACCATGGCGACCCAAAACCGTCACGTCGTCTGAATCAACCTCCGTTGCGATAAAGCCAGCAGCCACCGCACGCTTCGACAAATTTTGGAAAGCCTTACGCACCAATGGGAAAGAGACCTCCATATCGACACTACTTCCAACAAGCGAAGTATTAGTCTTGATAAAGGTACGGGAATCATACAAATCCGCATCGATGAAACGGCTGATGAAAAGGGAGGAGATGCGCTCGCAATAAGACAAGATGACATTCTCCGTGCGGTCCGTCAAATCCTTGATCAGATAGACGCCCTTCAAGATGTTGCCCAATTCTTCGTGGAGCAAAGCCACCTCACGCAAAACCGTCTCCTTCATCGAAGTAGGGATGATACCTTCTATTATTTGGTTATGAATCTTTACGATGTCATTATATTCGTCAATATAGGTAGTCGAACCGGTTGCAGCAAGGTTGGATGTGGTTATCAACTTGTCGGTTATGCCATCAACGGCAGAAACCACCACCACTACGGGTTCTTCAACACTCTCTACAATCCTCTTAACTTGCTGTAAGTTCTTTATGGAGCCTACGGACGCCCCATCAAATTTCAAAACTTTCATACGAATATTTAAATATTTAGTAAATAATGGGCAAAGGGGCCAAGAAAGCCGACTCTGCTTCCATCCGCAAAGATAGGAAAATATTGCGAATTAAGAATTAAGAATTAGGATTTATGAGTTAAGGGAAAAAACAAGTTGGGCAATCTTTCTGCGAGTTTTCCATTCCGCTTAGCGACAAGAGCAAAACAAAAAGTCACGAAAGGGACTAAAACGCATCATCTTCCATAGTCCAAACAACACAAAAAAAAACGGAACATCAGGCTTTCTGACATTCCGCTAAAAACTTTCAGTCTTACTGATTAAAGCAAGCTCTTAGATGGCTTCCACTTAGCAACTTTCTTTGCAGGGATTTGCATCTTCTCGCCTGTTGCAGGGTTACGACCTTCACGAGCCGCACGCTCCTCAACACTGAATGTACCGAAACCTACCAATTGGAGATTTCCGCCTGCCTTCAACAAATCACTGATTGCTTTAACTGTAGCATCCAAAGCTTTTTGGCTGTCTGCCTTTGTCAATCCAGACTGTGATGCGATTGCATCAATAAGTTCTGCTTTTGTCATAATTTTACTATTTAATATATTGAACTGTGTTTTTTCATGTTTTCCACTAACTTACTCTTTCACAAAAATCATTCCGTTGACTGACCTTTTCATCATTAAGAGCGAACAAAGATAATAAACTTTTTATAATAAGCAAGTTGCTTTGCTATTCCTTTTTTAGTAGTTTTGCTACAAACGAATCCCTGAAATTCTCGATTTCATGGGAACTTCAGGGGACATTCGGGAGAAGACAACATTTAACGGCAACCAAAACAAACAGAAATTCAATTAATTACACTCAAAACTTCTTTTCAAGAAATCAAAATTTAAAAGAAGTGAATCTTTTTTCAAAGGATGCCTACAACAGATTGAAAAAAAAGGAAATATGAGACTAAAATATATACCAATACTGATTTCACTCGCTCTCTTTTGCTCAAATGCCCAAGGAAACAACCCAACTGCATCAAAGAAAGAGATAAAAAATTATGAAACAGCCGTCATCCTAATGAATGAAGGCAAGTTTAAGGAGGCTCTCCCCATGCTGAACAAGCTCACCCTCGAAAACAACAAATTTGTGGAGGCCTACTGGACATTGGCCGAACTTCACATGAGGATGGGCAACCAAGAGAAGCGAATCGCCACCCTAAAAAAAATCACGAAAGAGAATGCGCCTCGCTACCAGAATTCGGTCATGAGGTTGGCCGCCGCTTATCATGAAAATTGCGATTACGACAACGCCATCAAGACGTACCAATTGATTCCCGAATCAAAATCCTCGTTTTACACGAGAGCCCAGAAAGGTATCTGGGAATGCAACAACGCCTTGGATTTCATAAAGAACCCCGTCCCGTTCGAAGCCAAAAACATGGGAAAGAACATCAACACGGAATTTGACGACTATTGGCCCAGCATCACAGCGGACGAAGGTTGGTTCTCCACCACCGTCAAAGTGGGAAAACGTGAAGGAGAATCCGAATTTGGCAAGAACGTCCATGAAGACATCTTCATCAGCAAAAAATCAGAAGGAACGTGGCTTCCCATTAAGAATGCAGGGCAAGCGATGAATACGATTAATAACGAAGGGGCCCAAAGTCTCTCCTTGGACGGACGCTACCTCTTCTTCGTGGCTTGCGACCGCAGGACCGGATGCGGAGGTTGTGACATCTACTACTCCATACGCCAAGGGGATGAATGGTCTAACGCCATCAACCCTGGGAAACCGCTCAACACCCAACATTGGGAGACCTGTCCAAGTTTCAGTCCGACAGGAGATGAACTCTATTTTGCCAGCAACCGACCTGGCGGAAAAGGCAAATCGGATATTTGGAAATGCAAGGTCACCATCGAGGAGAATGGTATGCTGAAATTTTCGGAACCCATAAATCTGGGAGGCGACATTAACACGGCGGAAGACGAGTTCTCGCCCTTCATCCACGCCGACAACCACACGTTGTTCTTCTCTTCCAAAGGATGGAAAGGCATGGGTGGCTACGACATCTTCGTCTCCTACAAGGAAGAAGGCAGTGCCAACGGCTGGGAAGAGCCCCGCAACATCGGACATCCTATCAATACCTGCAAGGATGAAATCGGCTTCGTCGTCAATGCCAACGGTGACAAGGCCTTCTACTCGTCCGATGGTCAAGAAGCCAACAAAAGAGGGCGCGACATCTATGAGCTTAAGCTGAAAGATGGCAACTACAAGCCTAAGAAAAAGATGAAATATGCGAAAGGAAAGATACTCGATGCCGAGACCCACAAGCCAATGCAAGCCAAGATAGACATCTTCAGCATCAAAGGCAATGAACCGACGTTCCGCGCCGTTTCCGACAAATCGAACGGTGAATTTGTGGCTTGCGTCCCTGAGGACGAGGACTTCGGAGTACACGTAAGCAAGAAGGGGTACCTCTTCCACTCCGATTACTTCGCCAACCGAGACACGCTGAACTTCGAGAAGAAGGGCGTCACCTTGGAAAAGATCGAGGTAGGCAAGAAAATCATCTTGAAAAACATCTTCTTCGACTTCGACAAGACAACGCTTAAAAAGGAGTCCTATCAAGAGTTGAATCGTCTGATTGCCTTCTTGAAAGAGAATCCGACCGTCCACATCGAGCTCTCCGGACATACCGATAGCAAGGGAACACACGACTACAACATCACGCTCTCCGAAAACAGAGCCTTAGTCGCCTACAACTACTTGATCAAGAAAGGTATTCCGGCAAAGAGGTTGACGCATAAAGGCTACGGTCCCGACCAACCTATCGCCTCCAACAGCACAGACAAAGGGCGCGCCATGAACCGACGCACAGAGATTACCATCACGGCAAAATAGGGAATAAAAACACAAAACATACCAAGCAAAGAGGGGAAACGGATCAACCGCTTCCCCTCTTTGCTTCAGTCCTTGACTTAGACCCAGCCTATCTTAATGCTCGCTATTCATAGAGAGTTCCACCCTATTCACAGAGTTCACTCCATTAATCTTCAGCAAATTCATAGACAAGTTGTTCAAGTCCTCCAAGTCATGGACATATATAGTGATGAAGCCCTCGAAAATACCATCCTTGGTCTCCATGTTCACCTTATTCACATTCACAGAATGCTCGTCAGAGATGACCTTCACGATCTGCCCCAGCATTCCCTTTCGGTCGATACCACGAATCTCAATCGTAGCCGGGAAGCACAACATACGGTGCGTCTCCCAGACAGCCGAGACGATACGCTCGCCATAGTTCGATTTCAGTTTCATCGCCACCGGACACTGACGCTTATGGACAACCACCTTTCCGTCATCCTCCACAAAGCCCAAGATGTCATCACCCGGGATAGGATTGCAACAGTCGGCGATACGATACGTGGAGTCGTTCTCCGTCAATGTCAAAGTGCTTTTCGTATCGATTTTCTTCTTCTCCACCGCCTCAGGACCGGAAGATTTGCCGAACTGCAACTTCCAATATTTCACCCAACGGCTTTGCGTCTTAGGCAAGACAGAAGATTTGTCGAGATCCTCCAAATTATAGACACCCTTGCCCACCTTATAGAACAAATCGTCCTTTTGCGTCTCATGGAAATTATCCATGATTTTCGACAAGAGGTCCGTATTGAGTTTCTGTCCATGCTTCTCCAAGAAAGCCTCCAGATCATGCTCACCCTTCTTGATAAAGGTTTTATACTCCTTCTTGAAAAGGCTCTTAATCTTAGCACGCGCACGAGCCGTCTTGACGATGTTGATCCACTCAGCCGAAGGAACCTGCTTTTTAGACGTAAGGATCTCCACTTGGTCACCACTATTCAGGACATAGCTCAACGGAACCAACTTATGGTTTACCTTAGCACCGATACAGTGTAGTCCCACATCCGTATGCAACGAGAAGGCAAAATCCAAGGCCGTAGAGCCCTGCGGCAACGTACGGATATCACCATGAGGCGTGAAGACGAAAATCTCCGAAGCGAACAAGTTCAACTTGAACGTGTCCAAGAAATCGATTGCATTCGGCTCAGGATTCTCCAAAAGCTCCTTGATGGTCTGCAACCACTTCTCCAACTCCGAATCATCCTTCTCCCCTGTCTTGTATTTCCAGTGGGCAGCGAATCCCTTCTCGGCAATATCATCCATACGACGGCTTCGGATCTGAACCTCAATCCATTGACCTGTTGGGCCCATGACCGTCACGTGGAGAGCCTCGTAACCATTCGCCTTAGGCGTACTGATCCAATCTCGGATGCGGTCAGGATGTGGCTTATAGATATCCGTCACAGCCGAATAGATTCCCCAGCAAGTGGTCTTCTCATCCTTCTCGTCCTCCACATCGAAAATGATACGCAAGGCCAAAATATCAAACACCTCCTCAAAAGGGATGTTCTTCACCTGCATTTTCCGCCAAATGGAGTAGATGGACTTGACACGGGCATGAATCTCGAACTTATAGCCCAGTCCATTCAGTTTTTCCACGATAGGCTTGGAGAAGAGCGAGAACAACTCGTCACGCTCCTGACGCGTATTCTCCAACTTACGGGAGAGCTCTTCGTATTTATCCTTGTGTTCGTACTTAAAACTCAAATCCTCCAACTCCGTCTTAATGGCATACAAGCCCAAGCGGTTGGCCAACGGAGCATAGATATATTGCGTCTCCCCTGCGATTTTAAACTGCTTAGCCTGTGGCATGGAAGCCAACGTACGCATATTGTGGAGTCGGTCGGCCATCTTGATCAAAATGACGCGGATATCCTCGGACATGGTCAAAAGGAGCTTACGGAAGTTCTCGGCCTGAGCCGAAGCCTGTTCTCCGAAGACACCACCCGAAATTTTCGTCAGACCATCGACAATCGAAGCGATCTTCTTACCGAACATATTCTCGATATCCTCCACCGTGTTGTCGGTGTCCTCCACCACGTCATGCAACAAAGAAGCGCAGATAGAAGTCGATCCCAAACCAATCTCTTGGGCAACGATACGAGCCACTGCGATAGGATGCAGGATATAAGGTTCGCCCGATCTACGACGCACGCCGCTATGAGCCTGTCTTGCGAAGCGGAAGGCCTTATCTATGATTTCAACCTTATGCCTATGATTTGAATTTTCATAGACCTCCAACAATGCTGCATACTCACGCTCAATCAACTCGTTTTCTTGCTCCTCTGTCATCTGTACCTTTTCAACCATAAACATCTGAATTATAGGAGAGTCTTCTATTTCACCCATGATAAAAAAATCCAATCCGATAGAATCAACCAACCATTCCTTTTACAATCACAAAAAGGCGAATTGAATTCTTAAAGTTTACCTATCAGAACCCACCTAATTTATACAAAATTACGGAAGAATTTAATATTATTTGCGATTAGGCAGGAAAAGTTATGCCATCCAACACAAAAAATAAATGTATATCAAAAAAAGGTCGAGCCAGCGGACCGACTCGACCTTCCTTATGCTTTAGGCTTATGCCTACAATTTAATCTTGATCAACTTGCCGTTGACACGAGCCCAAGGACGACCTTCCACATCCAAAAGCACCTCAAAGCCAGCCTTCTTAGCGACAGCCAAACCGTCAGAGCCGAAATCAGAGATGTAGTCGTACTCGTAAGTCGTGATAGGGTTTCCGAACTTGTCTACCAAGCCATACTTGCCATCCTTCTTCACACGGCCAACACCGTTTTGGAAATCCTTAGCCTCTTGGAACTCGAAGCCCGTAAGCATCGTTCCTTTATTGTCAACATAACCATACTTCATGTGACCGCCATCGCTCTTGCCGACAGCAGCGATACCCTCCTTGAACCAAGAGACCTCGTTGAACTGATGGTCGATCACCAACGTACCGCTGGCATTGATGAAACCGTACATGTAATATTGGTCTTGGACAGCCGCCAAACCTTCGCTGAAGGACTTCGCATCCTTGTAAGAGGTGTTGCCCAATACGTTTCCGCCCTTGTCGATGAAGAAAGCCGTGTTCACATCTGGCTTAACGACTGCATAGCCGTAAGCGAAGTTGCTAGCAGCCACATAGTTCAAAGGAACGACCACCTTACCCTCTTCGTTGATGAATCCGTAGCGGTTACCCTTACCCACACGAGCAAGACCTTCGCTATATTCGGAAGCGTTATCATAAACAGCCTTGACAACCAATTTGCCTGACTTGTCCACATAACCATACTTGTTGTTCTTCAAAGTACGAGTTGGGCTTGGCCATTTGCGTTGCATCTCAGCCTTAGCCTCAGAAACCAACTTGCCAGAAGGGAACTTGTAGATGAAATCCAAGTAAGCCGACTTCGTATTGGCAGCCTGAGCAGCCTTGTAAGCAGAAGCCTCACGCTCGTCACGAAGTTTCTGCAACTCCGCATCCTGAGCACGGCGGTCAGCCGACTCCTTCATGCGCTTAGCAAAAGCAGCAGCCTCCTCTTGTTCATGTTTTACCCTTTCAGCCTCAGCCGACTTACGAGCCTCAGCATCCTCACGTTGGCGACGCATAGCAGCCTCCAACTCAGAAGCAGCGACCTCCGCCATTTGCTTCATCTCATCATAACCCATGTCATGCAAAGGGTTAGAAGAGAAATAGTCCTTACATGCCGCCTGAGTAGCCGCATAGTCGTGCTGTGCATAATAAGCCTTCGCAGCGAGATAAGACAAACGAGGGTTGGAACCGCCCAACAATTTGTTAATCTCCGCCAACTTAGCAAAAACTGCCTTATAATTGTTCTGGTCTAACTCTTCAACAGCCGAAAAATAAAGAGATTGGGCACGCGCCTCATTTTGCGTTTGAGCAGACAATGAAGACGATAGTGAACCCGCTACTATGATTGAAAAAATGAGCTTCTTCATTTTTATTTCTTTCTTTTAAATTAATCTTCCTTAATTATAAAAACTTAACCATGGAAATCCACTACTCATCTTGGCAAACGCGGAAACCAACACGGTTATTCTTAACCTTCACATTGTACTTCTCCTTAGCCTGAATCGTACTGTTGACAGCATCGTCAGCCCAAGATCCGCCCTTCACATAGCGAGTATTGTTATCATAACTATCAGAAACCCACTCACACACATTTCCTGTCATATCATAGATGCCCAAAGAGTTTGGCGATTTGGAAGCCACCTGATGGGTGTTCTCGTCTGAATTGTAGGCACACCATGAGATTTCGTCCAAGTTGTCGCTACCGCTATATTGAGCCGACATCTTGTTCACGCCACCCTTAGCAGCATACTCCCACTCTTCCATCTTTGGCAAACGGTAGTTCAAGCCCGTCTGCTCCTTCAACTTGCGCACGAATGCGATAGCCTCCTCGAAAGAGACATTCTCAACAGGGCAGTCGAAGCATCCCTTGAAGCTGGAAGGGTTGGAACCCATCACACGTCTCCATTGTCTTTGCGTGATCTCCGTCTTTCCGATGTAGAATGACTTGATAGAACCTGTTCCTTCCACATAAACCAAATCAATACCACCCACGTTACGAGTAGCCTTGTATTCCTTGTACTTTTGGATCTTCTTCAACTTGTTTGCAGGATAAGAGAACTTAGGGTCTGCATCAGCTGCCTTCTTGTAGAAGACGCGAGCCTCGTCCCACTTGGAAGAAGCGTAGAACTTGTCTGCCTTATCCACATAGTCCATCAAATTCTCGATTGGCAATGTCGTTGTATTCCAGAAAGAGAAATCCTTCACGCTTACGACAGGGAGGAACGTACGGTTGTCAAAGTAAGTAGAGAGTGACTTTGCCGTATCGCCAGCAGCCAACAACTTGTCAGCCGACTTTCTTCTGTTGTATTCGTCGATGATATATTCGAAATCGTCTTCGTTCCAGTACAAATCACCGGAAACGCTTACCACGTCGATCCTGTCAGCACGAGAATAGACTCTAGAGAGAGTTCTGAGGGAACCACGGACAGAGAAATCCAACTTTCCCGTCACCAACTTCTCCGTCTTGAAAGACTCTTCCAAGGCAGCATCTGGGATTATCGTACCCACCTTATCTTTTGATTGCTTTCCGACTACCACATTGGTGAACATCTCCGACCACTTCTTCGTAACAGGGATGAACAAACCATCCTTCACACCAGCCTTGCCGACGAAAGGAAACTCCATGCGAGTCTTTGCTGAAGCTATATAAGCATCTGATTGAGAAGAATAAAACAAAACAGTGAAATCAAAAATTGCATTCACCGGAACAATCATGTCAAAACGCTTTTGCAAATCAGGATATTCGGCCAACTGTGCATAAGTAATCTTTGTCTTCTTTGCACCCTTCGTCACCGTAAATTCGTTCAAACGAGACCACTGTAAATTCGCTGTATAGACTGGGTCGCCTACCACCTTCTTGTAAGAGAAGTCAACGTTACACTCATCCATCAAATTAGCACTCTTTCCTGGCTTAACTTTATAAGAGAAAGAGCCGGACTTAACCTCTTCCGAATTTGAATTTTGTCCGCCTGCCGTCACCGAAAGGAATAATAGCGACAGCAGCACAATAAAACGATTTCTTTTCATGAAATTTTTATATGATAATTTTTATTTAATTTCTACCACTTATAACAAATCGAATCGCAAATTAATAAAATTTACCCTTGTCCATCAAGTTTTCAACACTTTTTTTGACAAAATCAACAGAGATTGACACAGGACCCGTTTTTACCTCATTCTCTTATTCTCTCTGTTTCAAACATATAAAAGCAAAAACTAGGCCAAAACAAGAGAAGTGAACAATCCCATGAACAACTTATTAACATGTTGATAAGTTTTCCGCCAGACAAGCACACCATTTCCCCTTACTACTTAAATTTGCATAATTATAAAAGTCCCCAAAAGCAGGACCGCAAGGATGAAAAAGAAAGATCAGACATATCAAGACAGTAGTACTGAGGACATTGTTCTCCGCTACGAAAACGCCCAAAAAGAAGGCAGAAGCGAATATTTTGATGTAGATGATCTTGAGGTGCTAATCGACCACTACATGGAGAAAAACAAGGTGGATACGACCCAGGCCATCATCCAATTGGGCCTCACCCTCCACCCTTGCAACACCGATTTGACCATAGCCAAGGCCAAGGTCGCCCTCTTCATCGGGCAGATTCGGGAGTCGGAAGAGATTGCCGCCCACCTGCAACAGGTCGAACCGGAGAACTTGGATGTCCAACTCCTATCGGGACAGATTCTCCTTTGTCGGGGCATGCAAAATGAGGCTAAAGCCCTGTTCGACAAAATCCTACAAAAAGACAGAGAATATATTTACGATATTGCCTACGCCTACTTCGACGCGGGCGACTACACGAATGCCATCCCCTTCTTTGAGCAAGAGTTGCAACGCCACCCTGCCAAGGAGGAGTTGGAGGTTCTTTTCGACTTGGCTTACTGCCACCAACAACGCAACGACTGGAAAAAAGCCGTCGCCCTCTACGAGAAACTGCTCGACGAAGATCCTTACTCCAAAGATGCTTGGTTCAACCTCGGACAGATTTATTTCATCCAGAACGACTTGGAGAAAGCCACGGAAGCTTTCGACTACGCCTACATCGTAGGAAACGACTACCAAGCGCTCCTCCAGAAAGGCAACGCCCTCTTTCAAAGCGGCAAGCTGCAAAGCGCCATCGAAAGCTACAAGGAGTACGCGGACGCCAACGGAAGGGCGGCTTTCGTCATCGTATACATCGGCGAATGCTACGAGAAAATGGGCGATTTCGAACAGGCGAAGATCTTCTATTCGGAGGCGCTCCGTTCAGAGCCGACCAACACGTCCGCCCTTTGCGGCCTCTGCATCTGCCACATGGAACAGGACGAATACGAGAAGGGATTGCAATTCATCGACCACGCCATAGAGATCACCCCCACCCTTGCGGAGGCTTGGCTATACAAGGCGGAAGCCCACCTCAACCTGAACGACACGGACGAGGCACTCCGCTGCTACAAGAAGGCGGCCGACTTAGACCCGGAGATGTCTGAGGCGATGTTCGCCATCGGCAACATCTACATAGACAAAGGGGAGTATGCCACCGCTTTGGAATACTACCAAAAGGGAGCCAACATCGACCATGGGAACGACAAGATTCCTCTCTATCTGGCCATCACCCACTTCAAGTTGGGCGAGACCGAATTGGCCTACAACTATTTGGACGAGGCTATTGCGCAAGATGCTGAATTCCAGAACATCTTCTTCGAGATTTGCCCCGAGGCAAAACAGGTTAAGGAGTTCAGCCAACTGCTCCAACCGACCCACGGCGACGATGAATCGTCCGACAATGTCAAGTCTTATTTTTCCAACGACATATAAAAACAGAGAAAATGCGTTTTACGAAAATACAACACGTGGCCGTTTTACTTTCCTTAGTCGCTACAAGCTTGTTCTTGACTCAATGCGAGACGGAACACCACGACTACATCTACAATTTGAAAGTAAGCACCTCTCAACCCATCCACGTCACCTACAAAATCAACGATGAAGACGAGATCCACCATAAGACATTAAGCAATGGGGAGGTCATCCGTCTCTGCAAAAGATGCGATGTGGCAGGCGATGGCATATGGGACATCGAGACCAGCGCCTCTGTCTATAAAATCGAATCGTTCATTGCCTACTCACACGACTCCCTCTCCATGACGGAGAACTTGAACAGGAGAGGCTATTGGTCCTCCGTGCCTGAGCCTGTAGGCGACTCGGCTTACTACACCCTCGAAATCACCGACGATTGCTTCATTCTCGACAAACTGAATGGCTTCACCTACAATGCCACGTCAACGGTCAACGACACCGTCATCATCACCAGCATTGCCGGCGCAAACATCGTCAAGGATACGCTCGTAGGAGGCCACAACTCCACGTTGCTGGGCATCAACGACATCTTTGTCTACAACGAGCACGCAAACAAAAAAGAGGAAGAGAAGAGAATTCAATACCTCAGCGGTTTGAACTCCATCACCCTGAAGCTAAAGAAGAATGGGTCGGACTACAACCGAAGCGTCAATCTGTCAAAAGAGGATTCCCTATTTGTATTTAACGAAAAGGAGTGTACGCTGAACATCCATGAGTGGCACTTCGACACCACCCAAAAGAAACGGAAATGAAACAATACGGACTTATAGGAGAGAAACTCGGACATTCTTTCTCTAAACGATTTTTCACCGAGAAATTCAGTACAGAGGGAATCGATGCCCAATACGATCTTTTCGAATTGGCTGACATTCAGCAGATAACCGATTTATTTAAAGAGAAGAAGCCAAGCGGACTCAACGTCACGATCCCCTACAAGGAGCAAGTCATCCCCTACCTCGACGCAATCGACTCGGAGGCGAAAGAGATTGGAGCCGTCAACACCATCCAATTCAAGTCCGTCGACGGAAAGATCGTCAAGAAAGGCTACAATACGGATGTCATCGGCTTCAGGGACTCGCTTCTTCCCCTCCTAAAGGCGCACCATCGGAAAGCCCTCATCCTAGGGACCGGCGGCGCATCCAAAGCGGTGGCGTTCGTCCTCGGCAAACTAGGGATCGAATACAAATACGTATCCAGAAAGGCGAAAGAAGGAGCCTTCACCTACGAAGACCTTACCCAAGCCGTCATCGAGGAATACACGGTGATTGTGAACTGTTCCCCTGTGGGCATGTTCCCTAAAGTGGACGCTGCGCCCGACATTCCGTACCAATACCTGACGGAGAAGCACCTCCTCTACGATTTGATATACAATCCGGAAGAGACCCTTTTCAGCAAACTGGGCAAAGAACGGGGAGCCACAACCAAAACAGGCTTGGATATGCTATACGGGCAGGCCATCGCCTCCTGGAAGATTTGGAACGAATAGAATCTACGTAACAATATTTCGAGGCTTGTTGGACAAACAAGCCTCGCATCGTTTTCGAATGAAAATCTGAAGTGGCACTTCAAATTTTGCAAGTAAAGTAAATATTCACAAGTCCCGAAAGGCAGAGGGCTACCCCCTGTATAATGGGCATTGGGGTGATGATTAAAAGCCTCGAAGAGGCGACACGCCCATTACTATCACTTTCACCCCTTCGGGGTTCCAATACCGTCTGGCACGTTTCACACAGGGGTTTACACCCCTGTCTATGATGTGACGCCCATTCTGGGCTTAGAGGGCGCACATCCAATTGACTCACATCGAATTATTGCCTCTTAATTCTTAACGGACAGCCATAATTTTATAACAGTGACAAAAAAAGTCCGCAGCGCCTATTTTCGACACTGCGGACACATAATTTCTAAAAGAGTGTTCTAAATTGTTCTAAACCGATTATTTTACGACAACCAACTTCGAACGCATTCCTGTTTTGACGACATAAATGCCTTTCTGAACAGCTATTTCAGTACGCACCTCAGTGGCTGGCTGGCGAATAATGAGTACTCCCGCAACATTGAACACATACACATCCTCTGTGGCCTTTTCCACAACAATAGCCTCTTTCGTGCCATATATCAATCTATCATCAAAGTCAGACTTTACAGTCGGTACCTCAGAGAGAACAGGAGAGAACTGTGCTTTATATTTTTTCGCCTCAGAGGCATTTACAGTGCGCACACTGTCAGTGCTTCCATCCTCCCATTTGATGAATTTATATCCCGCTTTTGGGTGTGCTATAAGAAGAGCCTCGCTATCCTCCAAATAGGTGCCGGCATAGATGACGCTTCCAAACTTTTCATCGTCTGGTACAGCCTCAATCGTAACCATCGGAGCTCCCCAAACAACCTTAGACTGGGAAGAAGTCCATCCAGCATCCCATCCATCTGGTTTCTCTTCTACCTGACAATAAATAGCACCAGCCTGTGCAGGCGCACTTCTCACATTCATAGGTCTTCCGTTCCTAATTGTTGTCAAATTCTCACAACGGTAGAACACTCCACATCCCATAGAAGTAACGGAACTAGGAATTGTAACAGACGTTAGACTCTCGCAAGCTTCAAATGCAAAGTCACCAATCGATGTGACTGAATTTGGAATAACGATTGACTTTAAGCTTTTACACTCAAGGAAAGCGTATGGCATGATATGTTCAATCGAATTTGGAAGAGTGATGGATGAAAGACTAGGGCAATATGCGAAAGCCTCTTCCCCAATAGTCTTTACACCGGTGGGAATGGTGACAGATGTCAGTTTTCCACAATCTCTGAATGTACAGCTACTGATGGTTGTAAGAGATTCAGAGAGGGTGACAGATGTAAGACTATCATTATAAGCCAATGCGTGTACGCCAATGGAAGTGACAGAATTAGGCATCTCAAACGAAGTTAAACCAGTAGCAGTAAATGCATATTCATCAATCTCTATGACAGATGATGGTATAACAATAGAAGTGAGTTTCTTGCAACCATGAAATGCATTCTGAGGAATCTTTGTTATCGAATTAGGTATAGTGACAGACGTTAGATTGGTGCAGTTGTCAAATACACCTCTATCCCCAAG